>JAUNVO010000323.1 GCA_030540695.1 Micrococcaceae bacterium | reverse complement strand
AGTTCCAGGGTTTTGGTGGTGGTGGTGTTAGCCATGAGGTGGGTTCCTGCCTTCGTGCTGCCGTGTACTGTTCTGTGACCCAGACTACGGGGATCGGTGATCACAGAGAAGTATTTATTGCCTATCGACTCATAAGCAGACACACTTAGTTCTCATGGAACTCAGACAGCTTCGCTACTTCGTCGCCGTGGCCGAGGAAATGCACTTCAACCGTGCGGCCGAACGACTGCACATTGCCCAGCCGGCGCTGAGCCAGCAGATCCAGCGGCTGGAGCGGAACCTGAAGACCCAGCTGTTCATCCGCACCACCCGCTCGGTGCAGATCACCGACACCGGCAGGGTATTGCTCGAGGCGGCCCGCCGGGTGCTGGCCGAGGCCGAACGCGCGCAGTCCGAGGTGGCGCAGGCCACCAGCGGAAGTGCCGGGTTGCTGCGCGTGGGCTTTGTGAGCTCCGCGGCCTTGTCGCTGTTGCCGGGCATGGTGAACAACATGCACGAGCAGCTGCCGCTGATCCGTTTCCAGCTGCAGGAGAGCACCACCGAAACCCAGATCCAGGCGGTGCTTGACGGGCGGATGGATGTGGGTATCGTGCGGGAAATCGAACCCCTCGAGGGCATTGACGCCACCCCGCTGCGCCGCGAGGCGCTGGTGGTCGCGGTGCCGCAGAACCACCCGCTGGCGCAGCTGGATGCCGTCCCGCTGGCGCAGTTGGCCGGGGAGGAGTTCGTGATGTTCCCGCGCCACCATGTCTCGCGGCTCTATGACCTGATTTCGGCGCTGTGCATCCAGGCGGGCTTCCACATCAAGGTCTCCCAGGAGGCCATCCAGTTCCCCACGATCCTGGGCCTGGTGGCGGCGCGCACGGGGATCGCGGTGGTGCCCGAGTCGCTGCGCGCGCTGCAGATCCCGGGGGTCGTGTATGTGGATCTGAGTGACGAGGCGGCGTTCTCGCAGGTCTCGCTGATTTGTGCCGCGGGCCGGCGCGAATCGGCGCTGGTGAAGCAATTCATTGACATGAGTGATTTCTAGGGCGTTCGGGCCCAAAAAGCGAAGGGCCCCGGACGGTGTGAAACCGTTCGGGGCCCTTCGCTGCAAAGACAGTGATCGATCCGGGCTTGCGCCCGCCAGGGGGTGCCTAGCTGGTGGACTTCGCCTTCTTGGGCTTCAGGACGCCCTGCTCGATGGCCATGCGGCGCACGAACACGGGGGCCGCGAAGACCGAGGGGAGCATCAGGAACCCGACCGGGACCGCAGTGATCACGATGAAGGACTGCAGTCCGGTGATCCCGCCGTCACCAATGGAGATCAGCACCGCCGCGGCAACGCCCATGGCCACGGCCCAGAAGGCGCGGAGCTTGGTGGAGGGCTCGTCGGTGACCGTGCAGGATTGGGCGATGCTGTAGGACATCGAGTCCGCGGTGGTGGCCACGAACATCACCGTCAGGACCAGGAAGCCCACGCCGATCAGGCCCGCGAAGGGCAGCTGGTTGGCGATGGACATCACCGCGGCGGGCAACCCGTCGCTGGCCAGCGGTTCGGAAATGGATCCCGGGTTCTGCTGCTCGAACATGATGCCGGTGCCGCCCAGCACGGTGAACCAGAAGCAGGTGACGATCGGGGGCATGACGGTGGAGTAGAGGATCAGTTCCCGCACCGTGCGGCCGCGGGAAATGGTGGCCACGAAGATCGCCATCAACGGGGCGTAACCCAGGAACCAGGCAAAGAAGAAGACCGTCCAGCCGGCCACCCACCCTGCGTCGCCCTGGTAGAGGGACATGGGGACGAAGTCCTTGAGGTAGACGCCCATGCCGCCGATGAAGGCCTTGAAGATGTAGCCGACCGAACCCAGGACCAGGATGGCGGCCATCAGGGCCAGTGCCAGCCAGACGTTCAGCCGGCTCATGATCTGGATGCCCTTGGAGAGCCCCGAGGACACCGAGAGTGCCGCGACGCCGGTGAGCACCGCGATGATCACCAGCTGGGTGCCGTAGTTGTTGGGAATGCCAAAGAGCGAGGACATGCCGTAGGAGACTTGCAGGCCCAGGAAGCCGATGGGGCCCACGGTGCCGGCCATGACGGCCAGGATGCTGACCACGTCGGCGACGGTGCCGACCCAGCTGGTGAGCACCTTGCGGCCCATGATCGGGTAGAGCAGCGTGCGCGGGCGCAGCGGCATGCCCTTGGAGACCGCGTGGGTCATCACGATGGCGCCGAGCGAGCCCAGGATGGCCCAGGCCAGGAAGCCCCAGTGCACGAAGCTCTGTCCCAGTGCCTGGTGCGCGGCCACGGTCGGATCCGAGGAGGTCTCACCGAAGAACGGGGGACCGGAGACGTAGTGGGAGATCGGCTCGGCTGCGGCCCAGAAGACGCCGCCGCCGGCCAACAGGGTGCACATGATCATGGCGACCCACTTGAACCTGCCGTATTCGGGCTTCATGTTTCCGCCCAGACGCGCCTTGGCATAAGGGGTCAGTGCCAGCAGGATGGCTACCAGGAACGTTGCCAGGAGTACGGCCTCCCAGTAGAGACCTAGCCACCTTGCGGAGGCGGTGAAGCCGTTGTCGATGGCTTCGGCGGACTTGGCGG
>JAUNVO010000322.1 GCA_030540695.1 Micrococcaceae bacterium | reverse complement strand
CCAAGAGCCAAGAGGCGCTTTCCGCTTCGGGAATGAATGCCTCAACCGCAGGCAACCCCCAAGTGGAACCCGCCCACTTGCTCAAGGCGCTGGTCGACCAGCGCGAATCCGTTGCCGTTGCCCTGTTGAAGGCAGCAGGCATTGACCCTGATCAGGTGTCGGTCCAGGCCAGCGCGGCTATCAAGGCCCTACCGGCATCCTCTGGTGACAGTGTGGCCCAGGCCCAGTACTCCCGCGGTATCCTGCAGGCCATCAGTTCCGCGCAGCAGGCGGCCGGTTCGATGGGTGATAGCTACGTATCCACCGAGCATCTGTTGCTCGGACTCAGTGAAGACACCGGTGCCGCCGGCAGGGCGCTCCGCGAATCCGGCGCGACCAGAAAAGCCCTGGACAGCGCGCTGCCCGGAATCCGTGGGGATCGCAAGGTCAATAACCCGGATCCGGAGAACACTTTCGAAGCCCTGGAGAAGTTCGGCACCGATATGACGGCCATTGCCCGTTCGGGCAAGCTCGATCCGGTCATCGGAAGGGACGCCGAGATCCGTCGCCTGGTGCAGGTCCTTTCCCGGCGCACCAAGAACAACCCGGTGCTGATCGGTGATCCGGGTGTGGGCAAGACGGCGGTTGTCGAAGGCCTGGCCCAGCGGATGGTCGCCGGCGACGTCCCCGAGTCACTGCGTGGCAAGACCTTGATCGCCCTTGATCTCGGGGCCATGATTGCCGGGGCCAAATACCGTGGTGAGTTCGAGGAGCGGCTCAAGGCCGTCCTGGAAGAGATCAAGGGGTCCGACGGGCAAATTGTCACGTTCATTGATGAAATCCACACGGTTGTGGGCGCCGGTGCCTCCGAAGGCGCCATGGATGCTGGCAACATGCTCAAGCCCATGCTGGCCCGTGGCGAGCTGCGCCTCATCGGTGCCACCACGCTGGATGAATACCGCGAGAACATTGAAAAGGATCCGGCCCTGGAGCGCCGCTTCGCCCAGGTCTACGTCGGTGAGCCCAGCGTGGATGACACGATTGCCATCCTGCGTGGGCTGAAGGAACGCTACGAGGCGCACCACAAGGTGACCATCTCCGACTCCGCACTCGTGGCCGCCGCGACCCTTTCAAACCGTTACATCGCAGGTCGCCAGCTTCCGGACAAGGCGATTGACCTGGTCGACGAGGCCGCCAGCCGGCTGCGCATGGAGATCGACTCGGCACCGGAGGAAATCGACCAGCTGCGCCGCTCGGTGGACCGGTTGACCATGGAAGAACTCGCCCTGGCCGGGGAAACCGACCCCGGGTCCCGCGAGCGCCTCGAGGTGTTGCGTGCCGATATGGCGGACAAGAAGGAAGAACTCGATGCCCTGAACGCCCGCTGGGAAGCGGAGAAGGCGGGCCTGAACCGCGTCGGTGATCTCAAGGTCCGGTTGGACGAGCTGCGTTCCCGCGCCGAGAAGCTGCAGCGCGAAGGTGACTTGGAAAGTGCCTCGCGCCTGCTCTACGGGGAAATTCCCGCCCTGGAAAAGGACATGGAGGATGCGGCCCAGGCCGAGGCCTCTGCCGGTACCGAGGACTTGATGGTTGCCGAGGAAGTCACTGCCGACGGTATTGCCGAGGTGATCTCCGCCTGGACCGGAATTCCTGCAGGACGGATGCTGCAAGGGGAAAGCCAGAAGCTCCTGGAAATGGAAAGCTTCCTGGGTCAGCGGTTGATCGGCCAGGAACAGGCCGTTGCCTCGGTCTCCGATGCCGTGCGCAGGGCGCGGGCAGGAATCTCGGACCCCGATCGGCCAACGGGTTCGTTCATGTTCCTTGGACCCACCGGGGTGGGTAAGACCGAGTTGGCCAAGGCACTGGCGGATTTCCTCTTTGACGATGAACGCGCCATGGTTCGCATCGACATGAGTGAATATTCGGAGAAGCATTCGGTCTCCCGGCTGGTCGGTGCCCCTCCGGGCTACGTCGGCTACGAGGAAGGCGGGCAACTCACCGAGGCAGTGCGTCGCCGGCCATACTCCGTGGTGCTGCTCGACGAAGTGGAAAAGGCCCACCCGGAGGTCTTTGACATCCTCTTGCAGGTTCTGGACGATGGGCGTCTTACGGACGGGCAGGGTCGCACCGTCGACTTCCGCAACGTCATCCTGATCATGACCTCGAACTTGGGTTCCCAGTTCCTGGTTGACCAGTCGATGGAGCAGGAAGCCAAACACGCGGCCGTGATGAACGTGGTCAATGCGTCTTTCAAGCCCGAGTTCCTGAACCGGCTTGACGATGTGATCATGTTTGATGCGCTATCGCTGGAACAGCTTGGCTCCATTGTCGCGCTGCAGGTCGACCTGCTGGCCCAGCGATTGGCTTCCAGGCGGTTGACGCTTGAGGTCGATGACGGTGCCCGCGACTGGTTGGCCTTCACCGGGTTCGACCCGGCGTTCGGTGCCCGTCCGCTGCGCCGATTGGTGCAACGCGAAATCGGTGACCGGCTGGCGCGTGAGCTACTCGCCGGAGCCATCCAGGAAGGCGACGCCGTACTGGTCGGCGTCAACGAAGCCAGGGACGGGCTGACCCTGGGCTCGCGCCGAGGCTAGCCTAAGGCCCGCTCCCG
>JAUNVO010000321.1 GCA_030540695.1 Micrococcaceae bacterium | reverse complement strand
TTTGCGGGGCTTCGGCATCCATGAGATGGAGGGAAGGAGCCTGCCGCCGGTGGTAAAAACCGGTTGCCGCCGGTGGTCAGTTTTATTGCCGCTGGCTTGGGTTCTATCGATCGATGCAACACCCCCGAACAATCGGGAGTTGCACCACCATGGAAACACCACCAACAAAAGGTCCGTCCTTAAAGGAAAAACCGCCGTCACGTGAGGGCTCGGGACCGGCATCAACGGCTTCGGCAAAGCGCCACCAGCAATCACATACCCGGGCCCAACGGGACGAGTTCCTGAAGGTGCTGGTCCGAACCGGGTCCATCGCCACGGCCGCCCAGGAACTGGGCATCAACCGCAGCACCTGCCAGAAGTGGGCGAATACCGCCGGGATCCGAACCAAACGCCACTACAGCCAAGCCCAGAAGGACCACTTCTACGAGGTCCTGGACCGGACCGGGAACATCGCGGCCACCGCCAAAGAACTGGGACTGAAAATCAGCACCGCTCACAGTTGGGCGTCCAGGACCCGGACCGTGGCCCGGTTGCCACCGCACAACCCACCGGCGCTCACCGAGCCCAGGGCCCGCCACCACGCCGAGGTGAAGGCCCGCTTCCTGGAACGGCTCCGGGAAATCAGCAGCATTACCGAGGCGGCCCGCGAGCTGGGGCTGAACCGCTCCACCTGCGCCAACTGGGCCATCGATGCCGGCATCCCCGGCACCGGGACCCGGGCCACCTCGCAAAAACGCGCCGACTACCTGGGGCTGCGCCGGGACGGGGTCGGCCGGCGGGATGCCGCACGCCAGGTGGGGGCCAGCAAGCTCAGCTCCTACGCATGGGACCGGCAACAGGCCGGAGGATCCGCGGACCGCGCCGTTCGACCCGAACACCCGAGAGCCGGGTATAAACAAAAGGTGACCACTACTTTTACAGAAGGACCAGGCACCGAAACGAGGCTGCCGACCCCGGCTCCGCACCCGGCCGCCACCGGGCCGGAACAGAAGCCGTCGGCACCCGCTCCCGTGCCGTCGCTAAAGGACCTGGAACAGGCCCTCAGCCCCCGCTACCTGTCCCTGGATGAGCGGCTGCTGATCGCCGACCTGCACCGGGCCGGGACCTCGATGAGGACCATCGCCCGGGAACTGGGCCGCAGCCCGGGCTCCATCAGCCGAGAGATCTCCCGCAACAGCCACCCGGATCCGCGGCTGGGCTACCAGCCCTACGGCGCCCACCGCGCCGCCACCGCGGCCCGGGCCCGGCCCAAGGCCAGTAAGCTGGCCATTCCCGGGGAACTACGCGATTACGTGGAGGACAGGCTGCTCACCCGCTGGTCCCCGGAACAGATCTCCCACACCCTGATCAAGGACTTCCCCGATGACACGAGCATGCGCGTGAGCCAGGAAACCGTTTATCAGGCCCTCTATCTCCAGGCCCGCGGCGGGCTCAAACGTGAGGTCAAGGAGGCCCTGCGCACCGGGCGGACCCGCCGCAAGAAGCACAAGAATCCGGAGGAACGCACCAGCCGGTTCCGCGACCCCATGATCGGCATTTCCGAGCGTCCGCCCGAGGTCGAGGACCGCGCCATTCCTGGCGCGTGGGAAGGGGATCTCATTACCGGGGCCCACAACCAATCGGCGATCGCGACGCTGGTGGAGCGCACCACCCGCTACGTGATGCTGGTGCACCTGCCGGTGGACCACACCGCCGAATCGGTGCGCGACGGGCTGATCGAAACCATGCTCACCCTGCCGGGACACCTGCGTGGGTCCCTGACGTGGGACCAGGGCGCGGAAATGGCCAAACACCGGGCGTTTTCCCTCGCCACCGAGATGGCCGTCTACTTCTGCGATCCGGGCAGCCCCTGGCAACGCGGATCCAACGAGAACACCAACGGCCTGCTGCGCCAGTACTTCCCGAAGGGCACCGACCTGAACGACTACGGTGCCGAGGACCTGGAGCATGTCGCCCAAGAGCTGAACGCGCGTCCCCGCAAGACACTGGACTGGGATACCCCGGCCGAGCGATTACGTGATTTACTGATAGCCAGCTGACCTCGGGTGTTGCATCGACCCCTAGAATCCGCCTGGTGGTCAGCGGGGATTGCCGCCCATGGTCAGTTTAGAACTTCCATTGACACAATTACCGTCGGTGAGCGGTGCTCCCGGTCAGCAAGAACCCCGAAGAGGTCACTGGCAATGTTCTGATCGATGCCGACCGTTAAGAAGTCATCAAGGATCAAGAGGTCCGCCTCGCGAAGCTTCGTCAAGAGCTCATCGTGAACTTTACTGTCACCCCGTGCGATGAGCAGTTTCCGGGCCAGCGCGTCCATTCGCGTATAAAACACGGAGTGCTCGCTATGGCAGGCGGCAATACCAATAGCGCACGCAATATAGGTCTTGCCTCCACCGGTCGGGGAAATGATCAACAAGTTCGTTGGATCAGCCCGCCACTGATGCGTCGCGTAGCGTTTCATCCTTGCTTCATCGATCTTGCGACCCGGAAGATAATGCAGCTCAGCAATCGAAGCTCCGGGCAAGGGGAACTGGGCTTGCTTGATAAGCTTGTCGACCTTGGTCGACCGGCGAGTATCCAAGGCATGGTTCACCGCCTGCATGA
>JAUNVO010000320.1 GCA_030540695.1 Micrococcaceae bacterium | reverse complement strand
CCCAACGCGATAAGGGTCGGGTCACCTTGGCAGTACTCAGCAGCAAGACGTGGTCCGCGGCGATCGAGCAAGGCATCCATCAACAGCGCGTCATCCAACAACTGTCTGGCCAGCGGCGCCGTAGCGGCGTAGCGCCTTGCCACCCGCAAGGAGTGCACCAAGGCAGGGGCCTTTGCAGGACTTCTGGAAAGTATCCGGTGCAGTGACAAGAGGTAGGCGTGCACGGCCCAGAATTCGTCATTGTCGGGGGTCGACGGCATGGTAGCCAGTTCCGCGCCCAGAGCGATAATATCCAAGCGATCCGCGGCTAGGCAGGCACGAGCCATGGCACCCGGTCGAGCAAGCATTTCTTTGCCCCAGCCCACAGCACCAAGAGCCGCTTCGTGTTCTTCAACCCAACGAAGGGAAGATTCAGTGTCACCTTCCAAAGCGCTGAGCAAGCCCAGCTTGCCGGCGGCATCAGCCAACATGAAACTCTTTCCCGAAACCTTTGCCCAGTGAAATGAGGACTCATAGGCTTGGCGGGTTTCTGTGCCGCGATCCGCCAAATGCAAGGCCATGCCAGCTTGCAGTTCAGTGAATGCGGCCAGGCTGGGCTCCGTGGCTTGGGTACTAAGCACCACCCCCAGCGCCGAACGCAGACGCATGGCGGAATCAGCAGCTTCTTCATACAATCCAACCAGCCTTAATTGGATCACCTCGAGCATTCCGACCCTGATCGCCCGTGCATTGGGCGTACGATACAGCCGCGTCGTGTCCCGGTGAAGGCTTTGGGCCAAGAAGTCCGTCGCATAGTTCGGTTTGACCGCCGGAAGCTGGGGAAGCATGCGTTTCTCCCCAGCCAGGCCGAGGATACGCAGGCTCGCCCTCATGTGGTCTGATTGTTCGATAAAGAACCGGGGAATCGCGGCGACCAATGCGGCTAGTTCATGTGGGCTGTCCATGAACAAGTCCGGCCAGTGTTCCGACAACAGTTTCATCAGTGCTGGCCAACGTCGAAGCCTAAAAGCCGATTCCAAGGCCGCTTTGACACCATGGGTGCTTGCCATGGCATCAACGGCGGCCTGTTCCAGGATCGCGGTACGTTCTCGGCCCAGCATTCCAGCGCGCTCAGTCAAAACTTGGCAAACCATCTCCGGCATCAACCAGCCGCCGGATCCGTCCGGTCGCAGTAGACCGACATTAATGATCTCATCCAAGGTGTGCTTCTCCGGGGAGAACCTCCCATAGAACGCTTCCACCAACTTTGAGTCGAACTCCGGCAGAAACGCAGCTTCACTCAGGCTCCTATCCGGATCCTCGTGGAGGAGCCATCTTGCAAGACTGCTGCGTATCGATTGTTGGGCCGGCGACCCGGAACCCGAGGTGGTCCCACCGGCCAGGAGCTCTGCTGCCCGGAGCCAACCTCCGCAGAGTCGGTAGATATCCCGTGACTCCTTAGTCCCAAGGACTCTACCGGGCTCGGCAAGCTGGGCAATTTCGTCGATCTCCAGCAGAAGGTCTTGTGGCTCCGCCATCAAAGTTGAGGTGTACGCCGCCAGTTCCAAAATTCGCGACGAGGGCCCCGCAATTACTGCCAAGTGCAGGCCGGGATCCCCGCGAAGCCGGGCAGCTAGTTCGTTCACACGGGACGATTGATCGATGGTCTCGGAACACCAATCCAGGACCTCCCCGCGGCGGCCACCGATCCACGACTTGGCGAACCAATGTCGGCCGGTTCCGGCAGCAGCCCTAACGATGAGCAGCCTGGCGGATCCACCGTCCCACGAGCGAAACCTCGCGGCGGCAGGATGATCCACCCTCTGGGTGATCACGGCCATTTCTCATACCTCTCGAGCTTTCAGATTTCAGCGGGTGCCCTGACTCGCCCGATATCACTCCGATCGTAGAGGAGCTTCCCCAAGTTCCCTTCATCCGTGGCACCGCCGGGTCATCCAGCCCTCGGATGAGGTCCCTCAGGTCACGACCCGATACAGGTCTTGGAGTTGGTCACCGTTCAGGCGACTATTGTTGTTTGCCGTGAGCTCGCGTCCCCACCCGCCAGCCAAAAGATCGCCCCTCTTAAAGGCCCCAGACTCGTGCCTGCTCCAACAGTTGGTCAGCATCCGAGGCCTTGAGCTTTCGATAAAGACCCCGAATCTGCGTCTTGATGGTGTTCTCGGATCGGTAGCTGGACGAAGCTATTTCCCGACGTGTCATGCCCTGTCGCAACTGTCCCAAGATCTCTTGCTCCCGTGGGGTAAGTACAGGCCGGTCCGACAAGGGGAGCAGCGCGGAAGAATTGAGGCCCTCAAGTTGCCGGAGCTCCCCATTTTCGAGGTCCAACAAGGCAAACGCCCCGCCCCAACCCGGAAGGAGACTCAAAAGCGCAAGCTCGGCCAGGAGTCCAGGGCCCCGATATAGCAGTTGCACCCGCTGAACCAGCTCGGGTGTGGGCCCAGCAGGATTTCGGGCAACAATGTCCAAGTAGAAGGCCAGGTTCCGTCGTCTACGCACCCCAGCCGGAAGCGGATCGGGCACAGCCATGATCGCCAGCGCTGCGTTTGGCTGGCCCGTAAGCAGGAGGGCAAATGCCCGAACGGTTGGATCAGCACGCGTGGTTTCGGATTCA
>JAUNVO010000319.1:970-2620 GCA_030540695.1 Micrococcaceae bacterium | reverse complement strand
TGTTGTCCTTCGCCTCAAGCAACGCCCCATGGAAGTCCAAGGACAAGTCCGGATCGCTGATCACGGTACTAGGCACGGAGCCGAACGACCGCTTTTCGGCGTCGGCGCTGATTGCCGGCCGTTATGCGTGACCAGCTTGCGCCAAACGGCGGTCCACCACCACTGATTCCAGGACGACCCCGGCGCATGAAATGCACCGGCATGACGGGTTGCTAGGGTTCTAACCCGCGCCAACTTTTGGTCCCTCGCTCCAAACCGAATCCGCAACGAGCTCCGTTTCTGCCGGTGCACTCCCCGTAGCAAGAAGACCCAGTCGGGTCTCAGAAGCCGATCAATGGGAGATAGCCCGGTGACGGCGTGGATCCCTTGACCGGTGGGCCCGCGGCCATGTTCCGGGACGGGCATGTTCAAAGGCGGCTTGATACGTGAATGTGCTTGGTAGAGAATTCCAAGACCGCCTGCGTGCCGGCCCAATGCCCAACTCCGGGATCCCGGCGTATTGTCAATAAATGGAACGAAAGAGCCACTCCTTGATCCCCACACTGCGCAACGCACTGAGCAGCAGCGCCCAGCTCACCGAGCGCGCCATCGACCTGCATGCATACGCCAACGACGCTTCCCACTTCCTGCTGACCCCGCAAGCAGTGGCCATCCCTGCCAACGCGGCCGAGGTAGGTTCATTGCTGATGGCCAGCGCCGGACTCGGCTTGCCACTGACGTTCCGTTCGGGCGGGACATCGCTCTCCGGGCAGGGCGTCACCGACGGGCTCCTGGTCGATGTCAGAAAGAACTTCAAGGACATTGAGGTCCTGGACTCCGGCATGAGGGTAAGGGTGCAACCCGGGGTGACCGTCCGTGCGTTGAATGCAAGGCTGGCGCTCCATGGCCGCAAGTTCGGGCCGGACCCGGCCTCGGAGATTGCCTGCACGATTGGGGGAGTCGTGGCCAACAACTCCTCGGGCATGCATTGCGGGACCGTTGACAATGTCTATCGAACCCTTGAATCCTTGGTCATCGTGCTGGCCAGCGGCACGGTCATAGACACCGGTGCCAACGATGCAAACCAGAAGCTTCGGGCCCTTGAACCGGAAATCTTCGACGGCCTGGAACGGCTGTGCCGGCGGGTACGGCAGGACGCCGAATCGGTGGCCACCATCAAGCACCAGTTCTCCATGAAAAACACCATGGGATACGGGCTGAACTCGTTCTTGGACTATGAGGACCCCGCGCAGGTCCTGGCGCATCTCATTGTAGGTTCCGAAGGCACCCTCGGATTCGTGGCGGAAGCAACGTTCCGGACGGTTCCCGTCTTCAAGCACGTCACCACCTCCTTGCTCGTCTTCGACGATCTCTTTACGGCCAACGAATCACTCGAATCGCTGGTGGATTCCGGTGCGGCAACCGTCGAATTGATGGATTCGCTCTCGCTTAAGGTGGGGCAGGGCCTGCCGGGGGCACCGAAGATCGTCAGGGACCTGGCCGTGGAGTCACACGCCGCGTTCCTGGTCGAATACACCGCAACCAGCGCCCCTGAACTGGCCGCGCGCCAGTCCACGGGCCTGGCGCTGGCACGCGCACCGAAGCGCCGCGCCCCCCCGCCCGTCACCCCCGCGGCCCCGCACCGCCCGCCGCGGGGGCAGCGGCGCCCCG
>JAUNVO010000319.1:0-960 GCA_030540695.1 Micrococcaceae bacterium | reverse complement strand
GCTCAGCGCCCCGGCGCAGTTCAGCCCCGAGGCCAAGACGCGCGCGCAGCTGTGGAAGCTGCGCAAGGGGCTCTATGCGTCGGTTGCCGGGGCCAGGGCGCAAGGAACCACAGCACTGCTTGAAGACGTGGTGGTCCCGGTCCCCGCGCTGGCACGGACCTGCGCGGAACTCTCGGTGCTTTTCAGGAGGTACAACTATGAACACTCAGTGGTCTTCGGGCATGCCAAGGACGGCAACGTCCATTTCATGCTCACCGATGGGTTCCACACCAAGGACCAGATCCGCCGCTACTCGGATTTCACCGAAGACCTCGTGGACCTGGTGCTTGGCGAAGGTGGGTCGCTGAAGGCAGAACACGGCACGGGGAGGGTGATGGCGCCATATGTGCGCCGCCAGTACGGGGACGAACTCTACGCCGTCATGCGCGAACTCAAGACACTGCTTGACCCCTCGGGGATGCTGAACCCCGGAGTGATCCTGGACGAGGATCCGCTGGCGCATCTGAGGCACATCAAGCTCACCCCGGCCGTGGATCCGGAAGTCGACCGCTGTGTGGCCTGCGGCTACTGCGAGCCGGTCTGCCCCTCGCGCAACCTGACGTTGACCCCGCGACAGCGCATCGTCACGTTGCGCGCCATGGAGAGCGCGAGGGCGGCCGGTGACACCGGGCTGGTCGCCGAGCTGGCCCGCGACTACACCTACGAGTCGGTGGACACCTGTGCGGTGGACGGCATGTGCCAGACCGCCTGCCCCGTGGACATCAACACCGGAACGCTGGTGAAGAAGCTTCGCGCCAAGGAAGTGTCCACGGCCGAGGGCGCGGTGTGGAATGCCGCCGCCAAGCAGTGGTCCGGCGTGACCCAGGGGGCCGGGAAGCTGCTCGGCGTGGCCAAGCGAGTGCCCGATGCCCTGGTGTTGGGAGCAAACACGGCAGGGCGTGCGCTGCTGGGTAAGGACAG
>JAUNVO010000034.1 GCA_030540695.1 Micrococcaceae bacterium | reverse complement strand
CATGAAATCGATTCCATGGAATCGATTTCACGGATAAGCAAAGGGGCTTATTGATCATGGACGCGGTCACCATCAAGGACGTCGCGAAGGCCGCCGGGGTATCTCCGGCAACGGCCTCCAGGGTGCTCTCGGGCAACCCCGCAACCTCGCCCGAATCCCGGTCCCGGGTGAAGGCCGCCGCCCAAAGGCTCAACTTCCTCCCCAACGCGCAGGCCCGCTCGCTGCGATCCACCAAGACCGACACCATCGCACTGCTGATCTCCGATGTGCGCAACCCCTACTTTTCAGACCTGGCCCACGCCGTGGAACAACAGGCGCGCGCAGCGGGATTGATGACCTTCATGGGCAACGCCAACGAAGACGCGGCGCAGCAAGACGACTTCCTGGCCACCATGCTCTCCCGGCGCGTTGACGGCATGATCGTCGTTCCCCAGGGACTGAGCGAGCAGGCGGGCAATGCCAGTGAGATGCTGCGCAGGGTGGCCCAAAGCGGCATTCCCATGATCTTCGTGGACCGCACGCTGGCCGACCTTCCCGTCCCGCACGTCATCGCCGAAAGCCACACCGCACTTGCCCAAGCCGTGGGGGCGCTGAAGTCACACGGGCATGAACGCATCGCCTTCATCGGCGGCCCCGAACACGCCTCCACCGCCCTGGAACGACATGATGCCTTTGATGCCGCGCTGCGTTGCCACGGACTTTCCACCAGTGCGGACCTGCACTTCGCCGGCGACTTCCGCCCGGCATCCGGCGCCGAGGGAGCCCGCTGGTTCCTGGCCAATGAACACCGGCCCACCGCGGTGATCATTGCCGATGCACCCATGGCCATCGGCGCCCTGCGCGTCTGGCGCGATGCCGGAATGCGGATCGGGCCGGATTTCTCGGTGGTCTCCTTCGACGAGGTGGATGCGTTGCTGATGCATGAACCACCGATATCCACCATCAGCCATGACCTCCAGGCCATGGGGGCGGCGGCCGTGCGGGCGTTGCGCTCGGCCATGGACAAGGAAGAGGTCGAGCCGGTGGAACTCACCAGCACCTTTACCCAGCGTCCCTCGGTGGCCGCGGCCCCGCAGCGGGAATCGAACATGGAAGGAACCACGCAAGCATGAGTAGTGAACCATTGCTGGTCCTGGACCGGGTCTGCAAGTCATTTGGTCCGGTCCAGGTCATCGACGAAGTCACCGTCGAGGTGTATGCGGGCAAGGTGTCGGTGCTGTTGGGTGAAAACGGTGCCGGCAAATCCACGCTGATCAAGATGATCGCCGGGGTACACCCGCCCGATGGCGGAAGGATCCTGCTCGAGGGCAGGGAAGTGAAGATTTCCGACACCAAATCCTCCGAGGCGCTGGGCATTGCCACCATCCACCAGGAATTGAACCTGGTGCCCTCCATGAGCATCGCCGAAAACATCACCCTCGGCAGGGTGCCGCGCAGGTTCGGCATCATCAACCGCCGTGAGATGCGCCGCATTGCCCGCGAGGCGCTGGACACCCTCGGCCTGGACCTTGACGTCGACATGGCCGTCGGGGATCTGGGCCTGGCCCAGCAACAGCTCATCGAGATCGCCAAGGCGCTCTCGATGGACGCCCGCATCCTGGTCCTGGACGAGCCGACCGCGGCACTGACCACCGCCGAGATCGCCCAGCTCTTCGAGGTGGTGCGCAGCCTCAAGGCCAAGAACGTGGGAATGATCTTCATCAGCCACCACCTCGATGAGATCGCGGCCATTGGTGACTACGTCAATGTGCTGCGCGATGGCCAATTCATCGCGACCGTCCCGGCGGACACCGACGAGAACGAACTGGTCCGGCTGATGGTCGGCCGCGACATCGACGAACAGTTCCCGCGCGTGCGCACCACCGTGCAGGACGCACCACTGCTGAGCGTCAAGGGGCTCAACGCCGGGATGCTCTCGGATATCTCCTTCCAGGTGCGCCCGGGAGAAGTGGTGGCCCTGGCCGGACTCATGGGTGCAGGACGCACGGAGTTGATCCGCTGCATCGCCGGTGCCGACTCCTATGAGAGCGGCTCGGTCACCGTGGCCGGTGCCCCGCTGGCCCGTCGCGACGTGGCCGCGGCCACCCGCGCCGGCATCGGGCATGTCCCGGAGGACCGCAAGACCCAGGGCCTGGTGCTCGATGCCTCGGTGGCGGAGAACATCGGATACGCCACCATGGCCTCCACCGCCAAGGCCGGACTGGTCGACCGCAAGGGGCAGCGCCAACGCGCCGAGGCCATTGCGGCACGCCTGCGAATCCGCATGGGGTCCATCGACCAGCCCATCCGCTCGCTCTCGGGCGGAAACCAGCAGAAGGCCGTGTTCGGCCGGTGGTTCTCCGCCGGCTCCAAGGTGCTGCTGCTCGATGAACCCACCCGCGGCGTCGATGTGGGCGCCAAGGTGGAGATCTACGAGCTGATCAATGAGATCACTTCCTCCGGGGGCTGCGTGTTGATGGCCTCCAGCGAACTGCCCGAAGTGCTGGGCATGTCGGACAGGGTCCTGGTGATGAGCCAGGGCCGGATCGCCGGCGAACTGGCCACCGGCGAAGCAACCCAGGACACCATCATGCAAATGGCCGTGAGCAATGTGCACCGTGACATCGAAGTAGGAATCAACCAATGAGCAGCGTAGCGATCAAGACACGGCCCCAGGGCTTTGACCTCAAGGCCTTCCTGGCCAACAACGGCGCACTGGTGGGGCTGGCGGTGCTGTGCCTGGCACTGTTCATCGCCACCCCGCGCTTTTTGACCACCGCCAACCTGGTCAACGTCGGCATCCAGGTCTCCACCATCGCGGTGATGGCCTTCGGGCTGACCTTCGTGATCGTCGCGGCCGGCATCGACCTCTCCGTGGGCTCCGTCGCGGCGCTCTCCGCGATGGTCTCCTCCTACTGGGTCACCACCGCAGAGCTGCCCGGCGGGCTGGCGATCGTGATCGGCCTGCTGGTCGGTGCGGCGTGCGGCTGGGTCACCGGGGCCATGAGCGCCTACGGCAAGCTGCCCACCTTCATCGCCTCGCTGGCGATGCTCACCATCGTGCGCGGGTTGACCCTGGTCGTCTCCGACGGGCGACCCATCGCGACCTCGAAGTCGGTGTCCTTCCTGGGCTCCGACATCGGAGTGATCCCGGTGCCGATCATCGTGTTGGTGCTCTCGGCACTCGTGGCCGGATTCGTGCTGAACTACACCGTCATCGGCAAGAACGCCTTTGCCGTGGGCGGGAACACCGAGGCCGCACGCCTCTCCGGCATCCCGGTCAAGCGCGTGCTGGTGACGGTCTTTGTCATCTCCGGCATCTTCGCCGCGCTCTCGGGCATGATCCTGGCCGGACGCCTGGATTCGGCCCAGCCCACCCTGGCGGCGGGCTATGAACTCGACGCCATCGCCGCGGTCGTCATCGGCGGCTCCTCGCTTTCCGGGGGCGTCGGGCGGATTTCCGGGACCCTGGTCGGTGCGCTGGTGCTGGCCGTGATCCGCAACGGGCTGAACCTGCTCTCGGTCAGTGCATTCTGGCAGCAGGTCGTCATTGGCCTGGTCATCGCCGTCGCGGTCGGCTTCGATGTCTTCCGCCGCAAGAACGTCCGCCACTAGATTTCCCGCAACACCCCCCTAAACACACCACCTGGTTCAAAGGAGAACACCCCGCATGAAGAACATCGCCCGCAAGACCACCGCACTGGGCCTGGGCCTGGCCCTGGCCTTCACCGTCACCGCCTGCAACCGCGGCGAGACCTCCGCCGAGGGCGGCAAGGTCACCATGGCGATCTCCACGTTGAACAACCCGTTCTTCGTCGACGTCCGTGACGGCGCCCAGGAAGAAGCCACCAAGGCCGGCATCGACCTGAACGTCGTGGATGCGCAGAACGACTCGGCGACCCAGGCCAACCAGCTGGCCACCGCGGCAACGGACGGATCCGCCGGCGTGATCATCAACGCCGTCGACTCGGACGCGGCCTCCGCGGCCCTGGCCCCGGTGGTTTCGGCCAAGGAGCCGATCATCGCCGTGGACCGTTCCGTGGGCGAGACCAAGGTCGCCTCCTTCGTGGCCAGCGACAACGTCGCCGGCGGCGAGCAGGCAGCCAAGGCCCTGGCCGAGAAGCTCGGCGGCAAGGGAAAGATCATCGTGCTCGAGGGCGTTCCGGGGGCCTCCTCCACCAACGAACGCGGCGAAGGGTTCGACAAGGGCCTGGCCGCCTACCCGGAGATCACGGTGGTTTCCTCGCAGCCCGCGGACTACGACCGCGCCAAGGCACTGGACGTCGCCACCAACCTCCTGCAGGGCACTCCCGACGTGGCCGGCGTGCTGGCCATGAACGACGAGATGGCTCTCGGAGCCATCCAGGCGCTGGGCGACAAGGCCGGCAAATCGGTGACCGTGGTTGGCTTCGACGGCACCGAGGACGGCTTCAAGGCCGTTTCCTCCGGCAAACTGCTGGCCACCATCGCGCAGAACCCCGCGGAGCTCGGCCGCCAGTCGGTCCAGCTCATGGGCCAGGTGCTCAACGGGGAAAGCGTCGACGCCGAGGTCGCCGTGGCCGTTGACACCGTCGATGCCAAGAACATCGCCGACTTCACCAAGTAACACCCGGCACCAACCGCACCAAGGAACGTGAGAAGGCAATGACCACCCAAGTAACGATCGTGGGTTCCTCCAACGTGGACATCACCGCGTTGATGGAACGTCTTCCGGGCCCCGGGGAGACCGTGCTCGCCGATTCCTACCGGCTGACCCCCGGCGGCAAGGGCGCCAACCAGGCCCTTGCCGCGGCCTTGGCCGGGGCGCGCACCGAATTCATCGGTGCGGTGGGCAACGACGGCCACGCCTCCATCGCCCTGGGCCAGCTGGAGGAGGCCGGGGTGGAGCTCCGGCGGGTGATCCATCGCGATGGCGCCACCGGGGTGGCCATCATCAGCGTGGACTCACGGGCGGAAAACAGCATTGCCGTGGTTTCCGGCGCCAATGCCTCGGTGGACGCCGCGGCCGTGAACGCGGCCGGCACCCTGGACGGCGTGCTGGTCCTGCAGGGCGAGATCCCGGCCTCCGGGATCCGGGCGGCCTTTGACGCCGCCAAGGGTCCGGTGGTGCTGAACCTCGCCCCGGTCATCGAGCTTGAGCGGGACTACCTGTGCCGGGCCGACCCGTTGGTCGCCAACGAACACGAGGCCGCGCTGATCCTGCAACAACTCGATGGCAGCGAACAAGCCGCCACCGAGCCCGAACCTGTCATCGCCCGGCGCCTGTGCGCGCACGGAATCCGCTCGGTGGTCATCACCCTGGGCGCCGAGGGCTGCCTGGTGGCCCAGCGCGAGGGCACCGACATCCGCCTCACCACCCTTCCCGGAACCAAGGTCAAGGCCGTGGACACCACCGGTGCCGGCGACGCGTTCACCGGTGCCCTGGCCGCCCGCCTGGCCACCGGGCACACCCTGCTCGAGGCCGCCGAATTCGCCGGGCGCTTTGCCGCCTCGAGCGTGCAGCGGCACGGGGCGCAGGTCTCCTATCCCCGCTCGCTGGAAGACATCTGATCCCTTGACCCCCGAAAGCCCAGGACCCACGTGCTGAAAACCCCCATCCTCAATGCCCCGCTGCTGGGCGCCCTGGCCACGCTGGGCCATACCGACACCGTGGTGATCGCCGATGCGGGCCTGCCGATCCCTGCCGGACCCACGCTCATCGATCTGTCCCTTTCACGCGGGCTGCCCTCCTTCAAGGACGTGCTGCTCCTCTTGGCCGACAACCTCGTGATCGAGCGCAGCACGCTGGCCCTTGAATCACGCGAAGGCCCGATCGGGGAACTTTGCGCCGGTGCAGGACTGGAGGCCGGGTTCGTTTCCCACGAAGCGCTCAAGGCCATGCTCCCTCAGGCCAAGGTCGTGGTGCGCACCGGCGAAGTGACACCGTACGCCAACGTGGTCCTGCACTGCGGAGTCGATTTCTAGCAGCATCCGCCCCTGCCGCGGCTGATAGCGTGAAGACCGGTCCACCCCCGATGTGGGGGAGGGGCCGGTCTTGAGCCAGATAATCGCGGAAACCCACATGGCAGTGCGAGGGAAGCAATTGATCCGACAACGGGATCCTGCTTTCCCGCCACCGGACGGACCCCGGCAGGAAAGAGGAATGCGCACGTGAGTGTCCATGGTGGTTACGTGAGGGCGGCGCTGGAAATCATCTCCGGCGCCTTGGCCGGATACACCGAGGAGCAGCGGGCGGTGCGCATCGCCGCAGGCGGCTGGACACAGTTGTCGAACAAGCTCGAGCACGTCCTGCAGACGCCCGGGGCATCCACCGGTGTCGGCGCCTTGGCCGCCCAATTGCGTGGGCTCCTCGCTTCGCCCGAACCCGGGCTCACCGAGCCACAGCAACGGTTGGCGCGGGCGGTGCAGGACATCCGCCAAGACTGGGCGAACAACACCGGCCTTGACGCCGAAACAGCACGCAGCAGCATCGAAACCTGTGCTCAGTTCCTGACCGAGCTGGAGCTGGAGCATGCGGCAGAGCAGGTGCGTGAATTGCTGCACTCCCTGGCCGCAGGCGATACGGGCCCGGTTTCCGCTTCCGAACCCGGTGCCGGGCCTCTCTCGGTGCGGATCACCCACGGCACAACAGTCAACTACGCCACCGCACACACCCAGGCGCGGATCCTTGAACGGGTGGTGCTGGAGAACCACGGGGCTGCGTCCCGACAGGTGCTGGTGACGGCGGTGGCCATGCGCGGGAACCTGCCGGTGTCCGCGGTGGCGCGCCGGCACCTGGAGCTGCCGTGCGGAACCAGCACCGTCCATGACCTGGACGTGGTGCTGGACCTTGCAGCCTTCGCCCTGATCGATGCGCGCAGTCCGGGCCAACTCATGGTCAGGGTGGCCGAAAACGGAAAGCTCATCGCCGAGGAATCCGGGGAGCTCGAATTGCTGCCGGCAAGCCATTGGCCAGGTGCTTCGACCCAGGCAAACGCCGAACTACTGGCGGTCTTCGTGCAACCGCAGCATCCGGCGCTTGGCCAACTGCTCTCGGACGCCGGGGAGCTATTCCGCACGCGCACCGGTGGCGGAGACCTCGAGGCCGCGGTAGGTGCAAGCGAGCGGGTCGATCTGTCGGTGGCGTGCATCTTCGAGGTGCTGGGTGCCAGGGGAATCCGCCGTGGTGCCCAGCCCACGGGTTGGGATCTGGACCAGGTGGGAGGCCAGTACCTCCGTGGTGCGCACGAGGTCCTCACCGAACGTGTGGGCAGTGCCCTGGAAACCACGCTGCTATTGGCCGGGTTGCTCGAAGCCATCGGCATCAACTCGGTGATCTGGCTGGCCACCGACCACGCCTTCCTGGCGTATTGGCGCATCCCGGACGGCGCCCTTCCCAGCGCCAGCCTCGATTCCCAGGGTGCCGGCGCACTGCTCAACCTCATCGGCGCGGGGCAGCTGCGCGTCGTGGAGAGCACCGGTATCACCGCCGTGACCCCGCTGCCCCTGGCCGAATCATCGGCCGGAACCCTGCGCGATTACGCCCACGGAGCCGAGGCCGCGGCGCGACTGGTGTACGGCGTGGATGTCAGGGCGGCGCGACGCTCGGGGATCACACCGCTTCCGGCCCGTGGACTCTCCGATGCCGGTCGCCCCGTCCTTATCGAATACCAGGCGGCGGCACCGGACACGCTCGAGCGTTTCTTCAAGGAAAAATCCTCCCGGGCCCGCCAGATAGCGCCCTCCAGCTCAAGGGCGGTGCCACCGCGCATCACGGCGTGGAAGAACGGGCTGCTCGATCTCTCCTTGCGCAACCGGCTGCTGAACTTCACCGAGCGCTCGCGGGTCTCGCTGGCCGTGCCCGAATCGGTGGTTGACGGCTTCGAGGACCTGATCAACGACGGCAAGGCCATCGAACTGCTGCCGGCCAACGAGATCGGTGCCCTGGATGCACAACGCCACCGCTCCGGTCCGTTGCTTCCCATCGAACGCCGCATCGAGCTGCTGTTGACCCGCTCACGGGTCTACACCCGGCTGGAGACGGACACCTATGTCTCACGGCTGCGCAGGCTGGCGGGCGAAGCCCAGAGGATCACCGATGAAAACGGCGCAAACAACCTCTACCTCGCCCTGGGATCGCTGACCTGGTCGGTGGAGGGGCGCGCCTTGCGTTCCCCGTTGTTCCTGATCCCCGTCCACCTGAAACCAGCAGGCCGCGGAAGGCACTTCCGCATCGAAATCGACGAGACCGGGACCTCCACCCCCAACTTCGCCCTGGCCGAGAAATTGCACCAGGAATTCGGCTTGCGCATCCCCGGTTTCGAGGACCCGGCCCTCGACGCCTCGGGCATCGATGTGCCGGCGGCCCTCGCGGCCCTGCGTGAGGCACTGGTGGAAGCGGATTTGCCGTTCCACATCGAGGGGACCGCGGATCTTGCGATCCTGCAATTCGCCAAGTTCCGGATGTGGCGGGACCTGGACGAAAACTGGGAAACCTTCATGGCTGCCCCGTTGGTGCGTCACCTGGTTGACTCACCGACCACCATCTTCAACGACCCGGCCGACACCCCCTCCCGGGCACCGGAGCAGGACCTCGATGCGCTGGCTGCCCGCTGCCCGGTACCCGCCGACGCATCCCAGCTCGAGGCGGTCGCCGCGGCCTCCGCCGGTCGCACCTTCGTGCTCGAGGGCCCACCGGGGACCGGGAAATCCCAAACCATCACCAACCTGCTGGCCCACGCCATGGCCGAAGGCAAGAGAGTGCTCTTCGTGGCCGAAAAGCGTGCGGCGCTCGAGGTGGTGCGCAAACGCCTGGACGAGGTGGGACTCGGGGAGTTCGCCTTGGACCTGCATGACAAGGGCTCCTCCCCGAATGCGGTGCGCGCCCAGATCAAGGCCTCGTTGGACCACCTGGTCTTCGCCGACCAGGCAGGAATCAAGCTGGCCTCCGGGGACCTTGACTCGGCCACGCGCACGCTTGGCTCCTACGCACATGACCTGCACGAACCCAACGCGGCCGGTGTTTCCGCCTACGCGGCCCACAACACCGTCCTGTCCATGGACCCGGGGATCCGCGCCCTTGAAGTCCCTGCCTCCTTTGCCACACGGGCCACTCAGGAAGAACTCGCACTGGTGCACGAGGCACTCCTGCGTCTGCCCGAAACCGCGCACCCAGCGGCCCCGGGGCGTGAGCACCCGTGGGGTTTCATCGCCGCCCCGCTCAGCGGGCACGGCATCGACGCCGTGCTCGAATCCGCATCGGTGCTCGATGCCGCACTGGCTGACGCCCGGTGCAGCAACGTCGATGCGGCCATGACGGCCCTGATTGACGCGGCAAAGGACCCGCAGCAGTTACGTCATCTTGCCGAACTGCTCGAGGCCCGGGTTGCGCTGGAGGTGCTCGATGCGGCAGCGGAGCCGCGGTGGGGCGAAAGCACCCAAAAACTGTTGGCCGAGGCCACCGATTTGGCCACAACGCTGACCTGGCTTCCGGAAGTGGTGGACCCCGTCGTGCTGGAAATGGACCTGGCCGCGATGGATGCCGCGGCCAGGGAAGCTGACAGGTTTGGCTTCCTGGGCCTGGGACGCAAAAAGCGCCGCGCACAGGTCATCTCCGAGCACTTCGGCGGGCACTGGAGAGGCAGCGAGAGTGATGCCAAGAACCTGGTGGCCGTGGTCTCATCCCTCATCGAGGCCCGTGCACGCTGTTCCCGGCTGGTGGAGGGCCTGCACGCCTCCCGTGGCCTCGAACCGGGTGCGCACTGGAACCCGTTCATCGACGGTGATATCGCTCTGCTGGCCCGCCAACGCGACCGGCTGCTTCACCTCTGCGCACTCGTGCCCACCCAGGCGAATCCTTCCTACGCCCGCACGCTGCGCGAGGTCCTGGGCCGCGCGGATGGTGTGGATCCGGGCATGGCCGCCGAGCTTCGGTCCATTGCCACCGCCTGGGAGGGCTTGGCCGGGGCAATCCCGCCCGCATCGGGCACACGGGAGATCTGGTCCTCCACCGCCGGGTTCTTGGCGTGCTACCGCAACGGCGCGGAGCAGCGCGGCGACGCGGAGACCGGGGCCCGCGGACTCAAACGCTGGGCGGCATTCATCCAGGCACTCGAACCACTGAAGACCCACGGCCTGGATGAAGCGTGGACCTCCCTGGCCACCGGCGACTTCGAAGCCATCGATGCGCTGCGCGGATTCATGCGCGGCACCGCGGAATCCTCCCTGGCCGAGAGGCTGGGCGCCCACGGATTGGACACGTTCAACGCCGAGTTCCAGCAACGCATGATCGAGCGCTTCACCGCATCCTCCGCAGCGCTGCGCACGCACCTGGCGAAGTCCCTGCCGGAAAAGATCATCGCCCGGCGTGCGCAGGTGCTGAAGCAATCCGAGAGCCGCGTGGGGGAACTGGCCCGGCAGCTCGAGCGCCGCCGTGGCGGGATGAGCGTGCGCCAGCTCATGGACTCCTATGGCGACCTGGTGGCCACCATCCTGCCCTGCGTGCTGGTCAGCCCGGACTCGGCGGCCAGGTTCTTCCCGCCACGGGCCGGGGAGTTCGATATCGTCGTCTTTGACGAGGCATCCCAGATCCGGGTCGCCGACGCGATCGGCACCCTGGGCCGCGCGAAGTCCGCGGTCATCGTCGGGGACTCGAAGCAGATGCCACCGAGCTCCTTTGCGGAGGTGTCCATCGATAACGCGGATGAGTCTGACTCGGAACTGCTGGTCACCGACGAGGAATCGATCCTCAGCGAGGCCGTCATGGCGCGCGTCGGGCGCCGCTGGCTGTCCTGGCACTACCGCAGCCAGGACGAGTCGCTGATCGCCTTCAGCAACCGGTACTACTACGACGGAAAGCTCTCTTCCTTCCCCTCCCCGCGCAACGGCTCCACGGACCGGGCGACCCCGGGCTACGGCATCACCCATCGCCGGGTCCCGGGCACCTTCCAGCGCTCCGGGGACGCCGGGGTGTTGCGCACCAACCCGGTGGAGGCTCGCGAGATCCTCGCGGAAATCAAGAAGCGCTTTGCCGCGTCCCCGGATTCGACCCCGTCGATCGGCGTCGTCACCTTCAACGCCCCGCAACGCGATTTGATCGAGACGCTGCTGCGCGATGACCCGGACGAGCGACTCGAGGCGGCCTTGGACGCGGGCTCCGAGGGATTGTTCGTGAAGAACCTGGAAAACGTCCAGGGCGATGAACGCGACGTGATCCTGTTCTCCACCGCCTTCAGCGCCAACGCCCAGGGCAAGCTGCCGCTGAACTTCGGCCCGTTGAACAACCTCGGCGGTGAGCGGCGGCTGAACGTGGCCATCACCCGGGCCCGGCGCCAGGTCCTGGTGTTCTCCAGCTTCGACCCGACGGACCTGCGTGCCGAGGATTCCTCGGCACTGGGCATCAAGCACCTGCGTGCCTACCTCGATGCGGCCGTGGTGGGTGCACGGGCCCCGGGTTCGGGGTCCACCGGGGCCCTGGTGCGCGACCGGCACCGGGAGCAGGTGGCCCACGCGTTGCGCGGGCGCGGACACCGGGTGCACACCAACGTCGGGCTCTCCGACTTCAGGATCGATCTGACGCTGGCCCCGGCCGATTCCCCCGATACGCCGCTGATGGCGATCTTGCTCGATAACGAGGCCTGGGCCGGGCGCAAGACGGTGGGGGATCGCGACGGGTTGCCGGTGGCCATCCTGCGCGATGTGCTGGGTTGGCCCGCGGTGGCGCGGGTCTGGCTGCCGGCCTGGCTGGGGGATCCGGCCGGGGTCCTGGACTCCCTGGACGCCGAACTCCTGCGGGCAGCACGTGGGCCGGGACCGGTGGATGAGGTGGGGCGCAACGAAATCGGGGAACCGGTGCACTGCGTGATGCCGGCGCAGCACCGGCGTGGAACAGCCCGGGAATATGTGCCCTGGCCGGTGCGCCAGGCCGGGCTTCTGGCCGACCTCGATGACCTGGGTACCCCGGCGGGCAACAAGAGGGCCGCCACGCTGCTGGCAGAGATCCTTGCGGTCGAGGCCCCGATCGCTCCCGGGCGCCTGGCCAAGCTGGCCATCAACGCCTACGAATCCTCCAGGGTCTCTTCGGCCCGGGAGGAAGCGATGCTGGCCGCCCTGGATCCAGAGGCCCACACACCCGATGCCGATGGTTTCATCTGCACCGCCACGCAACGGGCGCAGGACTGGAACGACTACCGCACCGGCTTCGCCGCCCGGGGGATCACGATCGAGGAGATCGCCCCGCGCGAGATCGCCAACCTCATGTGCGCGCTGGCGCCGGACGGCGGGCCATGGAGCGTCGAGGGGCTCAAGCGCGAGGCCATGGGGGTCCTGGGATATTCGCGGATGACCCAGAAAGCCTCGCAGTGCCTGCAGGCCGGGCTTGAATCCGCGGTCCGGTCCGGGCGCCTGGAATCGGTGGCCGGGAAGATCCGGCCGGTGTCCCGCGCCTGAAAACATCGTGGCCCCCGCAGTTGGCTGCGGGGGGCACGATGGCGGGGAGGATCAGGAGTCCTTCGGTGCCCCGGGCTCCGGTTCCGTGTCGCCGTTTTGCGCGGCATGTTCCTCGGAGACCCAGCCGTCGGCATACTCGCCGGCCTTGTAGTCGTAGTCCACCGGCGCACCTTCCTCGTCGTGGCGCTGGTACCACTCGGTGACCTCGGTGTGGTGGGAATCGAACTCGGCTCCGGCGCCGTGCCCGTCCTCGGCCTTCTTCACGATGAGCTCGAAGTCATCGCCGTGTTCATCGATGCCCGTCCTGACCGCATTCTCGATGGCCTGGCGGGCAAAGTCCCGGCGGATGATCAACGGATCGGTGTGCAGGTCCTTGGTGAAGGCAACCATCAGCAGGATCAGGATCAGCGCGAAGGGCAGTGCCGAGACGATGATGAGGTTTTGCAGTCCCTCCAGGGCAGTGTTGCCGCCCACCAGCAACATCACCACGGCGATGCCCATCATGGCCAGGCCCCAGAAGACAATGATCTTCTTGTCGGGGTTGGCCTTGCCGCGCTGCGAGAGGATGCCCATCACCACGGAGGCGGAATCAGCCGAGGTGACGAAGAAGATCGCGACGCACGTCATGGCCAGGAAAGGGGTCAGCTGTGCCAAGGGCAGCTGGTCCAGGACGTTGAAGAACAAATCCTGCGGGGAGGCGTCGGTGCCGATGTCGGCACCATTGAGCCGCAGCCACATGGAGGTTCCGCCGAAGACGCTGAAGGCCAGTGCGCAGACCACGGTGGGGACCACCAGCACGTACATCACGTATTCGCGGATCGTGCGGCCACGGGAAATGCGGGCCAGGAAGATGCCCACGAACGGCGACCAGGAGATCCACCAGGCCCAGTAGAAGACCGTCCAGGTGGCGGAGAAGTCGGCGGACTCGGCGCCCCAGGAGGGGCCCTTGCTCATCATGTGCAGCAGCTCCGAGAGGTACTCGGTCAGCGACGCGGGAACCAGGTTGAGCAAGAAGAGCGTCGGACCGGCGACGAAGACGAACGTGGCCAGGGCGAAGGCCAGGGTCATGTTGATGTTCGAGAGCCAGCGGATGCCACGCCCGATCCCGGATACGGCCGAGGCCACGAAGGCGGCGCTGAGGATCGCGATGATGATGATCAACCCGGCGTTGGGCAGCTTGCCGATGCCGCTGACGATTTCCACGCCGCGGCCGACCTGCAAGGCGCCGATGCCCAGGGATGCCGCGGTGCCAAAGAGCGTGGCGACGATGGCGAACATGTCGATCAGCCGTCCCGGGATCCCCTCCGTCTGGCGCTTGCCGAACAGGCTGGTGAAGATCGAGCTCATCAGCGGGACGCGGCCCCGGCGGTAGGCGCCGTAGGCCACCGCGGCTCCCACCAGCGCATAGACCGCCCAGGCGTGCAGGCCCCAGTGGAAGATGGTTTGCGCCATGGCACGGTGCATGGCCTCACGCGTCTCGGGGTCTGCGGTGCCCGGTGCCGGGGAGATGAAGTAAGTCAGGGGCTCATAGGGGCCAAAGAAGAACAGGCCGATGCCCATGCCGGCCGAGAACATCATGGCGATCCATGAGAACTTCGAGTATTCGGGCTTTTCGCCGTCGACACCCAGGGGGATGCGGCCGTACTTGCTGAAGCCCAGGAAGATCATGTAGACCAGCACCAGGGAAACCAGCGAGGTGAACAGCCAGCCGGTGTTGGCGACAACCCAGCTCAGGGCCGCGTCCGAAACGCTCTTGAGGGAATCGGTGGAGATCACGCCCCAGGCGATGAACCCCAGGATGAGCACCGCGGCAATGCTGAACACCAGCCGGTCGGTGCCGTACGTGAACCGCTGCTCTTCCACCGAGATGCCGGGAACGAGCCCGGGGTGGATATTGTGCGGGTAGTTTTCCTCGATCTTGTTCAGGACCGGGTGGTCCTTGGAGATGATCGGGTTGTCCGCTTCCACCGGGGGCGCGGAACCTTGTTCTTTCGGCATCAATCTGTTTCCTGTCCTGGAATATTGTGTCATTTGAACTAAAGCGGTAGCCAACTATACTCGCCGGTCACAAACCTGGGTACTTAGCCATCACTTACTAGCTTGGCTAGCGAGCGCCTGAATTCGTGCACCGGTTTTGCGCGAAACCGAGACTGTGTATGTCATTTGCGGCACGCGCAGTATGGTCGCGCTGACGTTGCAGGCCTCTTGAGGCCAGTGGTGACGGTGGTTCGCCACGTATCGGGCGGGAAGCGAAAACAATGCGCCGGACCGTTGGCGCCGCGGGAACCTATTTGGTGCGCAGGTCGCCCAGGAAGGCGTCGGCACGCCGCAGGTTCAACGCCAATTTTTCACGCTTGGTGGCGGCCCGGGAAATGAAGTCCTCCATCTTGGTCCTGGCCGCGGGATCCGTTGTGTCCTGGGCCAATGCGTCGACGGCCTCCAGCAGTTCGCCCATTTCCTCAAGGGTGAACCCCAGGGGTTTCATGGAACGGATGACCAGCATGCGCTGCAGGTCGGATTCGGTGTAAATCCGGAAGCCGCCGTCACTGCGGGTGCTCGCCGGAAGCAGGCCCACCTCGTCGTAGTGCCGGATGGTGCGCTGGGACAGGCCGGTTGCTTCGGCCAGGTCCCCGATGTGCATCGTGCGTTCCGTGGTGCCCCGAGCGGTGTTCGGCATCATTTTCCCCATCTCCATGAATGCCAACCCTACCCTGACGTTAGGGTAGGGTTTAAACCCTTCGGCGCATGAGCCCCGTCCATTTCGCGACGGGCCAGAGCTCCGCACCAGGACACACACTCCCATTTGGTTGCACGGCATTCGTGCCGTGAGCGCCGCCCCATGTTGAACGGAACCAGCAATGGCCACGAAGAGAACCGAGCCCACGGTCTTGTCACCCGAAGAGCGACAGTCGGTGCTGCGCACCCTTAAGTCCCCGCGATTGCTTAAGACGGAGGTGCTGGCCGGGCTGGTGGTGGCCCTCGCGCTGATTCCCGAGGCCATCGCGTTCTCCATCATTGCGGGGGTCGACCCGCGCATCGGGCTTTTTGCCTCCTTCACCATGGCGGTCACCATCGCGTTCCTGGGTGGGCGGCCGGCCATGATTTCGGCGGCCACCGGTGCCATCGCCCTGGTGATTGCGCCACTGGTCGCCAGCCACGGGGTGGACTACTTCGTTGCCGCGGTGATCCTGGCGGGAATCTTTCAGGTGATCCTCGCGGTGCTCGGCGTGGCCAAATTAATGCGGTTCATTCCGCGCCAAGTCATGGTCGGTTTCGTCACCGCGCTGGCGATCTTGATCTTCATGTCGCAGGTTCCGGAGCTGCTCGGGGTCCCGTGGCTTGTCTATCCGCTCACCGCCCTGGGCCTGCTGATCGTGTTCGGGCTGCCGAAAATCACCACGGTGGTCCCGGCACCCCTGGTGGCGATCGTGGTGCTTACCCTCATTGCCGTGTTTGCTTCCCTGACCGTTCCCGCGGTGGGCGACAAGGGGGAGCTGCCCGACAGCCTTCCGTCGATCTTCATCCCGCAGGTCCCGCTGGATCTTGAGACGCTGAAGATCATCTTCCCCTACGCCTTGGCCATGGCGTTCGTGGGACTGCTGGAATCCCTGATGACGGCAAAGCTCGTCGACGATGTCACCGACACCCGCTCCAACAAGACCCGTGAATCCTGGGGTCAGGGCGCGGCGAACATCGTCACCGGACTCTTTGGCGGCATGGGTGGTTGCGCCATGATCGGCCAGACCATGATCAACGTCAAGGCGTCCCACGCCAGGACGAGGATTTCCACGTTCCTGGCCGGAACCTTCCTGCTGATCCTGGTGGTGGCGCTGGGGGACATCGTGGCGCTGATCCCGATGGCCGCATTGGTGGCCGTGATGATCTTCGTTTCGGTAGCGACCTTCGATTGGCACAGCATCAAGCCTTCGACGTTGCGCATGATGCCCAAGAGTGAAACCACGGTCATGCTCATCACCGTGGTTTTCACCGTGTGGACGCATAACCTCGCCATTGGCGTGGGCATCGGGGTGTTGACCGCGATGGTGCTTTTCGCCCAACGCGTTGCCCACTTCGTGACCGTCAACCGCACCGTTGATGAACAAAGCGACACGGCGGCCTACGTGGTCAATGGTGAGCTGTTCTTCGCCTCCTCCAACGATCTCTACACCCAGTTCGAGTACGCGCTGGACCCGGCCAACATCGTGATCGACATGCACGCATCGCATCTCTGGGATGCCTCCACGATCGCTGCGCTGGATGCCATCACCGAGAAATACCGGGCGCACGGCAAGGACGTGCAGATCGTCGGGCTGAACACCGCGAGCCTGAAGATGCGCGAGCGCATGGCCGGAAAGCTCGGGATCGGCGGCTAGCTTTTCGCCCCGCACCCCGGCGGGATCGCGCGCAGCGAAACCCTCGATGTCCAAGCGGGCTGACACCGTGGATGCTTTGCCGTGAATTCGCTCTCAGCAGGCCGGGTCCCAGATGAGAGACCTCTCATCTGCCTCTCCTTTTGGTCTCATGAAGGCTTCATACAGTTCTATTCAGAGGAATAACGTACGTCCCTGAAAAGATTGGAGTTCGCCATGCAGAACTTTTGGATAGCCCTGGCAGCCAACATGGTTGCCATCATCGTGTTGGTTTGTGTCGTCTACTACCGCCGCCACTACCGCAAGGACCTGGCCCTGGCCTATCTGGCACTGAACATGGGCATCTTCGGTGTGACGATGCTGCTCAACGGTTCCGGGGCCGGCGCCGGACTGGGACTGGGCCTCTTTGGCATCCTGTCGATCATCCGTCTTCGTTCCAACACCCTGACCCAGGAGGAAGTGGCCTACTACTTCATTTCCCTGGCCATCGGCCTGATCAACGGACTGCACCCCGACCCCCTCTGGCTCTCCCCGGCCCTGAGCGCCGCGATGGTCCTGGTCATGTTCGTCGCGGACCACCCGGCATTCGGACGCCGCACCATGGCCCAGACGGTGACGCTGGATACCGCCTACCCGCAGCACCACCAGTTGACCGCCGCGCTTTCCGAGCTGCTTGATGCCAAGGTGCTGCGCACCGTTGTCCTGGAACTGGACATGGTCCGCGATCTCACGATCGTGGATGTCCGCTTCCGCATCAACGCCCCGGCAGGCAAGCGCAGCACCATGCTCGAGGCCCCGTCCATCGAATCGATCCCGGCCGCGGCGCGCCCCGGTCACCAGGGAACGGGCGAGCGCGACTTTGCCCAGCGACAGGGGCGGTAGCCATGACCACGATCCAAAGGCCCGAAACGCAGCTGCGGACCGGATCCTGCGCGCTGGCCCTGGAGGCCGTCGCCGCGCGGGCGAACCCGATCTCCCTTGAAGAGGTCGTGAGCGAGGCCGCGCTGCAAACCCGGGTGGATAAGAAGTTCCTGCTCAATGCCGCGGAATTCACCGAGTTGATGGACCGCCTCGGCCCGGCCTTCAGGATCATGCAGATCAAGGAACGGCGCCTGTTCAACTACGAGTCCGTGTACTTCGACACCCCGGACCTCGAGATGTTCACCGCACACAAGCAGGGGCGGCGCCGCCGCTACAAGATCCGCACCCGCACCTACGCGGACACCGGCCTGTGCATGTTCGAGGCAAAGTTCAAGGGACTGCGCGGAGCAACGGTGAAACACCGGATTCCCTACGAACTGGCTGACCGGGACATCATCAACGAGAGCGCCGCGGCATTTCTCACCGAGCGTCTGGCCACCGAATACCACCAGGAGATGCCGCACCTTCAAGCGGTGATGCGCAGCGACTACGTCCGCGGCACCTTTGTGAACCCGTTGGACGAGGAGCGCCTGACCTGCGACGTGAACCTGGTCTATTCCCAGGACGGCACCACGATTCACGGTCCTGACCTGTTCGTGATCGAAACCAAGAGCGCCGATGGCCGCGGCGCCGCCGATGCGGCGCTGTCCGCGATGCGGATCCGTCCGGTGGGGATGAGCAAATACTGCGTCGGCATTGCGCTGCTGCATCCGCACCTTGCCGCCAACAAGTGGAGCCGGTTGCTCAAGCAGAAGTTCGGTTGGGACCGCACGCGGGCTTAGCGATTTCGATCCTCCCGGGGACCCGCGGGCGGCCCAAGGAACGTGGCCATCCGGTGCAGGAGCGCCCCGGGCCCGGCCAGCTCGCACTCCCACAGCACGAGGGATGAGAAACCCAACGCACGGAGCGTCTCGGCGTTTTGGGCGTCGCGTTCGCGCGTGCGGCTGCGCTTTTCGGCCCAGAACCGGGCATTCGCCACCGGGGCATGGGCCCCGGCGGCGCAGGAGTGCAGGTGCCAGAAGCATCCGTTGACGAAGATGACCTGTTTCCGCGCGGCAAAAACGATGTCGGGGCTGCCGGGCAACTTGTTTCCCGGCAACCGGATATCCGGGTTCTGGCGGCGCAGCCGATCGCATGTTCCACGCGGGATGTGGCCGTGGAGCAGATACCGGTATCCGGCGGCGTGCAGCAACCTGCGCACGAAGAGCTCGGGCTTGGTGTCCTTGGCCTTGATCTTCGACATGAGTGCCGAGCGCTGCTGCGCGCTCATGGTGTCCATGACCCGATTGTGCTCCCTGTCCGAGGTGAAGTGAAACCCTGAAACGGACGAAGACCCCTCGGCCCCCAAGCCCCCGCACCCTCTGCCCCAAGCCATGGGCGTGCAGACTTGGGGCTGGCCCCGCGGGATGGTTCCCCAGCCATCCGCGGGGCCACGTGTCGCAGGAGGCGGGCATGTCCGGCGCGCGGCGCCGGCAGGAGACGCGATCGGCTGCATACTCCGCGATGGTTAAAAAATTGAGCACCGGCTGGAAGATTCGGGGGAGAAACCTTGGATCCAACCGGTGCTCGCATCACTCGCACCTTCATGAGGTACTTATGACTCTAGGGCGCCAACCTATGGATTTGATGTGCCGGGCCATGGTGCCGGGTGTGAATAGGCGCTGGCGGCAGCCACGGGGGCTCCTTCCGCCGCGCGAGCCGGGCCATTGGCCGGTGAAACGAATCCGGGCCTTCGGGGCGAGAGCGCGTTGCTGTGGAAGGCTGGAACGATGACGCAGCGGACACCGGTGACAGCCCGACGGCGATTTGCCGCCTGGGCCATGGCGGGCGTCGCCATATACGTTCTTGTTGACATCGTGCTTCAGCTGCTTCCACCGCACTACAGCGCGATCAGCGACGCCGAAAGCAATCTGGCTGTCGGTCCGTTCGGATGGATCATGAACGTGAACTTTTGTGGCCGGGCCATCACCACCCTGTGCGCGATCTCCGCCATCAGTCGGGTGGGCCCGGCCTCCCGGTTGCGCGGTGCCGGCGTGGCACTGATGTTCGTTGGGGGACTGTGCTCGGCCGTGCTGGCCTTCTTCCCGGCCGACGTCGATGCCGGGTCAACCGGGACGACGACGGTGCTTGGCACCGTGCATCTCTGCGTGGCGGCAGGGGGATTCCTGGCCGCATTGGCCGGCATCCTGGTGCTGACCCGCTGGCTACGCCTCGAACCGTCGCTGGCAAGGGCCTTCCCCGCAGCGCTCGCTTTGGCGCTGGTTGCGGCCTTCGGGCTCGCTTTCCTGGCAACGTCAATCCTTATGTGGCCGCTGGTGCTGGGGCTCGCCGAGCGGATGTGCCTGATGGGGATCCTTGGCTGGGTGATGGTGGTGTGCGCGTCAATCAGGTCGTTGGACCCGCGTCGGTAGCGATGTCCCGTGCCTCGGGTTAAATGAGTGAGCACCGGCCGGAAGACTGGCTTCTGGCCGGTGCTCTCATCACTCGCACCTTGAGGAGGTATTAATGACTCTAGGCAACAAACCTATGGATCGGATGTGACCGAGCCCGATGCCGGGTGTGAATGCGCGCAGTCG
>JAUNVO010000318.1 GCA_030540695.1 Micrococcaceae bacterium | reverse complement strand
AGCTCTTGAAAATCCAATGATCCGATAGTCGGGGTCGGGGTAAGATCCGCCCGGAGATTCACGCCAAGGAGTCAGAGGACTGTTGAACGGGTCCCATGGCGATCGATTTTCGAAGTGATGAGCAGGCCGCAGGATTTGGCGAATTCACCGAAGAGGTATCGGCGGAGGACTTGGAACGCTTCTGTTGGATGGACGAAGGCGACCTGACGGTGGTTGGTCGCCGTCGGGGAATACACAACCGCCTGGGATTTGCTGTCCAACTGATCACGGTGCGGGTGGCAGGAGGTTTTTTGACGGAGCCATTGGCTGTCCCGTGGCCGGTGGTGGAATCCCTGGCTGGGCAGTGGTGGATTGCCGATGCTTCCGTGCTCAAGCTGTACGCGCAGCGGGGACAGACCGGGTATGAGCATGCCGCGGAAATTTCCACCGTCTACGGGTATGCGGATTTCTCCAATCCGGGCGAGCACGAGGAACTGAAGCTGTTCTTGGAGGCCAGTGCTTGGGCGTCGCCGGAGGGACCGGTGCACTTGTTTGAACGCGCGGTTCCCTGGCTAGGTGAGTGCAAGGTCCTTCTCCCCGATGTCTCCACGATGACACGACTGGTTTTAGAGGTCCGTGCCGGAGTAAATGGCCGCCTCCATTCCATGCTGCTTGTCGCTGCCGGCCCCGCACTGATCCTGGAATTAGAAGGCTTGCTTCTCGTTGGGGAGGGGTCACGGTTGACCGCGTGGGAAATGCTCAACGGACATCGTTCGTCAGACCTAAGCCTTGCTTCCGTCAATACTTCAATTTTAGACTGCTTGTACCCATCGTATTGGAATCGAGTTCTACAATGTAGAACTGTTTAGCAGGGGTGGACATCATGAACAACAACGTTCCGTCAGTCGACCAAAACGACAGACAAGTCCCAATCAACCTACGCCAGTCAGGCCCCACGCCCGTCGAAATGCTCATCGACACTAGGGTGCGGAAGTCTCCGTACTGGGAATTGTCCATCCAGGAGGGGTGCTGGCGGGCCTCCATCTACAACCGGATGTACCATCCGCGCGGCTATGTGCCTCGCGAGGACGGCGGGATGATGGTGGAGTACCAGTCTCTCGTCAACGACGTGACCTTGTGGAACGTCGCCGTAGAACGTCAGATCCAGGTCAAGGGTCCCGACGCCGAAGCGTTCGTGAACTATGTCATCACTCGTGACGCGACCAAGATCCCGGTCATGCGCGCCCGGTATGTGATTCTGTGCAATGAGGCTGGAGGCATCCTCAATGACCCGATCCTGCTGCGCGTGGCGACCGACGAATTCTGGTTCAGCCTCTCCGACACCGACCTCATGCTGTGGCTTCAGGGCGTCAACGTGGGCAAAGGGTTCGATGTCAGGATTCAGGAGATCGACGTCTCGCCGGTGCAGGTCCAAGGGCCGAAGTCGGTTGACGTCATCGCCGACCTCGTCGGGGAGGAAGGGCGCACGTTGCCCAGCTTCGGACTCATGGAAGCTCAGGTCGGCGGGCACGACGTCATCATCTCTCAGACCGGTTTCACGGGAGAGAAGGGCTACGAGATCTACCTCAAGGAGTCGACGAAGTACGCCGAGGACATGTGGAACGCGGTACTTGCAGCCGGCGTTCCCTACAACCTCAAGGTCGTAGCTCCCAGCCACCACCGCAGGATCGCCGCGGGCATTCTCTCGTGGGGTCAGGACATGGACTTCGAGACCTACCCGTTCCAGGTCAACCTCTCCTACCAGGTGCCGCGCAAGAAGGAGGCCGACTACATCGGCAAGGCGAAGCTCGAGGAGGTCCGCGAACAGGTCGCGGCCGGCACCCCGCCCTACCGCACACAGCTCGTGGGTCTGCTGGTCGCAGGCAAGCCGATCACGGACTATGCCCCCGATTTCTGGCTGGTCAGCGCCACATCCGACGGTGACCCGGTCGGGTATGTGACATCGCCCTGGTATTCACCTGAACTCGAGTCCAACATCGCGATGGCTCATGTGCCAGTCAACGGCAGTGCTCTGGGAACCGAGTACTGGGTTATGCTGCCCGAACCGTTCGCCGACACTTCGGGAGAGCCCGTCCGCGCCGAGGTGGTGGAGATGCCGTTCCGAGCCAGCGTCAACCCCAGTCAGCGTGAACGTCTGAAGATGAGCGGACTCGACGCCGCCGTCTGATTCGCAGCGAACGTCTGACATCCACGTCGATTCCCCTGACCCGAGCGCGGTCGCTGTGCGAATTGCCGATGGCCGCGCTCGGGCGTGCGGCGCACCCGTCCCCGTTAGCGCTGCTCACCACCCGCAACGCCAATAACAAACCTGTATTTCCGCATCAGGCACCATTGCCATTACCTCACACACCTGCGCAGGGGTGATTCGCAACTGACAATGGGGGGATCGGCTCACGCGCATCGCTGCACTTATTGCGCAGCGACTTGGGGTCTGGGGAAGATCCGCCCGGAATTTAAGCACGAAATGCCCGTCTTTTACGGGAAAATTGGCTTTCCACAGTCAAAAATTCACCCCCCAAGAGAAGACATCTAGTAGCTGCAGGTTTCCCACAAACCCTCGAACGTGTCAGTTTGCTTCGACGAGCCGAATCTCGTGTCATCCGCCGGACTCCTTCCGGTGATGGCCTTGGCCCAGGACGCCGGATTG
>JAUNVO010000317.1 GCA_030540695.1 Micrococcaceae bacterium | reverse complement strand
GCGATGTGCTCAAGGAACTGCGCAAGGTCCGTGATTCCTCGGTCCGCTGGGATCGTGAAGAGCGCTGCTGGACCGTTCTCGAAGCCAGTTAGCAGCACCTGGAAGCGTGGCCCTCCTGACTCATCCGGGGGGCCTTTTCTGCGCCCGGAAATGCCGGTCCGAGGGCTGCCCGGACGGGTATCACCCATCCCTTTTCACCGATCCAGCCCGAGAGTGGTCTGCGTCGCGATCAAACGATCCCTGGTGCCTCCAGTGGCCTCCGGGATCGCTGCGGCCGGCTCCGGGGCGCGAGAACTCGCGGTGGTACGGTGAGGCATGACACGCGACGGGAAAAGTGGGGATGGCAGCAACCGAAAGGTTTCCGGCCGGTGGGGCATCGGATTTGCCCTGGGCATTGCCATCGGGATCGCACTGGGGATAGCCATGGACAATCTCGGCGCCGGTATAGCGATCGGTGGCGGAGTCGGTGTGGCCTTGGCCATTTCCTTGGATGAAGAGGGCAAGCGGCGCAGGAAACGCGGCGCTGAGCGCGAGGATCCGGATAGCTAACGGATACGAATGAGGTGGACGGGCGGTTTTTTGCCCGGTGGTGCCCTGACGCCTTCCCCTGCTCCGGGGTTTTCTAAGGAACCTGGGAAACCGCGGGTGGCGCCGGAGGCCGAACAACGGCTCCGATCCACCAGCTCCCGGTGGGGGCGCTACTCCGCGGATCGTCGCGGGGCGTCGTAGGGTGGGGGAGTATCCAACCCGGTGCGGGCCTCCTCGGATCCCGGGTCCTGGGCTCCCTGGTCCAGGCGGAACGGCGGATATTCATCGCGCAGCAGCAGGGTGTAGGCCGAAACCCTGTAGATCCACCGGTTGATGCCCATGACCAAGTCGAAGAGGGGGCGTTGGTAGTTCCCGGTGAACAGCAGCATCAGGGCGGCGATGAGCACCAGGATGCCCAACAGCGAGAAGCCCGCGCCCTGCCCCACATCCGAGGCCCACATGCCTGAATCATCCCACTGCGAGAAGTCGTTGGTGGTGTTCCAGGAGACGGAGGTGCCGTTTTGGTTCCACCAGGACCACACCGCGCCGGTGAAGACCGAGACGATGACCAAGTGGGGGATGGCCAGCAGCCACCATTTGACCAGCACCAGTCCGCGGGAGAGCCGCTCGGGGTAATCGACGTCGAAGTCTGCGGGGTAGCCGCCGGGCGCGAGGGTGAACGGCGGGTACACATCGGTGGCCAGCGCCGAATATGAGTAGAAGGCGACCCGCCAGCTCCAGCGCAGCACCCCGACGGCGAAGTCGAAGAGCGGCCGGGGGTAGCGGCCCGTGAACAGGATGCTGAAGCCGGAAATGATCGTGGTGAAGATCAGCGCGAACCACAGGAAAAACAGGACGAAGAAGTGCGGGATGGCCAAAAGCCATTTAACCAGCCACAAGCCGCGCGACAATGGTGCGTCGAGGTGTCCCTCGAGCCGCGCGGGATAATGCCTGAGTTCTCCGGCCGGATGTGCGAATTCGCTCCGCCACATTGCTGCGGGCCTGTCCCGGCCCAGAAGGATGGCCCCGAGCGTGATCAGCCCGGCGCCGATGAGCAGGGCGATGAGGCCGCTGATCCACAGTCCGCGTGGAAGCTGCCCCAGCAGCGTGGAATTGAAGGCCGCCTGGAGATTGGCCGATACCCCGGGGGAGGCGTCGGAATTCATGATCACCAGTTCCCAGTCGCCGGTGAGCAGCTCCATGGTGATCTGCTGGGTGCCTGGCCCGGAGGCGGAGCTGGCCCAGAAGTCTTGCTTGTCCGGGGAGCCGGGGACAACAGGGCCCGTGGTATCCCGGTATTGGACGCGGAATGGCGATATCCGCACCTCGGTGATTTCGCTGGTGTGCACGCCCTTGAGGTATTTCCGGACCTCGGCCCTGGGTCCGATGCCGATGAACACCTCGCCGCCGGGCTCCGTGGACTCGGCAGTGAACCGGAGCCTTCCGACGTCGAAGGGCACCTCGGCGACGCTGATCTCGGCCGGGGGAGAGACCAGTGCATAGGATGTGGTGGAGAAGCTGCGCATCGGGGCGGTGAGATATCCGTCCCCGTCCTGCTGGTTCAGGACCGCGGCCGAAGCAGCGCCTCCGATGATCCCCCCGACCCCCAGCAGGGCCAAGAGGATGCCCAGGACCAGGGCGACGATGGCGCCGGCTTTCGAGCCGCCCCGGGTCGCCGGGCCGGGTGCGCTGCCGGGATGCATTGGAACATTGGCCATATCAGCACGGACCTCTCGTTGATGGCCAGTGTCTCAGAAGATTCCCTCCATGACTAGGGGTCGCGTTGACTCACTAGTAATGCTCGCGAAATGAGGTGCGTGCCTCATTTAGGAATGCTCGCGAAAGCTCTGGCCACTTGGCGGGCATGGGAGTGTGCTGGAGTCATGAAACAGGGGCTCTCAATGAAAACCCGGCGACAGATCGTTCGTGGATTCGCCAGCGAATACTCGAAGGGAACCAAGGGCCAGAAGGGCGTGATGCTGGATTACCTGTGCGCTTCGACGGGTTGGTCCAGGGCCAACGCCCGCCGCAGGCTTGGGACCGAGGCGGCTAAGTCGGCCATGGGTGCGCCGGTGGCCATACCGAGGCGACGTCCCCGGAGGTACGGGCCGGCGGCGATCATGCTGCT
>JAUNVO010000316.1 GCA_030540695.1 Micrococcaceae bacterium | reverse complement strand
CCCAGCTCACCTCCCATGTATTCATCGAGGTGCATGCGCAGCACATCGGACGCCAGCTGGTAATCGGGGATCGCCAAGGCATGGCGCAAGGCGCGAAACGCGGATCCCTGTGTCATTTCGAAATCCGCACAGATGCGCCGCAACGAATTCAATCTGCGCGGATCACTGGCCAAGTGGCTTTCCAACAGCACCTGGCACAGCACGGGGTGCAGGCAGTAGTCCTCGTCCACGTTTCCTGAAGCCCGGTAGACCAATCCGCGGCGTTCCAGGTCCGGCAGCCAGTCCACTGCGTGATGCTGGCTGATCTGAGCCAAAAGCTCGGCGGGAACCACAGCGGGTACGGCGAGTCGTGCCAGGAAGTCCAGCTGCCCGGGCGCCAGGGCCTCGGCTTCCAGCATCATTTTCACGTCACGGGCCACGGCCCGGCGAATTCCCAGCAGGTAGGCCCTGGATTGCGGATCAAGTTGGCTCTGCCCGAGCCCCGGCGGCAGCAGGGGCGACGCCGGCTTGCCGGATTTTTCCCACGCGTGGACCATGACCGGAGGTTCCATTGTCTGTGCCCGCAGCTTCGCGATATGCAACAGCTGGGGTGTCCCTCCCAGGTCCTTGGCCAACTGCCCGGCGAACGGTTCCAATGCGGTCCCGTGGAAATATGCCACCGCTTCCTCGGAGGTGAAGCTGAATTCGTGCGGGGGAAGAACCGCGGATTCCACCGGCAGCAGGCTGCGGCGACGTTCAAGTTCCAGGAACTCGCGGGTCATCAGAATCAGCCGGCGTCCGGGATGTTCCCGAACCGTTTCTTCAAGGATGTTCCTCAGGGGGCCTTCGTGGCGGACACCGAATCCGCAGAGCACCACCAGGTGGGAACCCGGGTCCGTGGCAACCGCGTAGTGGCGTGCCAGTTCCACGCCCAACGATTCCACCGAGTCATCGCAGTCGATCCAACTCCAGCTGTTGTCCGGGGCCTCGTTGCGGGAGAGCCATCCCCGGACGGCCACGCGCTTGCCGGCGCCGCGCGGCGCCCTGAGAATGACCAAGGGGGAGGCCACGGCATGATCGAGCAATCGGTCAATGCGGGTCCTGGGCAGCGCATCTTCGTTTCTCCCCCACACCATGCGCTTCGTGCCTCCGTTCCCCGGTCAGGTCTTCCCCGGGGCCCGCGGGCCAAGTCGCGCATGCGCGAAGAAGTAACCAGCGCACACCGATTGCGTGTCACCTGTGCGGCCAGCTTAACACCGAGACGCCAAAATATGCGATCAGACACAAAAGGGCCACAGAAGGGCCCCTCCGGGGCTTTCTTCGTAACATTGCTCAATGCTGGCTGTTATCTGTCGGGTCCAACGACCTAGCTTCGTTACGTGACTACCTCAAAAACAACGCCCAAGAGGCGCATCCCCGCTTGGGCCACGGCATTTGGCCCCCAGATCATCATTGCCTTGGTGGTGGGCCTGGGACTGGGCCTGCTGGCCAAGTACACCGGCCATTCAAAGGACACGCCAACGGGTCTTGGCACGACCTTGGCGACGATCGGATCCAGCTACGTCTCGTTGCTCAAGGCAGCGGTGATCCCCCTGGTCTTCTTCGCCGTCGTGGCATCGATCGCCAACCTGTCAAAGGTGACCAATGCCGCGCGGCTCGCGTGGCAGACGATCCTCTGGTTTGCCATCACCTCACTGATTTCCGTGGTCATCGGCATGCTGTTGGGTACCATCCTGCGCCCCGGCGCCGGAACCGGGCAGGCGGCGCCGGAAGAATTCACCGGACGCACCGGGGACTGGTGGGCCTTCCTGATCGGCATCATTCCCTCCAACTTCCTGGGACTCGGCGCAACCTCGAACGTGGCCGAAACCGGTGAGGTGAGCACCTCGCTGAGCTTCAACGTGCTGCAGGTACTGGTCATTGCCATCACCGTGGGCATCGCAGCACTCAAGGTGGGAGAAGCCGCCCGTCCGTTCCTGGAATTCTCCGCCGCCACCCTGGCCGTGATCCAAAAAATCCTGTGGTGGATCATCCGTCTGGCCCCGCTGGGCACGGTGGGCCTGATCGGCAATGCCGTGGCCTCCTACGGCTGGGACACCATCGGTGCGTTGGGCAAGTTCTCACTGGCCATCTACATCGGCCTGGCGCTGGTGCTCTTCGGGCTCTACCCGGTGCTGGTGCGGCTGCACGGGTTGAGCATCAAGCAGTACTTTTCCGGGGTATGGCCCGCGGTGCAGCTGGGCTTTGTCTCCCGCTCCTCCATCGGCACCCTTCCGCTGACCCAGCGCGTGACCGAACGCAACCTGGGTGTCCCCTCGGGCTACGCATCCTTCGCCGTGCCGCTGGGTGCAACCACCAAGATGGACGGCTGCGCAGCGATCTACCCGGCGATCTCCGCGATCTTCGTCGCCCAGTTCTTCGGCATCGACCTGGCATTCACCGACTACCTGCTGATTGCGCTGGTCTCCGTGCTGGGTTCGGCGGCCACCGCCGGGACCACCGGGGCCGTGGTCATGCTGACCCTGACGCTCTCGACCCTCGGCCTCCCCCTGGCCGGGGTGGGACTGATCCTGGCCGTCGACCCGATCTTGGACATGGGCCGCACCGCTGTCAACGTCGCCGGGCAGGCGTTGGTGCCGACCATCGTGTCCAAACGCGAGGGGATTCTCGACGAGGC
>JAUNVO010000033.1:15534-20823 GCA_030540695.1 Micrococcaceae bacterium | reverse complement strand
GCCAAGGCATCGTGGTTCAGTGAGTCCTCCAGCCCGCGATCCCCGATGGCCACCGCGGTGCGCATGCCGCGGACCAGGTGCGGCGCGTTGGACATCGATTCCTGGCCGGCGGCCACGATGAAGTCCGCTTCGCCCGCCCGGATCATCCGGGCGGCATCGATGACCGCGGTCAACCCGGAGAGGCAGAGCTTGTTGATGGTCACGGTGGGAACCTCCCAACCGATTCCGGCCTTCAGGGAGGCTTGGCGCGCAGGTCCCTGCCCGGTGCCGGCCAGGATGACCTGACCCATGATGACGTGGTTGACGGCGCTGGCAGGTACTGCGCTGCGTTCAAGCGCAGCACGGATCGCGTGGGCACCGAGGTCGGTGGCGGCCAGCGGGGAGATGGCCCCGCGGAACTTGCCGAAGGGCGTACGTGCGCCGCTAACGATCACGGGAGTCAAGTCGTCATTCATCGCTGCCATCCTTGGTGCTTGGGAAATGCCGTCCCCGGTGCCATAGGCTCAAACACATGCCCCATGCAGTGAATCCGGTTGATGCCCAGACTATCCACTTCGACGCCAGCGACACAGGGGCCCCGCCTGTCTTGCTGCTGCACGGTTCGGCGCTTTCGCGCTCCATTTGGCGCGGACTGGGGTATGTCAGTGCGCTGGAACCGGAATTCGACACCATCCGCATGGACATGCGCGGGCACGGACGTTCGGGAAAACCGCACGATCCGGCCGCCTACGCCATGGATCTGGTGCTTGCGGACGTCAAGGCGGTGCTGGCGGCCACCGGTCACGAATCGATCCACGTCGTGGGATATTCCTTCGGTGCGCGTGTGGGACTGTCGCTGGCAGCCGGAAATCCGTCGATGGTCAGATCCTTGACGATGCTTGGCGGCACCCATTCCATCGAGGCCGGACAGATCAAGAATCTGTTCTTCGACGGTTACCTTGAGGCCCTGCGGACCGGGGAGATGGGCGCTTTCATTGCCGGCATGGAAAGCGGTGGCGGGAGGCTTGATCCCGAAACCAGATTGGCGTTCTCATCCAACGACGCCCTGGCGCTGGCCGCCTATTTTCAGGCCACCGAGGCCGGCAGCGCGATCAGCGAGATGCTGCTGCAACAGCTGCGCACGCCCACGTTGCTGATGGCCGGGACCCGGGATGTCCCGCGGATTGACCACTCGCGAACGATGGCCTCATTGATGCCCAACGCCCGGATGGTCGAACTGGAGGGACGCACCCACGGGGGAACCCTGTTCCCGGCACGGCCGGTCCTGGATGCCTTGCTGCCGTTCCTGCGCGCAAATCCCTGAAACGGGCGGCCGAACCGTGGTTCCGCTGCCGGCCACCGCAAACCCCCTCCCGTCAGGTCCCTGGCCGGGCGCAACACACGGGATAATGGGCGCGTGAGCACGCAGCGATTCCGGCAGGAAAAACCCCAGCGCAACAAGGACTTCGACCTGGCAGCCATTGGCGCCGGACTGGTCTTTTTCGAATCCGTGCCGGAACTCACCGCAGTTCTTGAAGCAGGCGGTGCTTCGGCGACAGCCGTCATCCAGGCCCCTCCGGGCACCGGCAAGACCACCCTGGTTCCACCGCTGGTTGCCAACCTGGTGGCGGCACGCTCCGGGGGGCGCGTTCGCATCCTTGTCACCCAGCCACGCCGAGTCGCTGCCCGATCCGCCGCCAGGCGCCTGGCCACCCTGGACTCCAGCGCCCTGGGCAGCCGGGTGGGATTCACCGTGCGTGGTGAAAACACCACAGGCCCGGACACCCACATAGAATTCGTCACTCCCGGGATCCTGCTGCGCAGGCTGCTCTCGGACCCCGGGCTGGAATCGGTCGATGCGGTGATCATCGACGAAGTGCACGAGCGCGGGCTGGAAACCGACCTGCTGGTGGGGATGTTGCGAGAGGTCCATGAATTGCGTGGCGACCTGGTGCTGGTGGCGATGTCGGCGACCCTCGATGCGCCACGCTTCGCCGCACTGCTGGGGGATTCCACCGGTGCCCGAAGCGCGCCGGTGATCGACTGCCCGGCGGCGCTGCACGCGCTGGAAACCGTGTGGGCACCGCCGGCGGCACCCCGGCTCACCGACCGCGGGGTTTCGCGCACGTTTCTGACGCATGTCGCGGCCACGGCGGCGGCGGCCCACGCACTGGCAATCAGCGCGGATCCCTCCATCGACGCATTGGTTTTTGTTCCGGGTGCCTGGGAGGTCGCCGAAGTCGCCGCACAGATACGAACCCGGGCCCAAGGCACCGAGGTGTTGGAACTGCATGGACAGATCACCCCGGCCCTGCAGGACCGCGCGGTCTCCGGGCGCTTGCCCGGGGAAGCGGCACGGATCATCGTCTCGACCTCGCTGGCCGAATCCTCGCTCACGGTCCCCGGGGTCCGGTTGGTCATTGACTCCGGGTTGGCCCGCGAGCCCCGAAGGGATGCAGCCCGTGGAATGAGCGGCCTGGTCACCGTCTCGGCCTCCCGGGCATCGAGTATCCAGCGTGCGGGCAGGGCCGCACGCCAAGGTCCCGGGACCGTGGTGCGCTGCTTCGGGGAAAAGGGTTTTGCTGCCGCCCCGGCGCACCCCCGAGCGGAAATCACCGTTGCGGATCTGGTCTCCGCAGCGCTGGTCCTGTCGTGTTGGGGTGCTCCGGGTGGCGCGGGCATGCACCTGCCCGAGGCACCTCCGGCCTCAAGCATGGCGGCGGCAACCTCGGTGCTGGCCCAACTGGGAGCCATCGACGGGGACGGGCTTGCCACATCGCTGGGCCGCCGGCTGGCGGGAATCCCTGCCGACCCGCGCCTTGGACGGGCGTTGCTGGACGGGGCGCCGTTGCTGGGCGCCGCACAGGTTGCACAGTTCGTTGCACTGCTGGCCGGTGACTACCGGGCCCAAGCGGCGGATCTGGAAGCCCTGTTGGTGGCCTTGCGCCGTGGAAACCAGCCGCAGTCAGAGGCATGGAAACGCGAAAGCTCACGACTGGAACGGATCGCCCGGCAGGAAACCGCCGCAAAGGATGCGGTGGTTCCGCTCTCCGGGCAGCCGTCGCCGGAAGCCGGGCTTGGATTGGTGGTGGCCCTTGCGTTCCCCGGGCAGGTTGCCCGCCGCGTCCGGAACGCCACGGGCACGACCTACCTGTTTGCCTCCGGGACCCGTGCCGGGCTGCCGGCTTCGAGCCCGTTGGCGCACCACCGGTGGCTGGCGGTTGCCGAGGTGGCGCGGGCAGCCGGTCGCGACGCAGCCGGAACCGGAGCCTTGATCCGTGCCGCAGCACCCATCGACGAAACCACCGCATTGTTTGCTGCGTCGCACCTGGAAACCGAGGGAACCCGCACCGTGTTTGCGCGCGGCAAGCTCACGGCCCGCAAGGAACACCGCTTGGGCGCCATCGAGCTGAACAGCACGCCCGTGCAGCCGACCCGGGAGCACGGGCGTGCCGCGGTGCTCGTTGCGTTGCGCGAGAACGGCTTGGGGATGCTGAAGTTCTCCCCTGCCGCACAGTTGCTGCGCAGCAGGTTGGCGATGCTGAACCGCGAACTCGGCTCCCCGTGGCCGGCCATGGATGATGAATCCCTGCTCGATAGCGCGGGGAACTGGCTGGCCCCGGAACTCGAGGCGCTCGCGGGAGGAAAGCCCCCGGGCTCCATCGACTTGGCCGATGCCCTGCGCCGGTTGCTGCCATGGCCCGAGGCCGCAGCCCTGGAGGAACTGGTTCCGGAGCGTTTGGCGGTTCCCAGCGGATCGAAAATCCGCATCACCTATCCGGGCGTCGAGGAACCGGAGGCGCCACCGGTGGTGGCCGTGAAGTTGCAGGAATGCTTCGGTCTGGCCGTTTCGCCGGCATTGGTGCGTGGAAGGGTCCCTGTGCTCTTCCACCTGCTCTCCCCGGCGGGCCGGCCACTGGCTGTCACCGATGACCTGGCATCGTTTTGGTCAGGGCCCTATGCGCAGGTGCGCGCGGAGAACCGGGGACGTTATCCCAAGCATCCGTGGCCAGAGGACCCATGGAGCGCTCCGGCCACCAAGCATGTGAAGAAACGCATGTAGATGGCGCGCCCCCTGCGGCCGCGGGAATCAATCGAGTTGAAGCATGAGCCGGGTCCTCTCCCAGAGCGAGCTGCACAGCGAGGCGTCCTTGGCCTGGGGATTGGTTCGGGCAACCTTGCGATGCTTGAAGTATTCACCGGAGGGCCATGTCCGTTCCTGGCCCTGACCGGCGAGCCAGATCAGCGTGTCGGCACCCTTCGCCGGTGTGGCGAGGAACGTGGAGATGAGCCGGTTGCCGTAAACGCTTTCCATGGAGGAGCCGGGGTCACGCGAAAAGCCGGTGCGGACGATCCCCGGATGGAACGCCGCGGCCCCAAGGCCCAGGGGACCAAAGCGCCGATGCAGCTCGCTGGTGAACATGATCTGTTCGAGCTTGGCGTTTCCATAGGCGCGCTTGGGATCGTAATGGCGCTCCGCGTTCAAATCCGAGAGATCAACGCTTCCGTAAAGCCGGTTGGCCACGCTGGAGGTGTTGATGACGGAGGCCTGTGAAGCGATGAGGCGCTCAAGCAGAAGGTGCGTGAGCAGGTACGGGGCGAGATAGTTGACTTGGAACGTCAGTTCAAAACCGTCATCGGTGCTTTGCCGGACCGGGGTGAAGATGCCTCCGGCGTTGTTGGCCAGCACATCGATTTGCGGGTACCTCTGAAGCAGCAGCGAGGCGAGGGCGCGGACCTCTTGAAGTACGGAGAAATCGGCGAGGAAATGATCTGCCTTGAGCTCCCGGGCAATGGCCTCGGTCTTTTCCCTGTTCCGCCCCACCAAGACGATCCGGTGGCCCTGCCGGGCCAACGCGCGTGCGGCCTCGGCCCCGATCCCGTCGCTGGCTCCGGTGATGATCATCGTTAGTTGTTTCATGGGGGCCTTTCGATAGAAAACCAGCGGAGCACTCAGCATAAGGCCCCGTCCGGACGGTGCCCGCCGGTCAGACCGGGGAAGCGCGGTGGGACAAGACGTTGATGATATTCCCGGACCGGTCGCGACAGAAGAACCGTCGCACGCCCCACGACTCATCCCGGAGCCCATGCACGATGTCCAAGCCCTTGGCGCGGGCACTGGCGAACGCGGCATCGATATCCTCGACCTCGATGGAAGCCTGGGGATTGATCGGGGGCCGTGGGGTCCCGGGTCATGAGCGAGATCTGCTGGGCGCCTGAGGGATCTGCCAACGTCAGGATCCAACCGTGGTCCATCACCTCCACGAGCCCCAGCACCTCGGCATAGTTGTTGCGTTCGGACTCGATGTC
>JAUNVO010000033.1:6744-15434 GCA_030540695.1 Micrococcaceae bacterium | reverse complement strand
GGGACCCGGCGTCGTCGCACCGGGCGGACCTAGGCGAAGGCTGAAATCCCGGTGATCGACCGACCGATGATCAAGGCCTGGACGGTCTCCGTGCCCTCATAGGTGTGGATGGCCTCGATGTCGGCGATGTGCCGGGCCACGCGGTTGCGCAGCAGGATGCCGTTGCCGCCGAGCAAATCCCGTGCGTTCGAGGCAATGCCCCGGGCCAGCCGGGTGCAGGTGAACTTGGCCAGCGATGCCTGCACCGGGCTCAACGTTCCGGCCTCCTCGCGCTTGGTGGCCTGCATGACGGTGAGCTGCATGGTGGCAAGCTCGGAGTGCATCCGGGCCAGGCGCTCCTGGACGATCTGGCTTGCGGCAAGCGGGCGGCCGAACTGGATGCGCTGCGCCGCGTATTGCACGGCCGACTCGTAGCAGGCGGTCGCGTGGCCCACTGCCGACCACGCAACGCCGAGCCGGGTGGCGAAGAGGACCTTGGCGGTGTCCTTGAAGCTGTTGGCACCGGGCAGCACATGGGAGTCGGGGACGAACACGTCATCCATGCGGATATGGGCCTGCCAAATGGCACGCAGCGAAAGCTTGCCCTCGATGGTGGTGCCCGTGTACCCCTCCCATTCCTGCTGCACGATGAAGCCGCGGACCTTCTTCTCCTCGTCGCGGGCCCACACGATGGTGATCCCGCCGGTGGAGCCGTTCCCGATCCATTTCTTTTCACCGCTGATCCGATATCCACCGGTGACCTTGGTGGCACGGGTCTCCAACGAAACGGAGTCGGAACCGTGGGTGGGTTCGGTCAGCGCGAATGCGCCGAGCACCTCGGCGGTGGCCAGCTTCGGCGCCCAATGGGCGATCTGCTCGGGGGAGCCGCACTCGGTGATCGAACGCAGCGCCAAGCCCGCCTGAACCGCAGCGATGGTGCCCACCGAACCGTCGGCACGCGAGAGTTCCATGTTCACCAGCCCGGCCGCCAGCACGCTCATCTCCGGGTAGCCCTCCAATGTGAGGCCGTCGCGCAGCAGGTCAAGGTCGCCCAGCCGCTTGGCCAGGTCCAGGGGGTAGTCGGAGTTGTCCCAGTACTCATCGATGACGGGGCGCACCTCCTGCAACCCGAATTCCCTGGCCCGGTCCCAGTATTCGCGGTCGGCAGCCGGGACGTCTTCGAAAAGGCCTGCCGGATCGACGTCGACCTCGCCCCAAAGCTCGTACTCCGGTTCAACGACCCCCGTGGGGAATTCGGTGTTGAGGTTGGCTTCAATGCTCATGGGTGCTGGTGCCCTTTCGTGGTCGACGCGGATGTCGTAGGCACAAGCATACTGGAACTCAGTTTCAGGTCAAGGAACTGAGGCTCATTTGCGGGTGCCGTCCAGGGCCTCGCGCACCTGGGTGAGCACCGTTTCGGTGTCCGGGGTGGCCCCGGCAATCGTGATGACCACCGTCGTTGGCCCGGATTCCGCGGCCCGCTCCCGGGGTTCGAGCACTGCAAGGTACAACGCGCCCAGCGCGGCCAGCTCCCGTTCCAGTTCCACGCGCTTGGTCGCCCCGGGATCGCGCAGCCAACGCCGCAGGTGGTCGTTATGTACCGCGACCACACCGGAAGCGAACGCGATGCACATGGCACGGCCATGGGGAAGGTCGTAGAGCCCCCGATCGCGCAGATGGTTGCGGAAGACCCGTTCGTAGCGATGGATCGAGACCAGCTCGCGGTCGCGCAGCGAAGGGACATCGAGCAGCAACCGGTGTCGCAGGCCCGCGGCCTCGGGCCGGGCGGTGTGCTGGTCGAACACCGTCAGCCCGGCGTGCACCAAAGCTGCCACCGGCCCTGCCGAGGAGGTCGCCAGCACCGTTTCAAGGTGGTGGATGATCGTTTCCATGTCGGCGAAGACCATTTCCTCCTTGGAGCCGAAGCGCCTGAAGAAGGTGGAACGTGAAATGCCCGCGGCCTGCGCCAGCGCGTCGACGCTGGTGGCGTCGTAGCCTTTTTCGACGAGCAGGCGCAGCGCGGCGTCGGGAACCGCGGAGGAGGTGATCATGACCGCGAATCTAGCACGCCGGCCGATGCACGGTCCCACGCATGACCGAGGGAGAAGGAAAATGTGGCCAACATGATGCAGACCCGGCGCCGCATCGAGCGAACACGGCTGCGCCACACCGTCGCGGCCCTAGCGGTGGCACGGGGACAAACCCTAAGCTGGGGGAAGAAACAAGAGAATCATCGGCCCCAAACACCAGGAGAAAACCCATGGGAATCAACATTGCCAACGTAGCGCTACGACTCGTCTCGGGTTCCTACATCCTCAACAGCGGCATCGGCAAGCTGCGCCTGCCGGTTGAATCGGCCGAGGAAATCCAGTCCATGGTCTCCAACGCCGTCCCACAGGTCGAGAAGCTTGAGCCGGCCGTATTCGGCAAGGCGCTGGCCATGGGGGAGATCGTCGTCGGCTCCGCACTGCTGACCCCGTTCATCCCGTCACGACTCGCCGGTCTGGGCCTGGGCGCCTTCGCTGCCGGGCTCGTGGCCACCTACCTCAAGACCCCGGGAATGACCGAGTCCGACGGTGTCCGCCCGACCCCCAATGGCGTGCACATGGCCAAGGACCTGCTGTTTGCCGGGATCGCGATCGCCTTGGTCTTCGGCCGTGGCAAGCACAAGACCAAGGTCAAGGAAGTTCCGGTCAAGAAGGACAAGAAGAAGAAGTAGCGCCGGCCTTTAGGGCCCCTGGGCAAGGGCGTGCGGATCAGTTCCTGCGCGCGCCCTTGCGGAACATCAGTGCCACCAGGGCGGCGGCCATGGCCACGATCCCGGGAAGCAGCAGCGACTGCCCAAGCGCCAGCGAGAACGCCTGGTGCAGGAATTCGGGAACATGTGCCCCGCCTTGGGCCGCGCCGCCGGGTATCGCCGGGGCGCCGGCGCCCATCGAGGCGATGACCTTTTCGGATTCGCTGGCAATGCGCGATTCCATCATCAGCGCGATCAAGGCCGAACCCAGCACCGCTCCGACCTGCCGCGTGGTGTTGTAGACCCCCGACCCGGCCCCGGCATCGGCCTGGCCCAGATCGCGGGTGGCGGTCAGCGAGACCGAGGGCCAGACCATCGCCGAACCCACGCCCATGAACACCGGGGGCAGCAGCAGCACCCAGAACGGGGTGTCCGCACGCAGGATCAGCCCGTAGGCGGTGATCGAGGCCCCGAACAGGAAGAACCCGGGAACCGCGAAGTACTTCGCCTCGACCCGCGAGATGTTCTTGCCGATGACCGGAGCCAATATCCCGGAAATGATGGCCATGGGGGCGATCATCAAGGCGGAGAGGGTCGGGGTCAATCCGCGGACCGACTGCAGGTACAGGATCATCGGAAAGCTCATGGCCGTGATCGAAAGCCCCATGAAGGCGATGGCGATGTTGGCGAGGGAGAAGTTCTTGTCCTTGAACAGCTTCAGCGGCACCAAAGGCTCGGACCGGGTCTTCGCCTGCCACCAAACGAACGCACCAAGGAGCAGGATCCCGCCGATGATCAGGTGCCAGGAACCGATGGGACCGAGGAAGGGGCCCCAGTTGTGGGTGTTTCCCTCCTGGATCCCGAAGACCAGCGCGAACATGGCCACCGCGCTCAACGCGACACCCAACCAGTCGAAGGAGTGCGAGTGGCGTTCGAGCTCCGGCGCCTTGGCCAGCACGCGCCAGAACGCGATGATCCCCACCGGCACATTGACGAAGAAGATCCATTCCCAGCCCAGGGTGTCCACGAAGATGCCCCCGGCGATGGGGCCCACGAGGGTGGCGATGCCGGCCACCGCGCCCCACACCCCCATGGCCGCGCCGCGCCGCGCGTAGGGGAACATGCGGGTGATGAACGTCATGGTCTGCGGGCTCATCATGGAGGCGCCGAGACCCTGTGCCACGCGGGCAATGATCAGTGTGTGGATGTCGGGGGAGAAACCGCACCAGAGCGAGGAGAGCGTGAAGATGACAAGGCCGATGAGGTAGATCGTGCGCGGACCGAACCTGTCACCCAGGCGCCCGGTGATCAACAGCGGTACCGCGAAGGCCAGCAGGTAGGCGCTATTGACCCAGATGACACCGTTGATGTCGGTGTCCAGGCCGTTCATGATCGCGGGCATTGCGGTGGAGACGATGGTGGAGTCCACCAAGATCATGAAGAACCCGATGACCAGTGCCCACAGGGCACCCCACGCGCGCTTGTCCTGGGCTTTTTCGGTATCCATCTGATTCACACTCACTGCTTGAGTGTACGCGCAGCGGAGGTCCGTCAAAAGGGCGCCCAGGACGACGCGGGATCGGCTAGGGAAGGTTGACGACACCCTCGATGCAGGTCCGTGACTGCCCGGCGATCCAGACGCCGTCGGCATCGCTGCTCACATGGAGCATGGCCGCCCGGCCCAGCCGGGTTCCCTGGCGCACCACGTAGGAGAGGGGAGCCAGCCCGGAGGTGGTGAGCCAGACACCGAAACCCGCGTTCAGCGATCCGGTCGCCGGATCCTCGGGCAAGCCCTCGCCGGGGCAAAAGGCACGCACCTCGTAGTCCGCCGGTGCCCCGGTGACGACGTTGCGGAAGCGCTGGGAGCCGCGGCGTTCGTCGGCCTCCGAGACCGGGCTCAGCTCCTCGCGTGCCCCGGCAGGCCGTGCCTGCGGGGCCTGCGGGTCATAGGACTTGGCGGCGACCCCCTGTCCGGTGTGCGGGCCGATGACCCCGACCTCGAGCCCGGCCAGCAAGTTGTAATCCGGCTCCAGGGAGAGCACCAGTTCGGCGTCGCGCAGCAGCAGTCCGGCAAAGTGCGGCCCGTTGGCCAGCCATTGGTGGCCCACCACGTCCGCGCGCGTGATGCCCAGGCCGGCCATCGCCCAATCCAGGACGTCATCCTCGAGCTCCCCGGTGCGCACCATGGGGGGAGCCTTGAAAGCCAGGGCCTCGGACCCGCCCCCGGATTCACCGGGAACGCGGCGGACTTCGATGAGCCCGGCATCGCACTGTTGGATCAGCGCCGCAGGGTTCTTGGGTACCCCGCCCGCCTCGAGCCACGCGTGCGCCGCACCCAGCGTGGGGTGCCCGGCAAAGGGAAGCTCGGTGGTGGTGGTGAAGATGCGGACCCGGTAATCCGCCGCGGGGTCCGTGGCGGGGAAGAGAAACGCCGTTTCGGCCAGGTTGGTCCAATTGGCGAAGTTCAGCATCTGCGCATCACTGAGCCCTTTGCCGTCCAACACCACGGCCAAGCCGTTCCCGGTGTAGGGGGAGGAGGAGAAGACATCAACCTGCTTGTATGGACGCGCAATACTCATGCATGAATCGTGACACATCCGACGAAACGGTGCGCCGGATGACGCGGTTTTGTCATCCAGGGGGCGTCGTGCGGGGCACCGGCCGCATCCCACGCACGTCGTGGAATGCAACAAGTGCCCCGTTGGCGGAGGCCTACCAGCGATGGGCCACGTCGATCACCAGGCGGCTGCTGGTGGCATCGGTGAGCACGAAGCTCCTGAACGGCAACCGGGCACGAACGCCCAGGCCGAAGGAGGTCTCGCCCTCGTAGCTGCCCAAGTACGCCACCTGCTTGAAGGTGCTGTAGGTCGAGACATTGGCTACCTTGGTGCGGTTGGCGGGGACGTAGGTCGGGGCGCCCGATGACGTGTAGGCGGGGGCGTGTACGTTGATGCGCAGGTCGGCGGCGCCGGCCAGCGGTACGTGCTTGCCCTGGCCCTGGGTGTAGACGGCGCTGACGTAACGTACGTCGTAGCCCTTGACCTTGCCCTTGAGGTCGATGACCATCCTGTCGAAGCACGCATGGCGGCCGGTGCGGACGTTAGTGACCGTGGCCGAGGCATGGCCGGAGACGTTGTCGGCCAGCGAGCCCCAGGTGATCCCGCAATACGGGGCTGACGCGGTGGTGGCGACCGGTGATGCGGAGGCCGGGGCAATGCCGAGGCCGGCCAGGAGCAGTGCGCCGGCCAGTCCGGCGGCAATCCGGTTTTTCATGATGTTCCTCGCTTTATGGGAAATCCCTGGGTCCGAGTGGCTGGGATGGATCCAGCATGAACCCGGGCCCTGCGGGCCGCAAGAGGAGTTACGCACTATCCACGGCATTGCAACGCCACGGAGACATGCCAAGGATCCCGGCCAATATTTGGCCGCTGCCACGGGCGGTATGACAACCTTGGTGATATGCAGATTTTCACCAACCCGGCACTCGACGACGCACTGAACGAGGTCGTGGAGAACACGAACGGGTTACCTGAATTCATCCGGCCATGGATTGTGGTTGCGATTGGGTTACTGGCAGCACTGGTGATCACCGCGGTGCTCACCTTCATCTTCTCGCGCTTCCGCCGCCGGATCCCGGCGCTCGCGGGCACCAACATCCGCGGGCGCACGCCAATCCTGTTGACCTTGGCATTCGCGTTCACCAAGATTTCCATGACGCTGGCTTTCAAACCCACCAAATGGACCGACCTGTGGCAGTTCCTGCTGCTGTTGGCGCTCTTCGCTTCGATCGCCTGGCTGCTGATCGCCCTGATCGGCATGATCGAAGAAGTGATACTTGCCAAGTACCGCACCGATGGACGCAACCCGCGACGCCTGTCCAAGATCCAGACGCAGATCGGTTTGCTGCGCAGGGTCGCCACTGCGCTGATCGTCACCCTGGCGGTCTCCGGCGCGTTGCTCACGATTCCCGAGGTCAGGGCGCTGGGGGCAGGAATCCTGGCGTCGGCCGGCCTGATATCGGTGGTAGCCGCCCTGGCCGTGCAGTCCTCGTTGGCCAATATCTTTGCGGGGCTGCAGATCGCCTTCACCGATGCGATCCGCGTCAACGACACCGTGGTGGTCGAGGGCGAGCGTGGAAACATCGAGGAAATCACCTTGACCTACGTGGTGATCCTGTTGCTGGACGGACGCCGGCTGATCGTCCCCTCGACCTACTTCACCGCGACGCCGTTTGAGAACTGGTCGCGCCGCAACACCGAGATCATGGGGTACGTATTCCTGGACTTGAACTGGAATGCCCCGGTGGAGCACCTGCGCACCCGGACCGAGCAACTGCTTTCCGCCACCGACCTGTGGGACGGAAGGGTTGGAACCCTGAATGTGACCGATGCCGTGGGAGGCATCATGAAGATCACGATCATGGTCACCGCCCGCAATGCAGGGGACCTGTGGGACTTGCGCAACTTTGTCCGCGAGCACCTGGTTGCCGAACTGGGCAGGGACTACCCCGAGGCCCTGCCCGAACCGCTGATGCGTGGGGGCACGTCCTGATCGGGAGGGACAAAGCCCTTTTCTAGAGGTGAAGTGCCGCCGGGCCGTAGTCCTCGCGGGCCCGGGCCGCTGCGGTGCGTTCGCGCAGGATCTGGACCATCTGGTCGGCCTTGGAAATGAGGTCGCCTATTTCCGTATCGTCCCTCTCAACCCACCGGGTCAGCGGCTCTGAGTGGGTCGGCACAAAGTCCGTGTGCGGCTCCCAGACGAAGAGCGTGCGCTCGGCCCCCAACACGTATTGCTGCCAGAACATCTGGCGCAGGTAGTGCCGCGGGATGGTCTTGAACGGCTTGTTGGTCGTCTTGATCTCGGCCAGCTCCACCCGTCCGTGCTCGCGCAGGCCCAGCCCGTCGGGGGTGGCCAGATGGATATGGTTCTCTGCCGCATGGAAGAGCTGGGTGGAGGGCATGATCCCGAAGTTCTCCTGCACCCATGCGGCGATCACCGGTTCCCGGGCCCTGCCGTGGTCGGTGAACGGGTTGCCGCCGAATCCCGACCCGTGAAGCTTGTCCCAAGCCGCCGAGGCGATGCTGCGCGGGGTGGACAGTTTGGAGACGTCCGTTGCGGTGATGCCCTGGGAGCGTGCGCGAAGCCAGGCGATCCGGTTGGAGGAATCGGCGACGATGCGGCCCATGCAGGCGGCGGGTACTGGATCAAGCGGGGAGGGGATCACGTGACCCATTGTTCACAAAAAAGCCGTCCACCGCGAACCGGACGCCTTGGAGCGGAACGTGGCCAGTGGGAAAATGCAGCTCAGAGATGGGATTCGAGCCTGTCGACATAGCCCAGCAGCGGGCTGGCCACCACGGTGACCCGTTGCCCGACGCGGATTCCGTGGGCCTTGCGGATGTCCCGCACGGTCCAGGCACGGATTCCGTCACCGGTGTCGAGCACCAGCTCGTGGCGCACCTTGCGACGCTCGGAAAAGGAGCGGCCCGCCTGCCTGTTCCTGTCCCAGAGCGCGTTGTTGACGTAGTCCGGCAGGAAGTCAAGGAACCTGCGCTCCGAAACCCGCACCACCGTACCGGGTACGGACTTGCGCGGCACCAGATCAAAGACGCCGACGGCGATCCGGAGCGCAGCAACCAGTCCAAGGACCACCAACACGAAACCAGCAAGGGCAAGGAACCCGCCCACCTGCCTCGCCCCGTCGTCTACCGCATACATCTCCCGCATCGTGGCACGCATGTTCAGGCCCGTGATGAGCAAGATGATGCAGATGGCGAATTGGAGCACACCCCGGACGATCAATGAGATCGGTGAATGCCCGGACCACGGGCGCAACGAGACCCCCAGGAACCGTGACCACGAACCCATATTTGGCGTATCCAACGTGCTCTTCCCCCCTCGGAATGCCCGGCGGGAAGAAAGCACCTTCGCACCGGAGGAACTTCAAACCAGGCCATGCTTGATCACAGCGATC
>JAUNVO010000033.1:0-6734 GCA_030540695.1 Micrococcaceae bacterium | reverse complement strand
TCAGCACAGCTTAGCTTGAACGCTTGGCATTCGGAACGGGTGCCCTGGAGCCCCTGGTGGCATGATCGAGGCAAATCCCGGGCCAGGGATCCGCGCCACCACGGTGTGGTGCGAGGGGCCCGTGTCTAGTCGCGTTGCGGTCCGGCGTCCAACAGCGCCAGCAGCTTGCCGGCTTCGGAACCGCTGATCGGGCTGTGCCGCAAGGCCTGGCCCGCCCGCCCGGCCTGGATTCGAAGGGGCGCGGCCAGCTTGCCCGCGCGATCGACCCACGCCAATTCGACAAGCATCTTCACGGTGCGCTCGGCCGCCCGGGGATCATCCATGGCGTATCGCAGCAATTGGCGCATCGCCAGCTCAAGCATGTCTTCCAAGCCGGGGCGAAGCACCAGCACGCGGGCCGTTTCGGTCCCGTCCCTCACCAGGTAGGGGCCGGTGGGCCGCTCGGCCAGGGCGCACAGCAACGCGGAGACATGCCCGATGGCGTGCACGGCGGTGGTTCCATCGTTGATGCCAGGGGACAGTGCCTTGCAGGCGATGTCCAACAGCTGCTGCAGGCCAAGCGTGGCGTCCTGAACGGAGGTGCGTTCGAACCCCGTGAAGATGCATTCGGCCACGGCATCTGAAAGGGCGGCGAATGCCTCATCGCCCAGCTCGCCACCTGCGCTGTAGCGTGCGCGGGCGAAGGGAACACCCCGCACCAGGGAATCGCCCGGTGTTGATTCGAACTCGACAAATGCGCCGGCCTCGGCCGCCACTTTGCAGACCGCGTCGTAGTCCACACTGAGCAGGAAACCCGAGGCCGGGCTCTCAAGGGGCCGGAACCCCGCCCCGGGACCAGCCAGGACACCGGGTTTCACGAGGTCCGGATCCCCGGTATCCGCAAAGACCCGCTTGAGCGTGGACTCGGCCTCGTCGAAGACCGTCTGGAGCATGCTTTCGACGCGGATCTGGCGTGCCAGGTGGGACAGGAAGGCCACCAGGGCCAGGACGCTGGCCACCGCCAGCAGGAAGGCCAACGTGGTGGAAATCCTCGGGACGAACCCCTCGAAACTATCCGTGGCGTTCCTGACGCTGCGCAGCACGGTCAGGGAGAACGCGAAGGTGGCCAGGAAAAGCGCCAGCGTGTTGTGAACGATCCGGTCGCGGGTGAAGGTTCGCAGTACCCGTGGGGAAAACTGGCTGCTGGCCAGTTGCAGGGTCACCATCGTCAGGGAAAACGTCAGCGAGGTGACGGTGACCATGGCACCGGCAATGGTTTGGAGCAGGTTGCTGGCGGCCTCGGGTCCTCCGCCAAAGAGCCATCCGGTGACCTCGCTGGCGCTGCGGCTATCGAGCTCCTTGTCCAGGTAGGGCAGGAGTTGGCCGATGGCGACCGCCAGGATAATGGCTGCCAGGGGCACGGGCCACAACTGTGAGCGCAGAGAATCCACGCGGTTGGCGAGCCCGTCGCGCACCCGTGCCGTGAGGCCGGTGTTTGGCTTCTTGGCCGTGGCTCGTGGTTCGGTGGCTGATGAATGGTGTTTCACGGGTGGCATATGCCAAGGGTAGCCGAGCCCGGTGGCCGGATCGGGCCCATGCCGCCCGCGGATCAGTGCTCGCTAAAAGCCTCCCAGTTGGCAGCGAGTTTCGAATGCCGGCGGCTGTAGCCGAGGTATATCAGCGATCCGATGGCCATCCATGCGCCAAAGACCACCCAGGTCCGCGCCCCGAGATTGGCCATCAGGTAGCCGCAGAAGATGATCGCCAGGATCGGGGTCGCAGGGTAGAAGGGCACCTTGAAGGTGCGTGGCAGCTCGGGGCTGCTGCGTCGCAGCAAGATGACGGCCAGTGAGACCAGGGAGAAGGCGAAGAGCGTGCCTATCGATGTCGCGTCTGCCAGCTGGCCCAGCGGGACCAGCCCGGCAACCAACGCCACGGCCGCGCCGGTGATCCATGTTCCGGCCACCGGAGCCCCGCTGCGTGTGCTGATGCGCCCGAATACGGCCGGCACCATCCCGTCGCGGCTCATGGCCAGCAGGATGCGGGTTTGGCCGTAGAGCACGGTGATGACGATCGAGACAATGGCCAGCACGGCGCCGGCGGCGAAGAGCAATGCGACCCAGCTTTGTCCGGTGACCTCCTCGAGAAGCTGCACCAGGGCCGCCTCCTTTCCCTCGAACCAGGTCCACTGGCGGGCGCCGACGGCGGCGATGGCTACCAAGATGTAGAGCGAGCTGATGATGACCATGGAGAGCACGATCGCCCGCGGCAGGTCGCGCTGGGGGTTCTTGGCTTCCTCCCCGGCGGTGGATGCGGCGTCGAAGCCGATGTAGGAGAAGAACAGCCGGGCGGCCGCGGCCGAGACCCCGGCCGTGCCCATGGGCAGCAGCGGATCGAAGTTCGAGGTGGTGAACGCGTTGAAAGCGATCACCACGAAGAAGAGCAACACCGAGATCTTGATGAACACCAGCACGGTGTTGACCACCGCGGATTCCTTGGTGCCGCGAACCAGCAGGACGGTGGCGAAGAGCACGATCGCCAGCGCGGGGATGTTGAACACGCCGCCGTCGGCGCCCGGCGGATTGGTCAGTGCGGCCGGAAGGTCCATGCCGAGCGAGCGGGCCATCTCGTTGAGGTATTCACCGGCGCCGACCGCGATCGCCGCGACCGAGACGGCATATTCAAGGACCAGGCACCAGCCGCAGATCCAGGCCAGGCCCTCGCCCATGGTCGCGTAGGTATAGGTGTAGCTGGACCCCGACACCGGCACCGCACCGGCCATTTCCGCATATGACAGTGCGGCAAAGAGCGCGGCCAACCCGGCGATGGCGAAGGATATCCAGACGGCGGGCCCGGCCATGGGGACGGAGGACGAAAGTACGACGAAGATGCCGGTGCCCAGCGTGGCGCCGACACTGATCATGGTCAGATGCAGCAGCCCGAGTGTGCGGCGCAGCTTGGGCCCGCCGGTTCCGTTGCCGGCCTCGGCCGCGAACGCCTCGATGGGCTTACGGGCGCGCAGTTGCCGGAGCAGGACGGGGCGGGTCGCAGCTTGTGCAGTATCTTGCATGGTCATGCATAAATTCTGCACCTTGTGACAAAGGTGGTTCTCGTGGGTAGACCGATGCAAGCGCTAGAAATTATCGTATTGATCCATATCAAACTGATGTTTATGATAATTTGGCGGTGATCGATGTGTGGTTGAGATTACTCGTGAGCGCCACGTATTCACACGCGCAACGGTCACGGCAGTGAATGGTTTTACATTGCCGTTGTGAGGGCTACACGTTTCGGATCTTGGCCATGTCTACGTGACCACCACGAAACGCAACGCCTTCGGCTTCCAACAGTGCCCGGGCTCCGCCGCCGCGGCATACCGCCGGGGTGCCGTCCGCACGCACCACCCGCCACCACGGCACATCGTCCCCGAGCAGTGAAACAGCGCGTCCCACCTGCCGCGGACCCAGACCCAGCGCACGTCCGATCTCCCCGTAGGCGGCGACACCTCCGGGCGGAATCGTCACGACAAATGCGCGGACTTCAGCAACGACATCCATGGCCATCCTCCTGAACCGGGACAGGTGCCCTTTCGCCACGTCACCTTTCGATCCGCTGAAAGGGCGCCGGGATCGGCGCAGCGGTGTGCTTGGGTCCCTCGGCGGGCCCAAAGCGACGTCACTTGATTTTCGTCAGGGCATCGGGCTTGTGCATGGCCACGTGATCGGTCTTGTCGCTCTTGATCTCGTATTGCGGGTCCTTCTCGGTGCAACGCCGCATGTGGCCCTTGTACTCGACGTCCTTGGTGTGCTTCTTGGTGATCACGCCGGTGACGTATCCGGCCTCCGAGTTCCACCGCACATGGTCACCGATGGCAAATGTTGTCATGGATGGCCTCCTCCCGACCCCAGCCAAGCACACCGTCTTGGCAGCTGGCAAGGGACTGCCGCCGGCTACTAGGCGAAGTACACGCCGATCCTGTTTCCGTCGATTTCCTCGATGCGGATGTCTATGTCGTACACATCGCGCAACACCTCGACCCTCATGATCTGCGCGGGGGGACCCTGATGCACCAGCACGCCCTCGCGCATGGCCAGGATGGTGTCCGAGTAGCAAGAGGCGAAGTTGATGTCGTGGATGACGATCACCACGGTCTTTCCCAAGTCGTCGGCGAGCCGGCGGATCATGCGCATCATTTCCACCGAGTGCTTCATGTCCAGGTTGTTCAGCGGTTCGTCAAGCAGCAGATAGTCGGTGTCCTGGGCCAGCACCATGGCAATGTAGGCGCGCTGGCGTTGGCCGCCGGAGAGCTCGTCAAGGAACCGGTCGGCCAGTTCGCCCAGGTCCAGCTGGTCCATGGCGGCCTCGATGTGTGCCTTGTCCTCGGTGGTCGGGTGGCCGCCGGAGTGCGGGAAACGCCCGAATCCCACCAGATCACGCACGCGCAGGCGCATGGTGATGTGGTTTTCCTGGCGCAGGATCGCCATGGATTTGGCCAGGTCCTTGCTGGGGGTGCGGGTGATGTCCAGTCCGGCGATCGAGACGGCGCCGGAATCCATGGGCAGCAGCCGAGAAATCAGCGAGAGCAACGTGGATTTGCCCGCGCCGTTGGGCCCGATGATGGAGGTGACCCCGCCGGCGGGAATGGTGGTGGTGATCGCGTCCACCACCGCGGTGCCGGAATAGGACTTGGTGACGTTCTCAATGCAGATCACTTCAGGGAACCCTTCAAAAGCAGGTAGAGGAACAGCAGGCCGCCGATGAACTCGATGATCACGCTCAGCGCGGTCGCGAATCCGAAGACGCGCTCCAGGACCAGCTGGCCACCGATCAAGGTGATGGCCCCGAGCAGGCAGACCACGGGAATGAGTGCGGCGTGGGAGAACTTGCGCACCATTTGGTAGGCGAGCGAGACGACGAGCAGGCCAAAGAACGTCACCGGCCCGACCAGCGCGGTGGACACCGCAACCAGGATCGAACAGAGCACCAACACCACGGTGACGATTCGCTGGTGGTCGACGCCCAGGTTGATCGCCGTGTCGCGACCCAGCGCCAGCACGTCAAAGCTCTTGCGCAGCTTCCACACCACGATGGCCACCAGGGCGACGATGATCGCCGAAATCCCCAGGAGCACGGGTTCGACCTGGTTGAAGGAGGCGAAGAACAAATCCTGCAGGACCATGTACTCGCTGGGTTCCATCAGGCGCTGGAGCAGTGAGGAGAAACCGCGGAAGAGCGTGCCGATGACGATGCCCACCAGCAGCATCAGGTGCAGCGAACCGGTGCCCCCGGTAAACAGCCAGCGGTAGAGCAGCGCGGAGAAGATGACCATCAGGCCCACCTCCGCCCCGAACTTCAGCCCGGGGGACGCGGTGAGCAGCGTGGAGGAGCCCAGCATGAACACCAGCGCGGTTTGGATCAGGATGTACAGTGCGTCGAACCCCATGATCGAGGGGGTCAGGATGCGGTTGGCCGTCACGGTCTGGAACATCAAGGTGGACAAGCCCACTGCGACGGCGACCACCAGCATCGCCCCGACGCGGATGCCGCGGCGGCTCAAGGCGTACGCCAGGTTTCCGCGCAGTTCCAGGGTCATGAACAACGCGATGCACGCCACGGTGATCACGGCCAGCACGGTGATCAAGGCTGCGGGGGAGATCCTCTTGGGTGAGAGAGCGGCAACGGAGAAGCCGCTGCGACGGGTCAGTGCCGGGGATGGCCTAGTTGGCATTGCGTTTCCTGGTTCGTAGCAGCAGGCCCAGGAAGATGATGGCGCCAAGCACGCTCATCACCATGCCGACGGGGACTTCGTAGGGGAAGCGGATGGTGCGTCCGATGATGTCGCAGACCAGCACGAAGCCGGCCCCGAAAAGTGCCGTCCACGGCACCGCACGGCGCAGGTTGTCCCCGAAAAGCAGGGACACGATGTTCGGCACGATCAAACCCAAAAACGGCACGGCACCGACAACGGTGACCACCACGGCGGAAATCAGCGAGACGAGCACCAGGCCCAGACGCATGATCGCCTTGTGGTTCATGCCCAGGTTGGTGGTGAAATCCGCGCCCAGGCCGGCGACGGTGAACCTGTCCGCGGCCAGGTATCCGGCCAGGGTGAGCGCGGCGACGATCCACAAAAGCTCGTAGCGTCCGCGCAGCACCCCGGAGAAGTCTCCGATCATCCAGTTGCTCAAGGTCTGGAGCAGATCGTACTTGTAGGCGAAGAACGTGGTCACCGAACCAATCACCCCGCCGAGCATGATGCCCACGATGGGCACCAGCAACGTGTTGCGCGCCGGCAGGCGCCCCAGCACTGCAAGGAACAGTGCGGTGCCGCCGAGGGCGAAGATGCTTGCCACGCCCATCTTCATCATGAGCGGGGCCGCGGGGATCGCCACGGTGACCACCAGGATGCCCAGCGTCGCGGACTCCACGGTGCCCACGGTCGAGGGTTCGACGAAACGGTTGCGCACCATCAGCTGCAGGATCAACCCGGCTACCGCCACGGCTGTGCCGGCAAGGATGACCGCCAGGGTGCGCGGCACCCGGGAAATCCAGAACAGGTCCCAGGCCTCGTTCTCACCGGCCAGCAGCTGCGGAAGGCTCACCTCGGAGACCCCGACGAACAAGCTCACCACCGCAAGCACGAGCACCAGGACGGTGCCCAGTGCCAGCCACAGCGATTCGGCGGGGATTCTGGAACGCCGGCCGGGGCCCCCCCGGGGGTGGCCCCCCCGGGGCCGCCCCCGGGTTAATGGTGT
>JAUNVO010000032.1:16599-20858 GCA_030540695.1 Micrococcaceae bacterium | reverse complement strand
CGGGCATCAGGCAATGGGAACGCCACCCGCGCCATCAAGCTCCGAGCGATTCGATAATAGAAGCTCTCATCCATCGTGGCTGTGAAGAAGTAGGCACCTTTGCCGTTTCTTCCCTTCTCAAGGGATTGAGGCAAGGGTGAAAATCGGGGCGTTTTGGCGGATTAAAAGTTTTTTGGATAGTTTCCAATCCGTTTTCACCGCGGCACCGAATGCTTCATGACAGCCCGCACCAACCAAGGTAGGGCAAACGCGGAAACCCTGGGGTTTCCGCCAGCTAAGGAGAATGACATGAAGCGCATGAACCGGAAATTTGCTGCAGCTCTCGGACTGATGGCAGTAGCCACCGTCGGATTGACCGCTTGTTCCTCGGGCACCGACTCCAGCGAGTCAATGGCTCCTTCCTCTTCGATGTCCCAGTCCAGCACCTCGGCTGCTCCAAGCAGCTCGGCCATGGCCAGCGATTCGGCCATGGATCCGGCCGCCAACTTAGTTGGTTCGGGCTGCGCAGCCTACGCCGAGGCCGTACCCAGCGGAGACGGTTCGGTTGCCGGCATGGCCAAGGACCCCGTGGCGGTGGCTGCCTCCAACAACCCACTGCTGACCACCTTGACCGCGGCGGTGTCCGGCGAGCTGAACAAGGACGTTGACTTGGTTGACACCCTCAACGGCGGTGAATTCACGGTCTTCGCGCCGGTTGATGACGCCTTTGCGGCCATCCCCAAGGCAGACCTTGATGCCGTGGTGAAGGACGCCGACACGCTCAGCAGCGTCCTGACCTACCACGTGGTGCCGGGCCAGATCATGCCCGACGAGATTGACGGAACGCACACCACGGTCGAAGGCCAGGACCTGAAGGTTGCCGGCAGCGGCGACGACCTGACCGTCAATGACGCCAAGGTGATCTGCGGTGGCGTCCAGACCGCCAACGCGACTGTCTACCTGATCGATTCGGTCCTGATGCCCCCGGCCAAGAAGTAATTGCCGCGAGCAGGGCTTGAAACGAACTAGTTGACCAGGGGGCTGGTGCTTGAGGGGTTTCCGACCTCGGGCACTTGCCCCCTGCTGGTATCAGGGACATGGCGCCCATGGCCTGCGGTCCAGGATCATAACTGCTCGGCGCGCCAAGCAATGTGGTGGGAGGTGGCTCCAATGCGTGAGACGCTTGAGCTTATGAGCCCAAATCGAATTGGTGAAACGGACCAGCTCTCCGTTCCGACCCCCGAAGACCTGATGATTCAGATCGCCAAGGGAGACGAGAGCGCATTCGAGATCCTTTACGATCGACTCTCCGCCCAGGTTTTCGGCCTGATTCGGCGAGTGCTCAGGGATGAAGCGCAAAGCGAGGAGGTGGCCCAGGAGGTCTTCGTCGAAGCTTGGCAACATGCAGCGCGCTACGACGCGACCAAGGGCAAGGCCATCACATGGTTGTTGACCATGGCCCACCGCCGAGCCGTTGACCGAGTGCGAGCTAGCCAAGCCAGCAAGGACCGGGACCTGACCCAGGGGATCAAGGAATTCCAGGCCAGCTACGACGACGTCGAGGAAACAGCCATCCAACTCGATGAAAGCCGCCGTGTGACGCGCGCCTTGGAGCGGCTGAGCGACACCCAACGCGATGCCATCAGGCTGGCCTACTTCGGTGGCTACACGCACCTGGAGGTGGCGGAATTGCTCAAGATCCCGGTGGGTACGGCAAAAACACGCATACGCGATGGCATGACAAGACTTCGAGACCTGATGGGGGTGGCGTAATGGAAAAGCAGGAGAACGAGCTAACCGGCAGTTTCGCCCTGAACGCGATTGATGATGCCGAACGTGAGGAATTGCTGCTACAGGCTGAAAGTTCGCCCGGGGTCCGTGAGGAGCTGGAGGCTATGCGGGAAACTGCAGCACTCCTTGGCCTGACTACCGCTCCCGTGCAGCCTCCTGCCAGCGTAAAGACCAACATCATGGCGGCAATCCGCAATACTCCGCAACTGCCGCCGCTTGAAACGGAACAGGCTCAGGCTGCTGCGGACAACGCACCGACCGGAGCTCAGCTCCCTGGATCAGATATCGATTCACCAGCTGACCGTTCTGGCGGTGCCGTTTCGGTCGCCGAGCCCAGCGAAAGCATGCCGGTTCCAGCCAAACCCCAACGACGGATGTTCGCCTTGGCCGCCGGTGTACTGCTGGTTGCCGCCGGAGCCTTGGGCGGTGTCGTCGTCAATCAACACTCACAGCAGCAAGAACTCGAGGAGCAACTCGCGGCGCTGAACACCAAACAAGCCGAGCTGACACAAATTTTGACGGCCGCCGATGTCCAGTCCAAGACACAAAAAATGGGCGACGGCGCCCGCGTGACGCTGGCCTACTCTGCCGCCGAAGGCATGATGGCCGTGACCACCTCGGGGATGCCTGCCCTGCCAAGCGACAAGGGATATGAACTCTGGCTGATCTCCAGCGATGGGGCCGTTCCGGCAGGAATGGTCGATGGCAGCCAAGCTGACGGAATGGTCCTGGTTTCAGGGTCGATGGACGGCGTTACACACTTTGGGATCACGGTGGAACCGGCTTCAGGTTCGCCGGCGCCAACCACCGAACCGATCTTGGTCCAGGCGCTCTGACGAGGAAGCACAAAAAGTGCGTCTGCCTCCAATCCGCTGGTGATGCCGTTCCGAATACGTAGTGACCAGCATTTCCACGGGATCTCCGGGGAACCAGTTTCACAACGTATTGGCAGGTGGACTCATGAGCAAGCAAACAGCAACTAGGGTGCGGGGCCGGTGGGCATTCGCCTTGGCCGGTTTCGCATCGGCGGCGGTGCTTTTTGCCGTTGCCCAGTTCATGGCGGCTTTTTTCGCCAATTCCTCGGCCCCGTTAGTGGCCATGGGGGCTGTTTTCATCGACTTGACCCCGTCATGGCTCAAGGACTTCGCCATCGCGACGTTTGGCACTAACGACAAGTTGGCCCTGTTCATCTCGATGGGTGTGGTGGCCGCCATTGGCTCACTCCTGATTGGCCTGTTGGCCAGGCGTCATTTTGCCCTTGCCACCGGTGCCATCGTCGTCATTGCCTGGGCGATCGGAGGGGCGGTCTTGTCCCGGCCCGATACCGGGTTGGTCGACCTGACCCCCACCATACTGGGCGCCGTAGCCGGTCTGGTCACACTGAAGCTGCTAGTGGCATCCGCCGCCAAGGCATGGCACCTTGACCCGGAGCAGGCTCCGGCGCAAGGAGCCTCGCGCAGGAACTTCATGGTGGGAACCGCTGTTGCCGTGGTGGGCGCAGCCGTTGCCGCCGGGGTGGGCAAGTCGCTATCAACCGTGAGGAACGCCGCGGACACCGCACGCTCGGCGTTGGGTTTGCCCTCCGCCAAGGTCCTGGCGGACGCACCGCCGGCAGGTGCCCAGGTTGATTTGTCGGGAATGCCCAAATTCATTACTCCCAATAAGGATTTCTACCGGATTGACACTGCCCTCTCGGTGCCACGCATCGACCCGTCCGAATGGTCGTTGCGGGTCCACGGGATGGTCGAAGAAGAATTCACCATCAGCTTTGACGAGCTTTTGGCGCTTGACTTGGTTGAGACCTACCTGACGTTGACGTGTGTCTCGAATCCGGTCGGTGGACAACTGGTGGGCAACGCCAAATGGCTGGGATATCCATTGCGTCAGTTGCTGGAACGTGCAGTCCCGAAGCAAGGTGCAGATATGGTCCTTTCGACATCCAGCGACGGGTTCAGCGCGTCCACCCCTCTCGAGGTCCTGACTGATGACCGAATGGCCTTGTTGGCGGTTGGCATGAACGAAGAACCCCTGCCGTTGGAACACGGTTTCCCGGTCCGCATGGTGGTGCCCGGCCTCTACGGCTACGTTTCCGCCACGAAGTGGGTTGTGGACCTGGAAGTGACCCGATTCGAGGACAAGATGGGCTACTGGACCACACGGGGATGGTCGGACCACGGGCCCATCAAGCTTTCTTCGCGCGTCGATGTTCCCCGCTCGTTCGCCAGCGTGCCTGCGGGCAAGGTGACGTTGGGCGGAACAGCTTGGGCGCAGACCAAGGGGATATCAAAGGTGCAGGTGCAGATCGACGACGAGGACTGGAAGGACGCGGAGCTTGCCACCGAGGCGTCGGTGGATACCTGGAGGCAGTGGCGCTACGACTGGAAGGGTGGCTCCCCGGGAAACCACACGGTTACCGTGCGCGCGGTCGATGGTGAGGGCAACGTGCAAACCAGTGACAAGGCCGATCCCGTACCTGACGGGGCAAGCGG
>JAUNVO010000032.1:14941-16499 GCA_030540695.1 Micrococcaceae bacterium | reverse complement strand
GTCATACAGAACTTTTTCTCGTTTTTCACCATAGAGTCCAACATCTTGGCTGGCATCGTGTTGTTCGTTGGCATCTTCACCTTGTCCAACCGAGCCGAAGCGCGCGGCTGGAGCATGATTCGAGCGGCTTCGACGACCTACATGGCCACCACTGGTGTGGTTTACAACCTGCTGTTGCGTGGGGTTGAACTGCCCCAAGGCGCCACGGTGCCGTGGTCCAATGAAATCCTCCACGTCATTGCCCCGGCCGTTGTTGTGCTTGACTGGCTCATCGCCCCCGGGAGGCGGCCTTTGGGCGCCGGCGCGCTGTGGGGTATCGTCGCGGTGCCGGTGCTGTGGGCTGGCTACACCTTGACTCGGGGCACGCTGGTGTTGGACCCGCGCACCGCAAACCCTTGGTATCCCTATCCCTTCCTTGACCCCAACACGAGCGCAAACGGATACTACTCCGTCGGGTTCTACGTGGTGTTGATTGCGATGGTCATCGGCGTTGCCGGTGCCGGGGTCCTATGGGTCAGCCGCGTGCGACGCCGAACAGGCTAACGCCGAGCGGGACAAATTAAGATACCCTATGGGGTATATGTCGCGGGTTTTAGCGGACATGATTCATGACAGCAGGGGGAGTGGGCTCTTGAAGGACCGGGCGATTTGGCTGGCCGTGGCAGTGGTGTTGGCGGCCATGGCGGTTTCACTCTGGTCCGACGCGTTCGTCGCCGCACTGGGGGCGGGTGCGGCGGCCCTCTATTGCGCGGTGGCCGCCATTCGCGGAAGGTGCTTCGGTAACGTTTGTTCGATGCCGTCCGTGAATGCCGAATCGGAGTCGGTAGCCACGGAGAATCACCGGGAATGATTTCCCCGCCTTCATTGCTTTACATGCAAACACATGTATTAGAAGGTAGGGTCTGCATCTCATGAGCCAAGACATCGTCGTCATTTCCGGCGGACTGGGTACGCCGTCGACCTCCGGCCTGCTGGGGCAACAGCTCGGTGAATCCGCGATCAGGGGCCTGGCTTCCCTGGGCGTCCCAGGAGAACTCAAGGTGGTCGAACTTCGGGACTACGCCAAGGACATCACCAACCACCTGCTCAGCGGCTATGCCACACCGAGGCTGGCCCAGGTCATTGAAACGGTGACCGGTGCCGCCGGACTGGTCATGGTGACTCCGGTTTTCACGGCCTCGGTCTCCGGCCTTTTTAAAAGCTTCATCGACGTCTTGGACCCGACCTCCCTGGAAGACAAACCGATGGTCCTTGCCGCCACCGGTGGAAGCCCACGGCACAGCATGGTTATCGACTATGCGATGCGCCCGATCTTCGCCTATCTGCGTGCCCGGGTGATGCCCACCTCTGTCTTTGCCTCGCCCGAGGATTGGGGTGCCGACCGGGGCCAGGGGGCCCTGGCCGAACGCGAGCGTCGTGCCGGGGAAGAGCTGGCGCGGGTGATTGCCGGAGACCACGGATCGGCCGTGCTGAGCCGGGGCCCCGGGGAGCCCCGCTCCGTCACCCCGCGCGTGAGTGAGAGGGCCAACCCCCGCGATGGCATGACCTCGCTGCCGTT
>JAUNVO010000032.1:0-14841 GCA_030540695.1 Micrococcaceae bacterium | reverse complement strand
CCCCGCGCGTGAGTGAGAGGGCCAACCCCCGCGATGGCATGACCTCGCTGCCGTTTGAACAGTTGCTGGCCAACCTCAAGGCAAGCTAGGGGCCAGGGGGCAAGGCACTACTGGGCGAACTCGGGATCCGTCACGTCCTTGTTATCGCAACCATCCACAGCGGCTCCCATGCGGTGAATCATTCCGCCCAGAACCGGTCGTGGGGTGGCAAAGTTCAATCGGACGAAACCTTGTCCACCGATCCCGCAGTCGTCTCCGTTGATCAAGGCAACCTGGGCCTCTTTAAGGAAGAAGCGGGCCGGATCGGGATCCAGGGAAAGCCGCGAGACATCCAACCATGCCAAATAGGTGCCGTGCGGGGGCCGATAGTCCACCTGGGGCAGGTGTTCGGTGATCAGGTCGGCCAGCAGCATCCGGGATTCATCCAGATAGGCAATCACTCCGTCGAGCCACCCCGTACCGGTTCGGTAGGCGGCGGTGGTCGCGGCGAGTCCCACGTTTGCGGCCCCGTGCTCGGAAACCTCCCCCACATGATCCCAGAGCTGGCGGTCGGCATCGTTGGTCAGCACCAACTGCGCGCATTTGAGCCCAGGCAGGTTGAAGGCCTTGGTGGCGGCGACGGCCGTGATGGAGTGTGCTGCGGCGGTGGGGGAAACAGTGGCGTAGGGAATGTGCGAGGCACCGTTGAAAACAAGCGGAGAATGGATCTCGTCGACGAAAACCCTGGATCCGGTGACCTCAACGAGCTCGGAAATCGCCACGAGTTCCTCACGCGAATAGACCTTGCCGATGGGGTTGTGCGGGTTCACCAGCACCAGCAGCGAACCTCCGGCCAAGGCTTGCTCTAGGGCCGACCAGTCAAGGTCCCACCCTGTTTGCGTTGGGACCATGGCCACCTGGATGGTGTCCCGGCCGAAGCGCGAAGCCGTGGCAAGGAAAGGCATGTACGCCGGGGTGAGCAGCACCACCGGGGCATCGGGACGATGCCGTGGGGAAAAATGCATGATCGCCGCGTCAAGGGCAACGGCCACCGAGTTCAGCGGCCGTATCTGTCCAGGTTCGAGCTTCCACTCAAACCTGTTGTCCAGCCAAGCGGCGGTGGCCTGCTGCATGTCGTTGACCAATCGGGTGGGCGCATACCCGATCAGGCCGTTGGCCAAGGTTTCCTGTGCGGCGGCGACCACGCCCGGGGCCGTACCAAAGTCCATTTCGGCCACCCAGGCGCCCAAGGTTCCCGTATATTCGGACCACTTCAGTGATCCGGAGCGGCGCAGTTGCTCTACGGTCAGCAAATCGAAGGGGTGGGCGCTCATTTAGCCAGCTTAGACGCGTTCGCCGGCGTTTGCTCCTGCTATGGCATTTTTACTTCTGCCCAACGCAGGGCTTCTTCGGTAGGTTAGGTAGTCAGCATGGCGATAGATGGATCCGGCCCATGTGCCGAGGTCCGGTGCACGCCACCGGGGTTCGCCGGCCGGCTGAAAGGAGTGCAATGAGTGGGCGCAATGGACGCAACGAAAGTGTCGAGGAACGCCTGGACCGAAACTGGAACGAACTCATGCAGGAGCTGCGCGTCATGCAGACCGGTGCCCAGATCCTCGCAGCGTTCTTGGTGGTGCTTCCGTTCCAGGCCGGGTTCACCTCCTTGGACCATTCCGAGCGTGTCTTCTACCTTGTCCTGCTGGTGTTCTCCGCCCTGCTCATCGTGCTGCTGATCACCCCGGTGGCTGTTCACCGACACTTTTTCGGCCAACGCGTCAAGATCACCACGGTGCACATGGGCCACGTCATCTCCAAGATGGTGGTCCTGGGCGTGGGGATCCTGGTGGCAGGGTGTGTGTGGTTTGTTGTCCAGGTGCTCTACGGCACGTGGATTGGTGCGCTCATCGGCGGGCTCATGATGCTGGCTGTGGTGTGCCTGCTGGTCGTCCTGCCACGCGTCGTCAAACCAAGCTCCTCGGTCCCGGTGCTACCCACCCGAGGGGCGGACTAGGGCCTGGGGGAACGTAGGTCATTTCCGGTGCCTGTCTTCGGCTTGGTTTCCCCAGGGGGCCGGACCCGCCCCCCTTCATGTGACCCGCACCGAAACCCTGCCGATCGCTATGGCCCTCCGACCTTGACCAAGGACTGCGCACCGGAATGACCGAACCCACGTTCAGCCCCCATCCCCGTATCGGCACAGGCGGCATGTCCATCGAAGCCTCCAACTTCTCCCCGCACCGCTCGGGCTTCGAGGCCTTCAACTTCACCAAGGACGCGGTGCTGCTCTCGCGCTACACGGTCCTTGACCCCGAACATGCAAACCACGACCCGGCGGTGGCCGACGGCGCCGAGTGGGTGCCGTTGGTGCATGCCCGATCATTGCCCGGAGGCATGGTCGAGCCCGCCGTATACGAGGCGTTGAAGTCCGAGCTGATCGAGATGATCCACGCCCAGGGGCCCTTCGACGGATTCTTCCTGGACATCCACGGTGCAATGACCGTGGTGGGGCGCCGGGACGCCGAGGCGGATTTGGCGGGCGCGGTGCGTACCGCGCTGGATGAGGAGAGCGCCAAGGCGGGAACACCACGCACCTTGATCTCCGCAACCATGGACCTGCATGGAAACGTCTCTGCCGAGCTGGTGGAGCACTGCGATCTGATCACCTGTTACCGGATGGCCCCGCATGAGGACGAGCAGGAAACCAAGACCCGTGCCATGGCCAACCTGATGACCAGGCTCAAGGACGGGAGCGGTGCCCCGGCCAAGGCATACGTGCGCATCCCGGTGTTGCTTCCGGGGGAAAAGACTTCCACCAGGCTGGAGCCGGCCAAGGGAATCTACGACGCGATTCCGCCCGTCGAGGCCTCCGCAGGCATCGTTGATGCCTCGATCTGGGTCGGATACGCCTGGGCGGACGAGCCGCGCTGCTATGCCTGCGTGGTGGTCACCGGCGATGATGCGGACCTCGCAGCAACCAAGGCCACCGAGCTTGCCACCAGTTACTGGGATGCCCGGGCGGACTTCGCCTTTGTCGCCCCGGCGGCCGACCTCGACACCTGCCTGGATGCCGCACTGGCCCCGGGGGCCAAGCGCCCCTACGTGCTTTCGGACTCCGGAGACAACCCGACGGCCGGTGGATCCGGCGACGTCACCTGGACGCTTGCGCGGCTCCTCGACGATGACCGCTTTGCCCACGGCGGGCCACGAACCGTTGTCGCCTCGGTCTTCGACGCCGACGCCGTGGCCGCATGCTTTGCCGCAGGGCAGGGGTCCCCGATACGGGTTTCGGCGGGGGCGCGGGTGGATCACGTACACGCGGGTCCGGCCGTGCTCAACGGCACGGTGGTTCACCTGACCCAGGGCGATGAGACCTCGGGGCGCGTCGCCGTCGTGCGTGTCGGCTCGATCGATGCCGTTATCACCGAACGCCGCAAGCCCTATCACCTGCTCTCCGACTTCGCCGCCGCAGGACTGGATGTCACCGATGCCGATATAGTCGTGGTGAAGATCGGCTACCTGGAACCCGAGCTCTTCGAGCTCGCATCGGACTGGATGCTGGCACTTACCCCGGGCGGCGTGGACCAGGACCTGATGCGCCTGGGCCACAAGAACATCGAGCGTCCGATGTTCCCGTTCGACACAGACATGCCGACCCCGGACCTCCGGGCAACGGTGTTCCCCGCCAAGAAAGCGTAGGACCCACCCATGACCAAGCTCGAAATCGCCGTGCAGGATGCCGCGGGTGCCCGGACCGCCAAGGAAAACGGGGCCGACCGCATCGAACTGTGCAGCGCGTTGGGCATGGGCGGGCTCACCCCGACCCTGGCCACCACCGAACAGGTGGTGGCCCAGGGAATCGGCGTCCACGTGCTGGTGCGCCCGCGCGGCGGCGGCTACATCTACACACCCGCCGAAGTCGATCTCATGGCCACCGAGATCACCCACGCGGCCCGGGCCGGGGTCGCCGGGATCGTCATCGGCGCGCTGACCGAAAACGACGAAGCCCTGGATGTCCCGGTGCTGCGTGCCCTGGCGGCGGCGGCTCACGCGGTGGACCCGGGGATCGAAGTCACCGTGCATCGCTGCGTGGACGTGCTGCTGGAAAAGGGCCTGGCGATCGAGGATCTCATCGGCCAATTGCGTGAGGCCGGAGCCCACCGTGTGTTGACCTCCGGCGGGGCGCCGGCCTCGGGCGCCGGGATCGAGGTCTTGCGCCGAATGCACGCGGCGTCTTCGGGCAACCCGCAAATCCAGGCCGGCGGCGGGGTCAAGCTGGGGGACATCGCGGAATTGGCGGGCCTGGACGGGATCCACCTTTCGGCACGCACCCGCGCGGTGCATGGCGCTTCGGGCCCCGGAGGCGGGGAATCGGGCTTCGATGCCACCAGCGCCGAGCTGGTCGCGGCCGCCGCCGCGGCCCTGGAAACCGCTGCCGGTCCGGATGCGCGCCCGGACACAAACGCGGGCTGAGTGTCCACCGGGGCACGCATTGGCTAACATGTTCAGGGAGTGGCCCCCCTGTCCGGCGCAGTAGCGCACGGACCGGGCGTCACGCCCAGCAAGAACACCAGAAGGGGCCCAAGCCAGCATGCTCAATGATGAGACCATCACCCGGATCGCCGATGAACTCGTGCAGGCGGGGCACGACCGCGTTCCGGTCAAGCGCCTGACCGCCCGATATCCGGAGATGACCGTCGAGGACTCCTACAAGGTCCAGAACCTCTGGCGCCAACGCTCCGAGGCCAACGGCCGGCTGCTGGCCGGACGCAAGATCGGGCTGACCTCCCGGGCCATGCAGATGGCCACGGGCATCACCGAACCGGACTACGGGATCATCTTTGATGACATGGTCCTGGAATCCGGATGCAGCGTCGAATGGGACAAATACACCCACCCGCGGGTCGAGATGGAGCTTGCCTTCAAGCTCAACAAGGACGTCGAGGGCCCGGGCGCGAACATCTTCGACGTGCTCAACGCCACCGAGTACGTGATCCCGGCCCTGGAGATCCTGGACTCGCGCATCGAGATGGAGGGCCGGACCATCGTGGACACCATCTCGGACAACGCCGCGATGGGCGCCATGGTCATTGGCGGGAACCCGATGAAACCCTCGGACATCGACCTGCGCTGGGTCGCCGGGATCCTGTACAAGAACCAGGTCGTGGAGGAAACCGGCGTCGCCGCCGGGGTGCTGAACCACCCGGCGGCCGGTGTGCACTGGCTGGCCAACAAGATCGCGCCGCACGGGGACAAGCTCAACGCCGAGGAGATCATCCTGGCCGGCTCCTTCACCCGCCCCATGTGGGTGGCCAAGGGAGACACCGTTTTTGCCGACTATGGACCGATGGGGACCGTGACATGCCTTTTCTCATAGAGCCGGACCCGTCCTTCAAGGACGCACTTGACCACGCGGACCACGCGCTCGCCGGCATCTGGGTATGCTCCGGATCGCCGCTGGTGGCAGAGATCTGTGCCGGAGCCGGATTCGACTGGATTTTCATCGACGCGGAGCACTCGCCCAACGGGCTCGAATCGATCCTGGTGCAGCTGCAGTCGGTGCGCGGCTACCCCGTCATCCCGGTGGTCCGCCCGCCGGTGAACGACACCGTGGTCATCAAGCAGTACCTGGACCTCGGGGTGCAGTCGCTGATCATCCCGATGGTCAACAACGCAACCGACGCCCGCGCGGCCGTTGCCGCATGCCACTACCCGCCGCTGGGTGTGCGTGGAGTCGGCTCGGCCCTGGCCCGCTCGGCGCGCTGGAACCGCGTCCCGGACTACCTCACGCGTGCCGGGGAGACGTTGACCCTGATGGTGCAGATTGAATCGGCCGAGGCCGTGGCCAATGTCGAGGAGATCGTGGGCACGGAGGGTGTTGACGGCATTTTCATCGGCCCCTCGGACATGGCCGCCTCCATGGGCGTGATTGGCCAGCAGAACCACCCCGAGGTCGTCGCCGCCGTGGAGAAGGCCATTGCCGCCGGACGCGCCGCGGGCAAATATGTCGGGGTCAACGCCTTCTCCGAGGACACGGCCAAGCGCTACATCGAACTCGGTGCGCACTATGTGGGCGTCGGCGCCGACGTCTCGCTGCTGGCCCGTGGCTCCGAGGCACTTGCCGCCAAGTTCCTTCCCACCGCCACCAACCCGGTGGGCACCCCAGAGAGCTATTAGGGGCAACCGGGGCGCCCGTTAGCGATAGGCTCGGTTGAATGGAACTTCCCCTCATTGCGCTCGTGCTTGGCATGGTTGTCCTTGGTGCCATCGCGCAGCGCGTTGCGGGGCTCGGCTTCGCGATGCTCATCTCACCATTCCTGGTGATCGCCCTGGGCGCGCACCAGGGCGTGTTTCTGGTGAACATCTGCGGAGTGGTCTCCTCGGCGATCATCATGCCGCGGGTCTGGAAGGACATCGACTGGTCGATGTTCCGCTGGCTGGCCTCCTTCAGCGTCTTCGGCTCCGTCAGCGGGGCGCTGCTGGCCGGCTCGCTGCCGCAGGCCCCGCTGTCGATCATCGTCGGCGCCGTGGTGCTTGCCGCGTTGGCGCTTTCGTTGATCCTGGTGCGGGCCGATGTCACGCTCAACGGGCAGTTCCCCAAGGGCAGCGCGGGATTCCTTTCCGGGCTGACCAACGCCCTGGCCGGGGTCGGAGGTCCCGCGGTGAGTGCCTACGCGGTGTTGGCGCGTTGGCCGCAACGCCCCTTTGCCGCCACCTTGCAACCCTTCTTCGTGGTCACCGGAGTCGTCACCGTGGCGATGAAGTTCATCACCACCCCCGACCAGCTCCCGCCGCTGCCTGCGTGGGCCTGGATCGGCGTCGCGGTGTTCATCTGGGCCGGGGTGCTCATCGGGGAGCAGGTCCAACGCGTGGTCACCGACAGGCATGCACGTTTCTTCGTGCTCTGCTTTGCGTTCTTCGGGGCGATCACCGCTTTGGTTTCCGGGCTGCGCGCACTGTGATCGCGGGCTGGTGAAACCGCGTCGATCAGCGGCGCCACGACGCATCGATGGCACCATGGGAACCAATGAGTGAGAAGAAGAAACAGCCGCCCGCAGCTGCGGCATTGCACGCGGCACGCCAACGGCTCAGTACCGGCTGGCCCATGCCGTTGTTCCTGCAAGGGGCCTTCGAGTTCCTCCAGGCTGCGCTGTTCTCGGCGTTTTTGGTAGTCATCCCCTGGTTTGCCGTGTGGTTCAGCGGCGGCTTTGCCGAGCGAAGCATCGAATCGGTGCTCAAGATGGGTGGACAGGTCTGGCTGCTGATCCACGCCGTCCCGTTGCATCTGCTGCAGGTGGGAATGGGCCCCGACCCCTCCGCGGGCTCCGGAGTGCTTGACATCATCCCGCTGGGTTTGACCCTGATCCCGTTCTTCCTGTGCTGGCGGGCCGGACGCCGGATTGCCCGGGCCTCATACACCGACCAGCTGTGGCAGGGAATCCTCGGGGCGCTGGGCGTCTACCTGCTCTGCGGGTTGTTCACCGGGTTCCTGGTGGGCAACGAGGAAGTCTCCGTCTCGCTGCTGGCCGCCACCTTGGTCCCGGCGATCCCCGCCGGGCTCGGTGTGGTCATCGGGGCCCGCCGCGAGGCCGGGTCCTGGGGCCGGTTGATCGGCTTCGACGCCGCCGCATGGATCTCCAAGGCCTCCCAGCACTCGCGCTGGGCCGGGTCCTACGTCTGGGCGGTGCTGTGCGGGGGGACCATGGCCTACACGTTGGTCTTCGGGCTGGCCTCGACCCTGCTCTCGATCAATCTCGCGGTGCACTGGGTCGATATCTCCAACGTCTACCAGCAGCTGCGACCCGGGGCCGTCGGCTCATCGGTGCTGACCCTCGCCCAGCTGGGCATCATGCCCAACCTGGTGCTCTGGACGCTGGCCTGGGTGACCGGCGGCGGCTTCACCCTGGGGGTCGGCAGCACGCTGTCCACCCTTCAAACCACCGTCGGCCCGCTTCCGGCGGTGCCGGTGCTGGCCGCGCTGCCCACCGGGGAGCTGGCCTACGCGTGGGCGTTCATGGCCCTGCCGGTGCTCGCAGGATTTCTGGCCGGCTGGTACTTCCTGCGGGTGGGGGAGAACCACCTTGATGACTGGATATCCAAGCGTGTCACGACCCGCTGGCTCTCCCTGGGCCTGTCGACCGTGGCCCTGGGCGTGTCCATCGGAACGGTCGCCGGGGCGCTGTCACTGATCGGGTCCTGGCTCTCCGGTGGCTCGCTGGGCATCGGGAGGTTCACCGAGATGGGGCCGGAGGTCCTGATGACGGCGCTGCTGCTGGCCGCCGAGGTAGCCGTCGGCACGGCCATCGGCTACCTGGTTTCCCCGCTGCTCGAACACGACCCGGTGCTTGACCGCTAGGAGGCGGCGACACCCAGGTCGTGGTGCAGATGGTGCGCCGCGTCGTGCCAGGCGTACTGGGCCAGCGTGGTGGTGGTGAACACCGCGCCGTTGGACCGCGTGCCCATCCGCGGCAGCTGCTCATCGCTCAAGGCCTCCAGCGCGTCGGCAAAACCGGCCGCCGAATCCTTGAGCATCGCGTCCACCTCCCCGGTGGGTATCGCGGCGTAGTCGTTCTGCGCCGCGGCGGCATCCTGGTCCCAGTCCTCGAAGACCGGGGCGGTCCGTGCCAGCATCAGTGCCAGGCGGTCGCTCATCACCGTGTACATCTCCGCGACGTGCGCGCAATACTCGTGGGCGCTCCACACCGTGGACCCGGGTCGCGAACGTGCACCGGGGGCGCTAAGCGCGAGCGAGAAATGCGTCGCGGACTCGCGCACCAGCACCGCGATCTGCCCGGGGCTCAATGCCCGGACATCGATGCCGCATTCATCGCAGGTGGCATGCAGCACCACGGTCCAGTCCTTGGTGTCCGGGATGGTGTCAGGGATCGAGTTCTCATTCATGGCAGGTTCCTCGTTTCGCGTGGGTCCAACTGGTTCTTGAAGTCCTGGGTGCAGACGGCGAGCGAACGCAGTGTCAAGGCCTCGGCCCGGCATCGCTGGTAGTCAAGGGAGGGCCCGTAGAAGGCCAACTGCCCCGCCAGCGGCACCACGAAAAGTCCGCAGGCCAGGGTGGCCAGCGGGGCACCGAGGCGCAGCATCCCCGCACCCGGGTTCCGGAAGGCCTTCACCGAGGTCACGGTCCCGGCGACCAAGCCGGCCAGCGCAAACGGCAGCCCGGCAAGCCGCCAGGGCAGGGGCAGGTACCAGAACACCAAGGCACCGGCCATCGCCGCGATGGTGATTGCCACCGGACGCAGGAGCGGGCGTGCGGGATCGGTCGCCGCGCTTTTGGTGTTGCTGCCCATGTCTTCCACAGTAGACCCGAATTCCCCGTCGTTGAATGCCTCCGGTTCGCGCCCGGTGCGACTTGCGTACGATAATGGTTGCTCGAGGCCACACGTCGCGGCCCCACCGGCACCCCAAGCCCCCAGCTACTGAAGGAATGATGGTTCGATGCAGCGAACATTCAAGGCACGAGGCCTCGTTGCCGGCGCACGCCTTGCCGCGGTGCTGGCCGCCGCACTGGTGCTCGCCTCCTGTAGCGCCGGATCCACAGGGAACGGCGGGCACACCAAGGACGCGCTGGTTGTCGCGCTGACCGGCGAGCCGGTGAACCTGGACTTCACCACCACCGCAGGGGCCGCGATCCCGCAGGCGATGATGTCCAACGTGTACGAGGGCCTGGTGTCCGTGGACCAAACCGGGGCGATCCGCCCGTTGCTGGCCACCAGCTGGGAAACCGGCAACGACAACAAGTCCTACACCTTCACCCTGGTTGAGGGCGCCACCTTCTCCAACGGGGCCCCCTTCGACGCCGAGGACGTGAAGTTCTCCATCGAACGGGTGAAATCCGATGCCTGGCTCAACGGGCTGAAGTCCAAGATGGACGTCGTCGATGACGTGGTGGTGAATTCCCCGACCTCGGTCACGGTGAACCTCGCGCGCCCCTCCCAAGCCTGGCTGTATTCAATGACCACGCTCGTTGGTGCGATGTTCGATGAATCCGGGGTCGGGGACCTTGCCAACAACCCGGTGGGCACCGGCCCCTACGCGCTGGCGGGCTGGGCGCGCGGGGAATCGATTTCACTCACTGCGCGCGATGGCTACTGGGGGACCGCACCGGGCATCGCGAAGGTGACCCTGCGCTACTTCTCCGATGCGATCGCGACCACCAACGCGCTGTCCTCCGGCGACGTCGATGTCATCTACAACATGCAGGCCCCCGAGCTGCTGCCCTCCTTCGAAACCAACCCGGACTACCAGGTCATCGAGGGCACCTCCAACGGCGAGGTCATCCTCTCGATGAACAACAAGGCCAAGCCCTTCAACGACAAGCGCGTGCGCCAGGCGGTGCTCCACGCCATCGACAACAAGACCGTGCGGGACACCGCGTGGAACGGCCTGGGGACGCTGGTCGGCGGGCCGGTGCCGCCCACCGACCCGTATTACGAGGACCTGACGGAGGTCTATCCCTTTGACCCGGCCAAGTCCCGGGCACTGCTCAAGGAAGCCGGCGCCGAGAACCTGAAGGTCACCTTCACCGTGCCCACCCGGCCCTATGCCACCGCGGTCTCCGAGATCGTCCAGTCGCAGCTGCGCGACGTGGGGATCGACGCGAAGATCCGCAGCGCCGAGTTCCCCGCCGTTTGGCTGGACACCGTGTTCAAGCGCCACGACTACCAGCTCTCGGTGGTGCTGGCCGTGGAGGCCCGGGACGTGCTGACCATGTTCGACGACCCGAACTATTACATCGGCTACGACAACACGAAGATCAAGGCCGAGGTCGCGGCGGCGGACGCGGCCGATACGGCGAACTACGTCGCGGGCATGAAATCCGTGGTGCGCACCATCGTCGATGACGCGGCCGTTGACACCCTGTTCATCTTCCCGAACATCTCCGTGGCCAAGGCCGGACTCAGCGGATTGGGCGCCAACTCGGTCACCGAGGCCTTGTCCCTGGCACCCATTGCCTGGTCCTAGGAACGGGTAGCAGCACGTGCTTGCGCGCATCACCGGCAACCTGGCCCGCTTTGTGCTCTCGATGGTCGCCGCGACCATTGCCGTCTTCGCCCTGATGCGTGTCCTGCCCGGGGACCCGGCCGCCATCGCCGCCGGGGAAAACGCGACAGAGGAGGTCGTGGCCTCGCTGGCGCGCCAATTCGGTACCGACCGGCCCCTGGCCCTCCAGTACTGGGACTGGTTTTCCGGGATCTGGCGCGGGGACTTCGGGGTTTCCTACGTCACCCGCACCGACATCTCCCCGCTGGTGGCTGACAAGATGCAGGTCTCGCTGATCCTGGTCACGCTGGCCATGGTGCTGGCCCTGGCCATTGCGATCCCCGCCGGAAGCATCGCCGCGGTGCGCCATTCCAAACCCTCCGGGGTGCTGATTTCCGTAGCAAGCCAGCTGGGCATCGCGGTTCCCGGGTTCCTGCTGGGCATCGTGCTCGTCTCCTTCTTCGCGTTGCGCCTGGGCTGGCTGCCGGCCAACGGGTGGGTCTCCCCGGGGGAGGACTTCGGTGCCTTCGTTTCGCGCTTGGTGCTTCCGGTGGTGGCCCTGGCCGGGGTGCAGTCAGCGATCCTGGCGCGCTACGTGCGCTCAGCGGTCCTTGAAGTGATGCACGAGGACTACCTGCGCACCGCACGGGCCAAGGGGCTTTCCCCGCTGCGCGCATTGTTGCGGCATGGATTGCGCAACGCGGCGATCCCCGTGCTGACGGTGACCTCCGTGCAATTCTCCGCGTTGATCATCGGGGCGGTGGTGATCGAGCGGGTGTTCGTGATCCCGGGACTGGGTTCGATGCTGCTTTCGGCGGTGGGCAACCGCGACCTGCTCACCGTCCAGTCGGTGGTGATGGTGCTGGTGGCCATCACCCTGGTGGCGAACCTGCTGGTCGACGTGCTGTACACGGTCCTGGACCCGCGCATCCGCGCAACGCGGGCGGCCGGAGCATGAGGGGCTTCCGGCCCACCCCGGCACTGATCGCCGGAGCGGTGATCGTGGCGCTGATCCTGGCCGTCGCCCTGGCCTCATTCATCCACACGCCCTTTGACCCGCTGCAGGCCGACCCGCCCGTGCGCCTGCAGGCCCCCGGCCACGGGCACCTGCTGGGCACCGACAACCTGGGCCGCGACCTGTTCTCCCGCATTCTGGTCGGCGCACGGATCACGCTGCTGGTCGGTGCGGTCTCGGTGGGCATCGCCGTGCTCATCGGCACCCCGCTGGGCATCCTGGCCGGGATGAAGGGCGGTGCGGTGGAGGAGATCACGATGCGCGGCGCGGACATCCTGCTGGCGTTCCCCGCCTTGCTGCTGGCGATCATGTTCGCCGCGATCTACGGCGGCTCCACGATCTCGGCGATGGCCGCCATCGGGGTGGCCTCGGTCCCGGGATTCGCCCGGGTGGCACGTGCCGGAACGCTTCAGGTGATGAACACCGAATACGTGCTCGCCGCCCGCGCCGCCGCCCAGGGCCCGGCGCGCATCGCGGTGCGCCACGTGTTGCCCAACATCACCGGGATGCTGCTCATCCAATGCTCGGTGACCTTCGCGCTGGCCGTGCTGGCCGAGGCTGCGCTGTCCTTCCTGGGCCTGGGCACACCCCCGCCGACACCCTCCTGGGGGAGGATGCTGCAGGAGTCCCAGCAATACTGGGGCACCTTCCCGCTGATGGCGGTGTGGCCCGGGGCCGCGATCGCGGTGGCGGTGCTGGGCTTCAACCTGCTCGGCGACGGGCTGCGAGATGCCCTGGACCCCAAGCTGGGACGGGGCAGGGCATGAGCGAGCAGGGTGCAAACCGCCCCGAGGCCCTGCTTGAGGTCTCCGGGCTGGGCATTTCCGCCGGCGCCAAGGAGCTGGTTGCGGACCTGTCCTTCTGCATGGCGGCGGGGGAGCGCATCGGGCTGATCGGTGAGTCCGGTTCGGGCAAGTCGATCACCGCGACCGCCCTGCTGGGCCTGCTGCCCGAGGAACTCACGGTCAGCGGATCCGCGCACCTGCGCGGTTTTGGTCCAGAGTTGCTTTCGGCCCCGGACCGCTTGCTGCGCGGGTTGCGCGGCAACGAGGTCTCGATGGTCTTCCAGGAACCGCTCTCCGCGTTGAACCCGCTGATGAAAGTCGGCGACCAGGTCGCCGAGGTGATGGAAATCCACCGCACGGTGCCGGGCCGCGCCGCGGCGAAGACGCGCGCCATCGAGCTGCTCGCCTCGGTGAAGATCCCCGATCCGGCCCAGGCGGCGTCCGCCTACCCGCACCAGCTTTCCGGAGGCCAGCGCCAACGAGTCATGATCGCCATGGCCCTGGCGAACGATCCGCAGCTGCTCTTGTGCGACGAGCCCACCACCGCGCTGGATGTCACGGTGCAGTCCCAGGTGCTCGGGCTGATCTCCGCCCAGGTGCGTGAACGGGGCACCGGGCTGCTGTTCATCACCCACGACCTGGCCGTGGTGGCAAACATGTGCACCCGGGTGCTGGTGCTGAACAAGGGCCGCCTGGTGGAATCCGGGGACATCGAGAAGATCTTCACCGCCCCCGAGCATCCTTACACCAGGGCGCTTCTTGCCGCCAGCGACCTCACGGCGACCGATGAACGGGGCCGCCTGTTCACGGTGGACACCGCGGCAGCCTATGTCCCCGCCGCGTCGCCGCCGGAATCCGTACCCGTGCCACCCGCCCCTATGGTGCCCGTTGCCCGGCGCTCCGGGGAACCGCTGATCACCGCCACCTCGCTGGGTCGCACCTACCACCGTGCCCGGAGAAGGCCCTTTGCCCCGCGCCCGGCCATCAACGCGCTCATCGATGCGGACTTCAGCGTCATGGCGGGGGAACGGGTCGGGATCGTGGGGGAGTCCGGCTCGGGCAAGTCCACGCTGTTGCGGATCCTGGCCGGGCTCGACCAGCCGAGCACCGGGGACGCAGTGGTTGCCGGCACCCCGATCGCCGGGGCCAAGGAAGCTGACCTGGTGTCGCTGCGCCGGGAACTGCAGATCGTTTTCCAAGACCCGATGGGTTCCCTTGACCCGCGGATGAAGGTCGCCGACATCGTCGCCGAACCCCTGTTGGTCCCCGGCCTGGGACTGGATGCACGCGAACGCGCCGCGGCGGTGGAGGCGATGCTCCTTCGAGTGGGCCTGGAAGCGGACTCCGCCGGGCGCTTTCCGCACCAGTTCTCCGGCGGACAGCGCCAGCGCATCTCGATCGCACGGGCCCTGGTGAACCGTCCGGGCATCCTGCTTGCCGACGAGCCGGTCTCCGCCCTGGATGTCTCGGTGCGCGCCCAGGTGTTGAACCTGATTGCGGAGATGGTCCAGGAGTACTCGCTGACGTTGCTGATGGTGTCCCACGACCTTGCGGTGGTGCGCCATCTCTGCGACCGGGTCATCGTGATGAAGGACGGGCGGATCGTCGAGGCAGGGGACACCGAGCAGGTCTACAACCACCCCGCGCACCCGTACACGGCCGAGCTCATTGCCAGTTCGCTGGACCTGGCCCGTCAGCGCGCCTCCAATCCGTAGGGCCGCGGCCGTGCCGGGAACAATGCCGCGGCCGGCCAAGGCCTAAACTTGAACCCATGCGCATCGTAGTTCTTGTCTCCGGCACCGGGTCCAACCTCCAATCAGTCATCGACGCCGTGGCCGGGGGATCGCTTGAAAACGTCGACATCGCGGCGGTTGGCGCCGACAAGCACGGCACCTTCGGCATCGAGCGTTCCTCGGCGGCCGGCATAGAGACCTTCGTGGTGAACTTCAAGGATTTCGCGGAACGTTCCGACTGGAACCACGCGTTGACCGAAAAGTGCCTTTCCTACGAGCCCGACTACGTGGTCTCCTCGGGATTCATGCGCATCGTCGGTGAGGAATTCATCAA
>JAUNVO010000315.1 GCA_030540695.1 Micrococcaceae bacterium | reverse complement strand
TGAAGCGCCAGGAGAGAAAAAAGCCCAGCAGGACCAAGACCAGAACGCCGGCCCCGATGGATAGCGAGACCAGCAACGGGGTTCCGTTGACCATCTCCCCGCCCGGGGTCGACTCGTTCTGGCCAAAGACAGACGAAAGCGTGTTCTGGCCATAGATGAAGGCGACAGCCACCACGGCAAGCCAGCCGCGGACCAACGGGGAGACTGGGTGGACCCGGTGCCACGGGGCTTGGGGTTGCCCCGTATCCGTTGTGGGGTTGCCGGGGCTCACAGCCCGGCCAATCGCGATTCCCCGCGGGCCGCAAGCTGCTCGCGCAACCGTGTGCCCTCAGCCGTTGGCAACCCGGGGATTTCCGCGGTCGCGTCGGCGGCGGCGGTGTGCAGCTTGACCTTGCACAACCCAAGCATCCGATCGACCGGGCCCACGGCCACGTCCACGAACTGCATCCGGCCGTAGGGCACCACCAGGACTTCTTGGAACATCAGGCCCCGGCGCACCAAAAGGTCGTCCTCGCGTTCGGCGTATCCGATCGCGGCCACCTGGCGGGGAATCAGCGCCAGGCGGATGATTTCTATGGCCAGCAGCACCGCCGGTATCCCGATGGCCAGCCACAACGGGTATCCGGGCCATACCCCGGTCAGCTGCAGCACCAGTGGCACGGACAACACCAGAAGGGTCACCAGCGCACCAATCGCCCAGCCCACCATGCGAACCTTCGCGTAGCTGGGAGACACCCGGGTCCATTCGATGCCCTGGGGGTCAATTGGTTCCTGCTGCATAGCCTTCCTCGTCCTTGCCTTTGGTCTTGGCCTCCGGGTCCGCGGGATCTTCCGGGGGCAGCTTGCAGAACTGTTCCACAACCCATCCCACGATAGCCATCACCAGCGCCCCACCGATCATCACCAAGGATGATTTCACCGCGTCGCTGCCCAGCCCGGCACCGGCCAGAAGGCCCAAAAGGATGCCGGCGTGCCAACCGGCAATCGTGGAGCCGGCGTAGACACTGGCCTGCGCCAACACCAGGGTCCGCGCCGCGGCAATGGAGTTGACCCGTTTCTTGGTTTTGCCGCTGGTGAACCGTTTGATGCGGATTCCCATGCCAAGGGTCAATACGCACACGGCTCCCATGGTGATAAGCGAGGTCCAGTGCAGCAGGGGCACCGGGTACCCGCGGGTCGTGGCGATGATCTGCAATGCATAGCCGGCCACCACCCCGATGACCAGCACGGTGAAGACCCACAGCGGCCGCAGGGAATTCACTGCCCCGCCACTTTCGGTTCGGCGCGGATGATCCCCGGGGTGTCCGCTGCCGCGGCAGCCAGGTCGGCCACCGGTTCCCCGGCCAGCACGGCATCCGGATCCATCCAGGACCAGGGCAACAGCACGAATCCCCTCTGCGCCGCACGCGGATGCGGGAGGCTCAGCACCGGGTCGTTGCTCGATTCCTCCCCGTAGGTGATCACGTCGATGTCCAGGGTGCGCGGGCCCCAGCGGACCTCTCGGGTACGGTGGTGTGCCCGCTCGATGTCTTGGCATGCGGCAAGCAAGGCCAGCGGTTCAAGGGAGGTCTCGATGGACAGCACCAGGTTCAGGAAATCCGGCTGCCCGCTTGGACCGCCGACGGGCTGGGTCACCGCGGTCGGCGAAACCGCCACGAGCTCAATGCCGTCGGTGGAGCCCAGCTCGGCAACGGCGGCCTCGAGCGTACCGGCACGTTCGCCCAGGTTCGATCCCAGGGCAAGGATGCACGCAACCATCGGACTCACTCCCGCTCCCGGTAGATGTGGATGGTGACGTCGCTAAACGTCACGGTGATCGGGGCCTTGGGTTTGTGCACGATGACTTCGACCCCGGACACCGTGGGAAAGGAGCCCAGGATCGCCATGGCGGTCTTTTGCGCCAGCGTCTCGATCAGGTCCCAGGGCCCGTCCTGGATCTGCGCGACAACGAGATCTCCGAGCTCACCGTAGTGGGCCGTGTCGCCGACGTTGTCGCTGGCGGCCGCCGGACGGATGTCGGTGTGCAGGACCACGTCCAGGGTGAACGGCTGGCCGTCGCGTTTTTCGTGCTCGAAAACACCGTGGTGCCCGATGGCGGTGATCCCCGAAAGGGTGATGGTGTCGGTGCCCATGGAAATTCTGCGCCCTGCCTTTTGCCTAGAGTGCCGGGATGCGGGCTGCCGACCACGCGGTGGCAACCTTGATCGCATCCAGGTTCGCCGGGACGTCATGGACCCGTACGCCCCAAGCTCCGTTCACCGCGGCCAGTGCGCTGCTTGCGGCGGTTGCGGCGTCGCGGGCCGTGGGCGCCGCCGGCTTCCCGTCAACGGTGAGCAGGGAGCCGAGGAAGCGCTTGCGGCTGGTGCCAACCAAGACACGGTGGCCCAAGGCGGTGAAGCGGTCCAGGGCGCGCAGCAGCTCCCAGTTGTGCTCGGCATCCTTGGCGAAGCCGAGTCCCGGATCCAGAATCAGCTTCTCCGGCGCCACCCCTGCGGAAACGAAGGTGTCGCGCACGTCCATCAGCTCTTTGATGACCTCTTCCACCACGTCGGCGTAGTTGGCTTCGGTGACCATTGAGGAGGCATCCCCGCGGCGGTGCATCAGCACGTAGGGCACACCGGTTTCTGCAATGAGCGCAGGCATGTCCGGTTCGTGGGTCAGCCCGGAGACATCGTTGATCAGGTGGGCACCGGCGGCCAGCGCAGCCTACCCGTGGAGGTGTGCAATGTTTCCACCGAGCA
>JAUNVO010000314.1 GCA_030540695.1 Micrococcaceae bacterium | reverse complement strand
GTTGTTGACGTCAAGGCTCCCGTCGGTGAAGAGGTCAAGATCGAGCGGGCTTCGGTGACCAGCGAATTCACCAAGGAAGACAAGTTGGCAACGGTCATGACCGCCGCCGGCGGAGATGTCACGACGATGGCCAAGGCAGGTGTCCTGGCCCAGCCGGTGGACTCCGTGCGACTCACCTCGCGTTTTGGCCACCGCAAGAACCCCACCGGACCCGGCTTCATGAACCACAACGGCTTGGACTACGGAGTTGCCTGTGGCACTCCGGTCAAGGCCAGCGCCGCGGGCACGGTAGTGCAGTCCGAATGGGCCGGTCACTCCGGCAACCGTGTGAAGGTTGATCACGGCAATGGACTGGAAACAAGCTACAACCACAACTCCGCATTGAAGGTCTCTGTGGGGCAAAAGGTCCAGCGCGGGGATGTCGTCTCTTTGAGCGGCACCACGGGCAACTCGACAGGCTGCCACGTGCACCTCGAGGTAATCGTCAACGGCCAATGGGTTAACCCCGAAGGCTGGTTATAACGGCAATTGTCACCGTTCCGTGACCGTAACGTGACTTTTGCAGATGCTTCATATATTCTAAATAAGTGATCAGGGAATACCCCTGCTCACCGCCGCGGGAAGTGCCGAGCACTGCCAGCCCACGGTGTCCGTTCAATTACTCGTTTGGCAGTGGCGGGGGACCCACTTTCGGCTTCCACACCAGGAAGCCTTGGGGTTAAGCAGCTCGACCTGGCGGTCGATTTGCCGAGTGACTCCCACTCGAACCCGACAGCTCACCCCGCAGGCATCAGGAGAGGCAATATCACGTGACTACACGTCGTCAAGCATTGGGCCGCCACCGCGCGACCGCGGTTCGGACCAACCCACTCGAGTCCATTTCGAAGGCAGTCGCCTCGAACGCCGGATCGGTAGGCCGTCAGGCAGCCGTCATCGCCGCAGCATCAGGCCTCGTCCTGACCCTGGGCGTCCCGGCAGCGCAGGGGGATGTATCCCGCGAAGCAAGCGCGGTCCCCGTTGAAGGCCTCTCGGCAGAGCGCGTTGCAGTAAAGGCCGTATCGGTCGCCGCAACCGGCGCCAAGGACCTGAACATCGAGCGCGCGGAATTCACTTCCAAGCCCGCTCCGGCTCCCGTAGTGATCGCAGTGGCCAACGAAGTCACCCCGAAGTCCAACAGCACCGCTCCGGTGACGCGTTCGAGCAACAACTCGAACTCCACCGCGCCGCAGACCCGCTCGAGTAACAACTCCGACTCCAGCGCCCCGATGACCCGCGAAAGCCGCAACAGCTCTTCGCCAGCACCGGTAGCGTCGACCCCCAAGCCCGAGAAGAAGACCAAGTCGGTCAACACCGGGAACCTTTCGGGTATCGCAGCAACCGCAGCCAAGTATGTCGGCGCCCCCTACGTATGGGGAGGCGGCTCGCCGTCAGGCTGGGACTGCTCCGGCTTCGTCGCATACGTCTACAAGCAGCACGGCATCAACATCGCCCGTGGAACCTCCGCGATCCGCGGTTCCGGCCAGTTTGTGCGCACCGGTAGCCCGAAGCCGGGCGACTTGGTGTTCCAGAACGGCGGAGGCCACGTCGGAATCTACCTCGGCGGCGGCAAGATGGTCGGTGCACAGAACCCGAGCGTTGGCACCATCATTCACGACGTTTCGCGCAACCCGCTCTACGGCTACTACACGCTCAAGGGCTAAGTAACAGCTGGGCAAAGGCCCCGGTCGATCCTAAAGGGTCGACCGGGGCCTTTGCCGTTAAGCCCGCCGCTGCCGAGGATCCCCGGCGCATATGGGCCATTGGCCTTCGCAGGGGAAGGGTGGACAACTGGAGAACTTGCGATGGCATTTTGAACTAGTTGTCCCCAAATGCGGGCAAAACACCGGTTTGTTGTCCTAGGCTGGATCGCAGGAGCCAAAGCCGAGTGCCGCGTGCGCCACCGTGAGGGATTTCCGTCGTGGACGGGTCCCTTCTGTTGCGCCGGGTCAGGATCTAAGGATGCGCACATGCGAACCCTAGTACTGAATGCAGGATTTGAACCGCTGGCGGTCATAACCTTCCGCCGGGCACTTCTCCTTGTCCTCACCGGGAAAGCCACGGTGCTGGCCGATGATGACCGGCACCCGGTAGCGAGCGTGAACCAGGTCATGCCGCGGCCAACGGTCATCTTGCTCAATCGCTACATTCGACTCCCTTACCGCAGCACGATCAACGTTTCGCGTCGTGGGGTGCTTCGCCGTGACGCCCACCGGTGCGCCTACTGCGGAAGAAACGCGAACACCATCGACCACATCGTGGCGCGGAGTCGCGGAGGGGAAGATTCGTGGGAGAATCTAGTTGCGGCTTGCCAGAGCTGTAATAGCACCAAGGCAGACCGGACGTTGGCGCAGCTCGGCTGGAAGTTGCGGTTCGCCCCGAGTCGACCTCGGGGTGCCCAGTGGTTCATCACGGAGCTCGAGCGGCCCGCGGAGGCCTGGAGTCCATTTTTACGGAGTGCAGCATGAAATTCGATGCGATCATCGTGGCCGGCGGCCGCGGTTCCCGACTCGGCGGGGTCAGCAAGCCATTGCTTGAACACCGTGGGGAAACGCTGCTTGAGCATTCCCTGCATGCGGTACGCGATGCCCAAGCCATTGCCGTGGTCGGCGGTCATGCCCTGGCCGACGTGGTGACCAAGTACATGGAAACCGCACCGGATAGCCAGCGCGTCCTGATCACGCGCGAGTACCCCAGCTATGCGGGACCCGC
>JAUNVO010000313.1 GCA_030540695.1 Micrococcaceae bacterium | reverse complement strand
CGGTGTTGCGTCCGGCCCTGGAAACCCACGGAATCCCACAGATTGTGTATGTTGATTATGCCGATGTTCGCGTTATGCCGACCTTTCCGTATCGTCCCAGCTCAGCGGCCTAAGAGGCGAGGAAAATATCGGCATAATATCGGCGTGGGCGCATCCTTCATGTATCAGCTATCGCGTGAAGGAGGATGCCATGGGTGTTCCTATAAGCAAGGTGAGCAAGGTCCGGGTGATGGGGCCGCTGGCACTGTTCGTTGCGGAGTTTCGGGCAGCGTTGAAGGAGGCAGGCTATACGCCACTGAGCATTGTTAATGAGTTGCGGATGCTCTCCGACTTGAGCCGTTGGCTCCAGGACAACGGGTTGGGTGCCGCGGACCTGACGGCCGCTCGGATTCGTGATTTTGTTGCGACCAGGCATTCCGCGGGACATGTCGTTGCGTATCCGCCCCGGTTTTTTGCCACGGTCACCGGAATTCTTGTTGACCGGGGCGTGATCGAAGTCGAGCATGTCGAGCCGGTGGTTGCCTCACCGGTTGACGCGCTACTGGCGTCGTTTGAGGCGTTCCTGCTCGCGGAGCGGGGACTGGCCGCATGCACAGCAGCGGCTTATGTGATGCGGGCCCGTCGTTTCCTGGCACGGCAGGCACCCGGAGGGGATCTGGCCGGGTTGGCCGCCAGGGACGTGACCGACGCGATTCGTGCCGAGGCTTCCCTGGTTTCGGTGGGTTCGACCCAGTTCTTCGTGGTTGCCGTGCGGTCATTCCTGCGGTTCTGTTTTCTGGGCGGCCTGCTCCCGACGGACTTGTCAGGGGCGGTGCTTACTGCCACGGGGCGGCGCCGCTCACCCCTGGCTTCAGGGATCACCGTCACTGATGCCGCAAAGCTGTTGGGGTCCTGTGACGGGCGGAGCAATGAGGGGCGCCGGGACCATGCTGTCCTGCTCCTCCTGCTGCGTTTGGGCCTGCGGGCCAGCGAAGTCTCCGGGCTTGTCCTGGAGGACATTGATTGGCGTGCCGGGCTGGTAACGGTCCATGGCAAGGGTCACCGTGTTGACCAGCTGCCACTGCCGGAGGAGGTGGGGGCGGCGATCACCGCGTACTTGCAGCGCGGACGGCCACGCCCTTGCTCCCATCGGGAGGTTTTTCTCCGGTCCCTGGCACCGGTCGAGGGGCTGGGCCGGGGTGGGATTTCCTGCATCGTTCGCCGTGCCTGTTGCCGGGCCGGTGTGCCGCCGGTGAGTGCTCACCGGCTGCGGCACACCCTGGGGTGTGAGATGGTCAATTCCGGTGTGCCGCTTCCCGAGATCGCTCAGGTGCTGCGGCACCGGAGCCTGACGAGCACGGCACTCTATGCCCGGGTCGACATTGACGGGCTCAGGGCCCTGGCCCGTCCCTGGCCAGGGAGTGTGCTGTGATGAGTGAGCTCCTTGACCATGTCAATGATTATCTGAAACTCCGCCGGGACCTGGGCTTCAAACTGAGGCAGGAGGGCTACCACCTTCCGCAATTGGTGGCTTTCATCGAAGCATCCGGCACCACGGTGCTTACGAACGAGCTGGCCATTGCTTGGGTCAAGCAGTCTGAGCATGTTCAGCCCATCACCTTGGCCCACCGGCTTGGATCGGTCCGCGGGTTTGCCCGTTACCTGCAAACCATCGACCCGGCCACCGAGGTCCCTCCGTTGGATGTGTTTGGTGCGCGCCAGCAACGGATCACGCCCTACCTGTGGATGCAGGATGAAATCGTGGCGTTGCTGGCTGGGATGCGTGAGTTGCGCCCGGAACTGCGGGCCGCGACCTTCGAAACCCTGCTGGGCCTGATTGCCGTGACGGGGATGCGGCTCGGGGAAGCCATCGGGCTCACCCGCCAGGACGTCAACCTCCCGGACGGGGTGCTGACAGTCAGGCAGGGGAAGTTCGACCTGGACCGGCTGATCCCCCTGCACGTCACGACGACCGCGGCCCTGGCCGAATATGCCAAACTTCGAGAACGGCTGTGCCCCACACCGCAAGCCACGGCATTTTTCATCACACCGGCGGGAATCGCCCTGCCGGCCAGCAGTGTGGAAGCAACCTTCAACAAGGTCACCACCCAGATCGGGCTGCGCACCGCCACAGCCCACCCCCGAATCCATGACCTGCAGCACAGCTTCAGTGTTCAAACCATCATTGACTGACACCGCGCCGGCGCCGACATCGGGGCCAACATGGCAGCCCTGTCAACCTATCTGGGCCACAGGACACCGGAAGGCACCTATTGGTACCTCTCCGCGGCACCTGAGCTTATGGGGTTGGCTGCGGCACGGCTGGATGAACGCTACGGGGCCCGGCCATGACCGCCCTGGCCCCGACCCTGCACGCATTCTTCACCGACAAGCTCATCGGCCAACGCGGCGCGAGCCCCCATACGATCGATGCCTACCGGACGACGTTCCGGCTCCTGCTCGGCTACGCCTCCGAGCAGCGCCACACCCCGCCGAGCAAGCTCGAGTTCGACGACCTTAACGCCGCGCTCGTGGCCGCGTTCCTGGGGCACCTGGAAACGGTCCGGCACAACAGTGTCAGGACACGCAACAACCGCCTGGCCGCGATCCACTCGTTCTTCAGCTACGCGGCACTGCGACATCTACTACAACGAACTACCGGCGCAGGACACTAGTAGTACTTTGTTAGGTCTTGTGCGGGGGCCTTTTAATTTTGTGTGTAATTTTGTTGTATGAGGCAGGATCAGGTCGCGGCGCTGCGAGAGGAGCTTGAGGGCTTTGTCGGCGA
>JAUNVO010000312.1 GCA_030540695.1 Micrococcaceae bacterium | reverse complement strand
CCTCTCCGAACAACAAACCACGCTAACTTACTTATCCAAGGTAATCAATAGTATCGATCGGTACCGAACCTGCGGACGAATGCCATACTGGTGTCATGGTTATGTACCCCACTACCTTGGGAGGCCGGTCTCACGGCCCCCGCCGGCACCCGAGGAACCACCACGAAAAAGAAACAGGATCCCTGCGATGAAGGCCTTCGTCATTCCACAATCCGGGTTCCAGGCCATCGAGGCCGCCGAGGTTCCAGTGCCGCAGATCGCTGCCGATGAATTGTTGGTACATGTCCGGGCGGTAGGCGTCGGAATCCATGACTCGTACTTCCTTCCCAGCGAGCCGACCTACCCGTATCCGATCGGGATCGAAGCCGCCGGAGACATCGAGGCCGTTGGCAGTTCAGTCACTGGATACCAACCGGGTGATCGCATTGCATTTGTGAGTTCGATGCAGCCCAAGGGAGGCACCTGGGCCGAGTTCGCTGCGCTCAAGGCCACATCCCTGATCATCCCGATTCCGGCCACCATGGACTACATCTCGGCAGCAGCGGTGCCGGTGGCTGGCAACACGGCACTGAAGGCCTTCGAGGCCCTGGCCGCGGTCCCGGGAGGCGGATCGCTGTTTATCGCCGGCGGGTCAGGGGCGATCGGAACCTTTGCCATCCAGCTCGCCCGGCAGCGAGGGTGGCACGTTGCGGCCTCCGCCTCGAGCGCCAACCACGAGTACATGCAAGGGCTCGGAGCAGAAATAACAGTTGATTACAACGATCCTGGCTGGCAACAGCAAGTATGTGAGTGGATGCCCGGAGGCGTCGACGCGGCTTTGGCAATACAACCGGGCACCTCGGCCCAGAGCCTGCCAGTGGTGAAGGACGGCGGCTCGCTGGTTTCCGTTTCAGGGGATCCCTTGAGCACTGAACGGGGCATCGCCATGCAAGGTATCCCCTATCAGGTCGATGTCCAAGACGCCACGGAGGAGCTCATGATGGCCGTCGCCAGCTCTGAAACGCATCTGGAGGTCGAGCGGGTCTACCCCTTCGAGGAGGCCCTGGACGCGTTGGCAAAGGTGCAGACCCGGCGCGCGCGGGGCAAGATCGTTCTGCGCCTGGAGTAGCGCGCCCACACCCACTTCAGGGCCCCACGTTCCCTGGGATCCCCAAGGCCTCATTAATTCTTACCTCGGGAAAGCAAGATTACTAGTGGGTGTGCGATTCCCCCACTTCCTTCCGGCCGCCCAGCAGTGGCCCCGACCCAGTCCATCTCTGGTGTAAAACGCCTAACTTCCGGTCGCCAGGGGGTGTTCGGCGATGGAAGTATCCACGTTCCACCCCTGCCCCCGGGCCCCGTCGTGAGGTACGTTGAAAGGACTGGTGGATCGAAACCAACAGCCATATTGGGGAGGCGAAAGGTGCGTCGGGAAACGGAAAGGCAGGTTCCTTGGCCTGCTGTGCATAGCCGCGGAGATGAACTGGATCTATACACTTTGCGGATCGTGACAAACGTGACCGGCCGGAGCAGTGCAACACGTAAACGCCTGGCCAATGGCCGTGAGACCCGCGCATTTCTCGATGCCGCGCTGGATTTGACCACGGAACTTTTTACCCCGACGACCCCCGACCAGTACATGGATGGCGATGAGGATGACGCCCGGCCTGTCATGTCTTACCTCTCTCGCCGCAAGGTCCTGGCCAAGGCCAGGGACAATTGCGGCAAGGATTTCCCGCTCAGCGAGAACATGATGCGTCACCGCTGGGGAACACATGGAGATTTTCTCGCCGATTTCGTCTCCTACGCACTTACGGACAAATATTGGAGCCTGCATGATTCAATCCGTCGCCACGCAACGGACTTGTTGACCACCAACGAGGGCTTTGCCGGAGCCGTGCATCGAGCCGCGTACGAAGACCTCAAGTTGGTCATCGGGTTGCCCGCCTACAGGTTCCAGTTATTGGCGGTGGCCACCGCCCACGCAGATTCCTCTTCGGCTCGCGCGCTGGTTCGCATGTACGAGAACCTCACTGAGCTGTGGACGGCCCTCTACACGGATGTCTTTGAACACTACGGATTCAGGTTCAGGCCTGGTATCAGTGTTGATGATTTCCACATTTTGGTGCAGTCAACCGGTGAAGGGCTTGCGCTCCGCCTCGTTTCCGGTGTTGGCGAGCAACTCATTGATCACAAGCAGCAAACGTCCTTGCTGGGAACGGCAGCCCTGTCGCTGTTCTTGGCGCTCATCGACCCGGGCGACGGGCTCAGCTTGGAGCAGGCGGTCGAACAAGCCGTGGCACAGCGGCGCACCACATAGGCATGCCCGGCCCGAAGATTCCTGCAGGAAATGAATAAGGAGCGGGAGCCGGCTACCCCCAAGTAGACCGGTCATCCCACTCCTGCATTGTCCGGCCCCGGCAACATACCAAGGCAACCCGCACGCCGCAAGCAACCCTTCGCGATCCAAGAGCCGTCACGCAGGGCCGTCGAATTTTGGCGTACTCGACAATGCACCGATTGCATCTGCCAGCGTGGAATCAACTGTCCCGATGTACCGGACGAGGCCGCTTCCCCATGATCGGATCGGCTTCCCCCCAAGGTCCGACCCGTACATCGAGAACTCGGATTGACACGCTGGCGTGCAACCATTGATTGCCATTCAATCAAGAGTTGGTCCAATCGCTCTACACGCGAGTGGGCCAACCCAACTGGGTGCACCCAGTTGGGTTCCTTTTTCGTACTGATAAGTCCGACGGCCCGCCACTAAACTTTTATGCTCCCGCCCATGACAACAG
>JAUNVO010000311.1 GCA_030540695.1 Micrococcaceae bacterium | reverse complement strand
GCCCGCCAGGCATGGGTCAGGTACGGCAATCCGAACGGCACCCCGGGCTGGTGGCCCAGGTGCTCATAGAGGTACCAGGACAGGTTGTGCTCGACCCGGGCACGCGTGGCCGCACCGGCGCGCAGGTAGTAGCTGCGGGATTTGGCCAGCTCGATGACCTGCTCCGGGCTCAAGGACTGCTCCCAGGTCCAGGCCCCTGATTCCAGGCCCTGGAACTCCGGTCCCAGCGGCGGGACGAAATCCGGGCGGTGCACGTCCCCGGCGTGCATGATCCGGGCCAGCCGGTGCACCCAGGGCAGCGAGACGTCAAACTGGTTCCACACCAGGGCCAGCTGGCCGCCGGTGCGCAGCACCCGCGCGGCCTCGGCGCTGGCGGCCTTGGGATCGACCCAGTGCCACGCCTGGGCGTAGGTGATGACGTCGGTGCTCGATTCCTCCAGGGAGGTATCCTCCCCGGTGCCTTCGGCCGCCTCGACCTCGGGCAGTCGGCCCCGCAGCACCGCAAGCATGTCCGCGGAGGGTTCAACCGCGGTGACTTCCAGGCCGCGGCCCACCAGAAGTGCGGTGAAGATCCCGGTCCCCGCCCCCACGTCAACGACCTCGCGGGCGGTGGCCGGGACCATGAAGTCCAGTGCGGCATCCGGGTAGGAGGGGCGCACGGCATCGTAGTGTGCGCCGCCGGCCTTGAACGCGGCAGCGAGTTCGCGGCGCCGCGCCGCGTCCATGGTGAAGGCACGGGCCGGCAACCCGGGAACAGGCCGCGGGGCCTTTTCCGGGTCCAGTCCCGCGGACTCAGGCATCAAGAAGGACGGTACGGGTGCGCTCCACGTCCTCGCGCATCTGTTCGATCAAGGCGTCAACGCCGCGGTAGGCAACCATCGGGCGCAGGTGTTCGACGAACTCCACGACGATCTGCTGCCCGTAGAGGTCGAAGTCCTCCACACCCTCGGCGGGGCGGTCGATCACGTGGGCCTCGACCTGGCGGCTGACGCCCTCGAAGGTCGGGTTCGAGCCGACGGAAATCGCTGCGGGCCAGCGCACCTGCGCCTCGTCGAGCAACCATCCGGCGTAGACGCCGTCGGCCGGGATGATGCCCGATGCGGCGGGGTCGAGGTTTGCGGTGGGGAATCCGAGTTCGCGCCCGCGTGCGGCCCCGTGCACGACCTCGCCGCGCATCCGGTGCGGGCGGCCCAGGATCTGGGCGGCGGTGGCCACCTCGCCGCGGTTCAGCGCCTCGCGCACCCAGGTCGATGACCAGCGGCGGTGCTCCCCCACGTCGTCGATCCCGATGACCTCGAAGCCGTATTGCCGGCCGAGTTCCACCATGGTGTTGAAGTCCCCGGAGTTCCCGGCGCCGAAGCGCACGTCGTGCCCGACCACCACGGCGGTTGCGCCCAGGGCGCCGACGATGACCTTGGCGACGAATTCCTCGGCGGTGGCCTTGGCGAAGTCCAGGGTGTAGTGGATCATCAGCAGCCCGTTCAGGCCCTCCTCGGCGAGGGTCTCGATGCGGTCCGCGATCCCCATGATCAGTTCGGGGGCGTCATCCGGGCGGTGTACCTGTGCGGGGTGCGGGTCGAAGCTGATGGCAATGGCCTTGGCATGGCGCTCGCGTGCGGCACCAACCACTGCGGCGAGCACCTCGCGGTGCCCGCGGTGGACCCCGTCGAAGTTTCCGATGGTCACTACAGACGGGCCGATGCCGGACGGGACGGCTTCAAGGCCTTTCCAATAGTGCACGTTGCTCCTTCGCTTCGGGGTTGTCGCTGCCGTTTCGAGCACGGCCATAACCATTATGGACGACAAATACTCCATCCGCCGACTCTTGTCCTTGCCATCACACCCGCCCAGGCGATCTGCACCACGGGATGGGCCCGGTGCCGTAATTTCCGTGAGCCGCGATCACCGGGAGCTTCCGATGGCCGGGCCCAGTGGACCGCTGCTCCTGGTCCCCTCTGGAGCAGTTGGGCGCCACACCGGGCTCCGGCGCCGACACCGCAGCATTGGCATGCTCGCGCTGCTGTACAGCCGTGCGTCGGATCACGCATTTCTCCTGGGCCAGGGGCACGCCTTGCACCGGACCGCCCCTTACCGCGGGTCGGCTTTTCTCCTACTATGGCGGGAACGGGATTGCAGAAGGCAGAACGCAACGACCGTGCCCAGCCGAATTCCGATGTCAGATATCAGATGTCCGAGGAAGGAGCCAGTGATGTTCGATGGCTTGCGCAATCTCGATCGCCACGTCAACGGCGTCGAGCATCACGGCCACCGCGGATACCCGGCTCCGGGTGCAGGTAACACCGGATGCACCATGTGGGAGAAGGCACGAGGCGCCCGGGCCCCGGTGATGCGCTTGGCCCGCGAGCGGTACGACCGTGCCCGCAGGGAAACGTGCAGCTTTTTCGGCGCGGACACGGGCACCGGGCCGGAAGGGCGGCCACGATAGCAGAACCCATGCCTGTCCAGCGGCCCTAGCCGCCTTACGCCCCACCTTCTGAAAGGGAGATGACATGACGAACACCCCCGCCCTTCCCCAGGCCGATATGGCCGACGACCCTGACATCGGTCCCGACACCGAGGAGGTATCCCCGGGCCTGCGGGAGCCCGGGGAGGACAGACGGGTCCTGCTGCGCAAGCGCCTCGGCTTGTTCGCCGGTCCCGTGCTCGCGCTTCTCACCTACTTCATCCTGCCCGGTGATCTGGACCAACCGGCCCGCCTGACAGCAACCACCGCCGTGGTCATGGCCGTGTGGTGGATGAGCGAGGCGATTCCGCTGG
>JAUNVO010000310.1 GCA_030540695.1 Micrococcaceae bacterium | reverse complement strand
GCTATGAACAGGAACAACGCCCCACAGCACGCAAGAGGGTCACTGGCGTGGCATTGGTGACCACCGCGCTCACCACGCATCAAGGTGCGGTCCGCCGGGCTTTCGGACGCCTCTCACCGTGGATCCTGGGCCGCTCCGGCATCCAGGCGAAACTTGGGCGCACCGCAGGGATGCTCGAGTTGGCCTATAAGAGCGGGTCGCTCTCGAAAGCAAAAGGTTCCGGGCAACGACTGGCCAATCCGCGGCTATTCGAGGGAGGGCGCCTCTACGACCGGCTTCCCCGGGATGACTGGGCTTGGGTTGTGTGGGGCACTCCCGGGGAAAAGCCTCCCGTTCCTGGAGACCCTGCCTGGTGCGGGATACCGGTGGTTTTTGTGCCAACGGGAACCATTGCCGAGGAAGGTTCGCCGATATCGCGGGACAAGCGTGTGGTCCTGGTCCGGCCGGATCGCTACGTTGCTGGCAGCGGCTCCTTACCGGAGTCCATAGGCCAGCCGGGTTCCATGCACCAAGAATTGCGGATATGAGCTTCGAGTGCACCGATCGAATGTCGGGCGAAGCAACCGTTCTGCGACCCACTGGCCATGTTCTGCGACGCCTGATCAGTGCGGGTGGGCAGTGTCCGGACTTTCCGTACCGGAGCTCCGATGTGAGAGAACCCCGCCAGTGGGTCTTGACACTTCTCGGATATCTGCCGGGAAGACTGATCCGCAGGGTATCGCCACCGCCAGTCACTCCCCTTACACATCCGCAAAAGGCCGCGCCAACACGCACGTTCCAACGAAAAGGATAGCCCCATGCCCACCTTTCTCCATCGGCTCGGATCGCTCGCCTACCGACGGCCTTGGGCCTTCATCACCGTCTGGTTGCTCATTCTGGGCAGCATCCTGGCGGTCGCGGCCACCACCGATGCGCACATCACCTCAAGCATGACCATCGACGGAACCCCGAGCGAGCAAGTACAAGAGAAGCTGCAAAGCACCTTGCCCGCAGCAACCGGAGGGCAAGGAACGCTGGTCTTCGCCGTACCTGCGCAGGAACAACTCAATGCCGGCCAGCGTGCCGGCGCCATCGCCGAGGCCGCAGAGCAAATCAGCGTTCTCCCGCTGGTGACGGACCGCTCCTCGGCATCCGGCCCATCCGGGCCGGCAAAGCCACCAGTTGATTCCACCCAGCCATACCAAACCCTGGTCATCGATGGCTCCCCCGTTCCGGGCATCATGGTTTCCATGGACGGAAGCGTCGCCATGCTGAAGCTGCAATTCACCACCCCCATCGACGAGCTGCCCGATGGCACGCTTGACGAGGTGGTGACGACAGCCCAGGGTGCGGTCGCAGGCACCGATGTGACGGTGCTGCCCAGTGATTCGCTGGACACGATGCACCCGCCCATCGGAGGCCACGAGGCCATCGGGTTGGGCATTGCGCTGATCGTCCTGCTGCTGACCCTCGGATCGCTATGGGCGGCGGGACTTCCGCTTCTCACAGCGCTGATCGGCGTGGCCATCGGCATTGGCGGAGCCTTCGCGCTGTCGACATCCATCACCTTGACCACCGCAACGCCGGCCCTGGCCCTGATGGTCGGGCTGGCCGTCGGGATCGACTACGCCCTGTTCATCGTGAACCGGCAGCGACAGCTGATCATCAACGACCAACTCAGCGCCCCGGAGGCCACCGCCCGTTCTATGGCCACAGCGGGAAGTGCCGTGGTTTTCGCCGGATCGACAGTTGTCATCGCGCTGGCAGGACTCACCGTCATCGGCGTCGGGTTCCTCACCACGATGGCACTCGTGGCCGCGGCCACGGTGACCCTTGCCGTGCTGATCGCTCTCACGCTGCTCCCGGCATTGCTCGGACTCCTCGGGGAAAGGATCTGCTCGGATGCCGCTCGCCAGCGGGGGCGTGCCGCCCACCGCGCACCGAAGCAACCGATCGCCAATCGGTGGGTCACCAACATCACCGCTCGTCCCTGGGTCGCTGTCACGACCGTCGTGCTACTGCTTGGCCTGGCTGCCATCCCTGCCCTGAGCATGGACCTTGGCATGCCCACCGGCGCAAACGACTCGAGGGAAAACACTTCGCGGCAGGGCTACGACGCGATAACCCGAGGTTTTGGTGAAGGATTCAACGCACCCCTGCTTGTCGTGGCACAACCGGTAAACGGCAGCTCCTTGGACCAAGCCGCGCTCGGGGCGCTCACCGCGGGGCTTCGGACGACCAAGAACGTCGCAACGGCCAGCCTGACCGGCGTCGACCCCGGGCACACCCTTGCAGTGTTCACGGTGATCCCCGAACAAGGACCTACCGATGAACAGACCTCGCAACTGGTCACGGACCTGAGAAACCCCAACGCCGGGCTGGCCTCGCAGACCGGCGTCAGCCTCGGCGTCACCGGATTGACCGCGATCAACCTGGATATCACCACGCGCCTGGGCGAAGCGCTCCCCCGGTACCTTCTCATTATCACAGGGCTGTCCCTGCTACTGCTGCTGCTGGTTTTCCGCTCGGTAGTCATTCCCCTGAAGGCGACCGCGGGCTTTCTGCTGAGCATCGCGGCGACCTTTGGGATCAGCACCGCGGTGTTCCAATGGGGTTGGCTGATCAAACTTGTTGGCTTGGACACCGGAGGGCCGTTGTTGAGCTTCCTGCCGATCATGGTCACGGGCATCCTCTACGGGCTGGCCATGGACTATCAGGTTTTTCTGGTCTCCTCCATGCGCGAAGCCCACATACTTGGCATGACATCCCAACGCGCGATCATTCACGGCTTCACCCATGCGAGCCGGGTGGTGCTTGCCGCGGCCGTGAT
>JAUNVO010000309.1 GCA_030540695.1 Micrococcaceae bacterium | reverse complement strand
CTTGGTTGCCCAAGCAGGCTATGGCGTTGGGCTGCGCAAATTGCTCGCGTGACGATGACGGGGGATGGCTTCGGTCCGAGCAGTGGGCCCTGGAACCTTTGGGGAAGCGGGCTCGACTCTCGTACGGAATCCGTTTGCGACAGGACCCGACGGTGTGGTTCTCGATGGCAAGGCGACGTCACCTGGTTGCCGTCAGGCTTCGGGTGCGTCCGTATCAGCCATGGAACCGATGCTTGATTCGAGGTCAAGCGTTGTTTCGGCGAGGAACCGAATGACGGTTTCCCGTTCGGAAGCACTTAGTCGCGCAGCGGCGCCGAAACGGGCGGCGTGATGACGCCCGACCTGTTCCCGCGCGGCCATATGAGCCTCGTTGGTGACTTCGACGCACAGGGACCGCCGGTCGGCGGGATTTGCGGTGCGCAGGACGTGTCCGGCCTTCTCCATCTTGTCGATCATTTTGGTTACCGAGGCGGTACTGATCTTCAAGTGCTTGGCCAGCATGCTCGGAGTGACGAATGAGCCGGTGTTTTTGGCGGAAATCAGGAAACGGACCGCTCGCATGTCGGTCTCATTGAGCTTCATGTATTGCTGGGAGGCCCGGGATATCTTTCGCTCGACCGCTCGCAACCTGCCCATCTCCGCCATGATCCGGTCTATCTGCGCCAGTTCCTCGTGGCTCTGTGCGGACCTGTCGATCAGTTCGCTGCGCGGGTCGCTTGCGGCGAGGTTGTAGATCGTTGGACGCTCTTCGAGTTTCAAACCGGCCACGCCCTTTCGCTGGTCTCCATGATGTAGTTGATGATCCATGATACCGCCCCACTACCGAAGGGTGTTCAAGGATCTGGGTGCGCGAATTCCGCTTCTGCGGCCCATGGCGCTAAACCAGTCAAAAAAAGCGGTTCGCATCCGCTGTCCCCAGACCTCGGGACGGCAGATATGAACCGCAATTTTTACTCCAGGGGTGTCCCGGCGCAGAGAGCGCCGGGACGCGGGGATGCTAGGTGGCCGGGATGACCGAACCCTCGGTCCACGTGGTCTTGATGTATTCCTGGACCTCGTCGGAATGCAGCAGCTCCTCGAGCTTCGCGACTCCGGCGCTTTCTTCGCCTTCGCGCCAGGTCAGGAAGTTGGCATTGGGGTTGTTCTCGGGCGATTCCTGGGCAAGGATCTCATTAGCGTCAAGCTTGGCCTGGATGATGTAGTTTCCGTTCACCACGGCCAATCCGACGGTGGGGTCCTCCTGGTAGAACTTCGGCACCTGCTCGGAGTTCACTTCCTGGAACTTGAGCTTCTTCGGGTTCTTGGTGGCATCGTCCTGCACCGTCAAGGCGGAGTCCTTGTCGTCCAGGCCCGCAAGCAATCCAGCGGATTCCAGCACGCGCATTCCGCGGATCTGGTTGACCGGGTCGTTGTTCAAGACCACGACGGCTCCTTCTTCAACCGAGGCCGCGTCCTTGTACTTTTTGGAGAACACGGTCAGTGGCTCCACGTGAACGCCCTTGCCGTGGTCGAACTTGTAGCCCTTGGTTGCCACCTGGTCATCAAGGTAGGCCTGGGTCTGGAAGTAGTTGGCATCGATGGTGCCGTCGCTCAGCGCGATGTTCGGGGTCTGGTAGTCATCGATCTCGGTGATTTCCAGGTCGATGCCGGCGTCCTTGGCAAGCTTCTCGTCGATGAACTCAAGGATCTGCGCGTGCGGGATCGGGCTGGCGCCGACCTTCACGATCGTGGGGTTGGCGGGGTCAAGCTTGGCATCTGCGCTGGGGGTGGCGGCAGTTCCGCCACCACAAGCGGTCAGTGCGAACAAAGTGGCGACACCAGTCAGGGCAAGTGCGAGTTTCTTACGCATTGGCTGCGTTCCTTTTCATCAAGACCCTAGTCCAGCGACATCGGGTGGCTTACGCGGCTAGCGGCTACTGGCCTGCGTGCCGGCGGAATGAACCGCCGGAAAACTGTGGGTGGTGGATCCCTAGCGGTGGTCGACCACACGGGCGAACCAGTCGCCGAGGATCTGGACGACCTGGACGAGGATGACCATGATCACGATGGTGACCATCATGATGGTGAAATCGTAGCGCTGGAATCCATAGTTGTAGGCCAATCGGCCCAGCCCGCCGCCGCCGACCAGGCCCGCCATCGCGGAGTACCCGATGAGGGTGACGATGGTGGTGGTGGCAGCCGCAATGATTCCGGGCAATGCCTCGGGAACCAGGACCTTGCGCACGACCTGCATCTTGGTTGAACCCATGACCAGGGCGGCGTCGATCTTTCCGGAGGAGACATCCTTCAAGGCGGTTTCAACCAGGCGCGCGAAGAACGGGATGGTGCCGATGGTCAGGGACACGGAGGCGGCGACGGGTCCCAGCGAGGTGCCCACCACCAGCGCGGCAAAGGGAATCAGGGAAACCATCAGGATCGCAAACGGGATGGAGCGGGTGATGTTCACGATGATTCCCGAAAGCACCACGTTGAGCCAGCGGATCGGGGTGAGCCCGCCGCGGGAGGTGTTCAGCAACAGGATGCCCAGCGGCAAGCCGATCACGACGGTGAAGAGGGTGGAGATCCCTGTCATTTGCAGGGTCTCGAGCGTTGCCGGCCACATGGCCTTGGTGATGCCTGGGTTGGTCATTAAGTCGTTGAAGAAGTCCATGGACTACTTGGCCTCCTTGACGGTCACGGCAACACCGTTGGCGAGCAGGTGATTGGTGATGGCGGTGATGTCGCTGCCCTCGGGGAGCTGGATGCGCAGGTGTGCAAATTGGTGCTCGCCGAGCTGCTCGACGGAACCGGCCAGGACGTTGACATCGGTGTCAAAGGTGCGCGCGAT
>JAUNVO010000308.1 GCA_030540695.1 Micrococcaceae bacterium | reverse complement strand
TTTAGCGCGGGGGGGGGTGAGGATGGGCGTGGGCTCGGGTGTAACCATTTGGGTTTCAATGGGTGCCACGGCATTTAAGCTGACACTCGGGTTGAGAGGCAACCCATGGTTGCTCAAAATACTGTCGTAAAGACAGTAAAAGTGATATTGTTGTCGTAGGGCGGCAAGCCTAGCGCTGGCATCCCCGGGGGAGGCGCAGTCCGCCGAACCGGATTCGTCCGTATCCCCTACGAATGGTCCGACTTGGACGTCAATGAAGGAGAAGCAACGTGAGCCGTACGTACATCATCACTGGAGCAGGTTCGGGAATCGGGGCATCGACCGCGCAGTTGCTGCGTGAACGCGGAGAGGCCGTCATCGGTGTCGACCTTCGTGGCGCGGAAGTGGAAGCGGACCTGAGCACCTCCGAGGGACGCGTTGCCGCGGCACGGAAAGCGCTTGAGCTTGCCGACGGCAAGATCGATGCAGTGATTGCTTGTGCCGGCATCGCCGCGCCATCGCCGCTGACGGTCAAGGTCAACTACTTCGGTGTGACCGAGTTCCTGGAGCATCTGGCCCCGGCACTAGCCAAGAGCGATTCCCCGCGTGCTGTCGTAGTGAGCTCCATGGCGTCTCTGCAGCCGAATTCGGCCGAACTCGTCGATGCGATGCTGGCCGGTGACGAAGAGTCAGCGGTCAAGATTGGAGCGGCATTGGCAGAGGAGGGGCCCGGCCCGGCCTACCTGAACTACCCCTCGAGTAAGCGTGCACTCTCCCGCTGGGTTCGTCGCGAATGCATCACCGAGACGTGGGCAGGTGCCGGCATCCCGCTGAACGCCATCGCACCGGGAACAGTGGTCTCGCCGATGACCGCCGAGCTGCTCTCCACCCCCGAGGGCCGCGAAATGACGGACAGCCACGTTCCCATGCCGTTGAACTACCACTCGGAGCCGATCGTCCTGGCCCGCTTGCTTGCCTGGTTGACCAGCGAAGAGAACACGCACGTCACCGGTCAGACCATCTACGCAGACGGCGGCGCCGATGCGTCCTTGCGCGGGGACGACATCTGGAACTAGTTTTAAAGACAGGGCCTTATCGGTGAAGCCGCAATGGCGGCACCAGCAAAGACCTTGCTGGTGCCGCCATTGTCCTTTGTGGAGGTACCCGATTCCTCTTATCCTGCAGTCGTCCAGGAGTTGGCGCGAACGAATGCAGCTACCGGGGCCGCCAGCAACTCACCGTCTTGCGAAATGGTTCGTTTGGACCAAGCAACCTTGAACGAATGGTCCCCGCCTTCGAACCATTCCAACTTGGCCTGGGGCCCGATACGCGCAACCACTGGTTCCAGTTCCCCCGGCCGGGCAAACGGGTCGCGCGTTCCCTGAAGAAACAACAAGGGAAGCTCCAACCCGTAGAGATGCTCGTCGCGCAGTTTTTCCGGTTTCTTGGGTGCATGCAACGGATAGCCCAGGAACACCAATCCGGCTGCGTCCATTCCCTCGGCAGCGGCCATGGATGCCATGCGTCCGCCAAATGACTTCCCCGAGGCAAAAACCCCACGACCTGAAGATCGATCCCTCGCAGCGCCCATGGCCGCACGCCATGTTGCGATTGCGGCAGGAGGCTTATCCGGAAACTTCTTGCCGGCCTCCATATAGGGAAAATTGAAACGCAAGGTGGAGAGACCGAGATCATTCAGGGCTTGGGTAAGGCCCGTGAGGAACGGGTGATTCATGCCGGCACCGGCTCCGTGTGCCACCACGACCGTGGCCAGGGATTCATCAGGTTCAGCGAAGAGCGCGGAGATCGTCGATTCATTGACAGTGATGGAAAAGGCTTCCTCGGTGGTGGTCATTCACCCAATCTATGCCATGGCAGCAGCGCGACCTTGACCGCCGGTAAACCTTGGTCAGGATGCTGCGAAGGCTCCGGCGGTAAACCGGCGGTAACCGACGATACGCTTCGATTGCTTGACGTCGGGATCAAAATTTGGCGAAGGGGCCTCTGACTCGTGGCACTGACGTCGCCGATCGGTGAACTCCGGACTCTTGGGCCGCCCACTGCTTCCGGATGGAAAACCATGTCCTCAAGGCTTCGTGCCAACTGAAGTAATGAGTGGTCGGGTTGGGAACAAAAGAAGGAGAATGGAAGAATGAGAATTGGATTCATCCGTCATGGCCAAACCAACTGGAACGCCGAAGACCGGTTGCAAGGGTCAAGCGACATTCCGCTGAACGAGCTGGGAAGGCAACAGGCTCGCGAGGCCGTGGCGGCTCTCGGTGCAAGCACCTGGGACGTCGTTGTTAGCTCCCCCTTGTCCCGAGCGAGGCAGACAGCTGAAATCATCGCCTCTGGCCTGGGTATTGAGCTGGGACAGAGCTATGACGAACTGATAGAGCGTGATTACGGCCAGGCCGAAGGCATGCGCGTTGAAGATTCGGAGAAACTCTGGCCAAACAAGACCGGAGGCGGAATAGAAACACTGGAATCCGTGGTGGCACGTGGTCGCTCCGCGATCGAACGAATAGCCAAAGATTTTCCGGGAGGGAACGTCGCGGTGGTATGCCATGGAACGATTATTCGGTATACGCTCTCAGCGCTCGCAGGGCGCCGGTTCGACAGTATTCACAATGGCTCGATCTCGCTGATTGACAACGAGAACGACAGCGGCACCTGGAAGGTGCAGAGCGTTAATGGGGAAGAAGTTTCTTCAACGTTCACAGAGTAAGGACGCAGCCAGGATTCGCCGTCCAGGGTTGGGTCCGTCGGGACCGGCGTTGGCGACATATCACGGGTTTCAGCGTGGAAGTCGGCGGGAACATGAGAGGATTCGAGTCCCAAGCACAGCTTGGG
>JAUNVO010000307.1 GCA_030540695.1 Micrococcaceae bacterium | reverse complement strand
GAGTCCAACTACCAACCGGCGCCGGGGGTATTCGGGACTGTTGGATTCACCACGGAAAAGGGAACCCTGGCCCGGGAATTGCTTGGTGCCACGGCCCAAGCGCCGTGCTACCACCACCAATCAGTGGACCGGTTGGGAGCGGGGTTGGTGGTCACGGCGCGGGCCGCGGACGGAACCATTGAAGTTGTCGAGTGCCCCACCGCCGCCGGTTGGGTGTTGGGCGTGCAGTTCCATCCCGAGGAAAACCCCGGTGATGCCCGTCTGTTTGAGGGATTCGTCGAAGCCGCCAAGAAATATCGTTACGAACACCAACAGGAGAGCCCTGCATGAGTATCTTCACCGTCATCAACCCCGCCACTGGCGCAGCCATCCAAGACGTGGAGCTTGCCGATGTGCACCGAACCGACCGCGCCATCGCTGCCGCGGCCGCCGCGTTCACCACGTGGCGCGACGTCGCACCCGGTGACCGCGCGCTCTTGCTGCGCCGCTTCGCCGCAGCGGTGGAGGGGGACCTGGAAAACCTGGCTTCCCTGGAGGTCGCAAACGCCGGGCACACCATCGGCAACGCTCGCTGGGAAGCGGGGAACGTGCGCGACGTCTTGACCTACTATTCCGCGGCGCCCGAACGGCATACCGGACTGCAGATCCCTGTTGCCGGCGGGGTGGATCTGACCTTTCACGAACCGCTGGGCGTTGTCGGGGTGATCGTCCCGTGGAACTTCCCCATGCCGATTGCCGCCTGGGGCTTCGCCCCGGCCTTGGCGGCAGGAAACACCGTGGTGCTCAAACCCGCGGAGCTCACGCCCTTGACGGCCATCCGGCTCGGTGAGCTGGCCCGTGAAGCGGGAATCCCCGACGGCGTCTTCACGGTGCTCCCCGGCAAGGGATCTGTGGTGGGTGAACGGTTCGTGAGCCATCCGGCGGTCCGAAAAGTGGTCTTCACCGGGTCCACGGGAGTCGGAAAGCGGATCATGGCCGGCTGCGCGGAGCAGGTTAAGCGAGTGACCCTTGAACTGGGCGGCAAGAGCGCCAACATCGTTTTTGCCGACGCGGACCTCGAGAAAGCCGCGATCAGCGCCCCCGGCGGTGTCTTTGACAATGCCGGCCAAGATTGCTGTGCCCGTTCACGGATCCTGGTCCAACGAAGTGCCTATGAGACGTTCATGGGCTACTTGGAACCTGCCGTCAAGGGCTTCGTCGTGGGGGATCCCAACGCGGCGGAGACCCAGATGGGGCCCCTTATTTCCGCGAACCAGCACGATACGGTCTCCTCGTTCGTCTTTGACTCGGCGGGAAAAGCCACCGCCGAGGTGGCTTTTCAGGGAACGGCGCCCGGGGGACCGGGTTTCTGGTTCCCGCCCACGGTGCTGACCCCCACCGATCCATCGGCCCGATCGGTCCAGGAAGAGATATTCGGCCCGGTGGTCACCGTCGTGCCGTTCGAGGACGAAGCCGACGCACTGCGGATTGCCAACGATTCGAGGTTCGGTCTGTCCGGGTCGATCTGGACCCGTGATGTCGGACGGGCCCTGCGAGTTTCGCGCGGCATCGACGCGGGAAACCTCTCGGTCAATTCACATGCGTCGGTCCGCTATTCCACCCCGTTTGGCGGATACAAACAGTCGGGGCTGGGGCGCGAGCTGGGCCCGGACGCGCTGGACTCATTCAGCGAAGTCAAGAACGTGTTCATCGCGACCGATTAGGACTGTTGGCGCCACGGTGGCGCACCGACAGCAATGCACAGCAGCAACACATCCAAGGAGAATCAAGATGACCGAGAACAACCCAGCTCCATATAACGGCCTTGTCAGCAATCGGCTTGAGGGTCGCAGCGCCGTGATCACCGGTGGAGCTTCAGGTATTGGACTGGCTACGGCAAAACGGTTGGCACACGAGGGGGCCAAGGTCGTCATCGCCGACATCTGTTCGCCGGAAGTTGGCCAGGCAGCTGCCGACGCGGTCGGAGGAATCTTCGTCCGCACCGACGTCACCGACGAGGAAGATGTCATCAACGTCTTCAAGGTCACCAAGGAGAGATACGGCAGCGTTGATATCGCGTTCAACAACGCGGGGATTTCGCCGGCCGATGACGCCTCCATCCTGGACACCGGGATCGAGGCCTGGCGCAAGGTCCAGGAAGTCAACCTGACCAGCGTCTTCTACTGCTGCAAGCACGTCATCCCGTACATGATCGAACAGCAGCGCGGTTCAATCATCAACACGGCATCGTTCGTTGCGGTGATGGGAGCGGCGACATCGCAGATCTCCTATTCCGCCTCAAAGGGAGGTGTGCTCTCGATGAGCCGTGAACTTGGCGTCGAATTCGCGCGCCAGGGCATTAGGGTCAACGCGCTGTGTCCCGGTCCGGTGAATACCCCGTTGCTCAAGGAGCTCTTTGCCAAGGATCCCGAAAAGGCCGCCCGCCGTTTGGTCCATGTGCCTCTGGGGCGGTTCGCCGATCCTGACGAGTTGGCTGCCGCGGTGGCTTTTCTTGCGTCGGATGATTCATCGTTCATCACGGCAAGCCAGTTCCTTGTCGACGGCGGCATCGCCGGGGCATACGTCACCCCCGAGTGAGACCGGGCCTTAGGGAGCCTTCGGTCCGGCGTCGCCCCCAGCGCGGCAATCCCCGTGCCCGGGGGCGCAGGACCATGTTGAACCAGCAACATCGCGCACGCCACGCAAAGGGGGGCTCCCGGGTATGAAACCCGGGAGCCCCCTTGGGCGGCAATAGCTGGCTTTGCCGAGTCGACTAGAGCGCGCGCAGAACCACGGCGCTGCCCTGTCCGCCGCCACCGCAGATCCCGACGGCGCCGAGTGAGCCGGAGCCGAGTT
>JAUNVO010000031.1:10842-22088 GCA_030540695.1 Micrococcaceae bacterium | reverse complement strand
GGACGGGACCGGGAGCAACATCGACGCCCAAGACGGCGACGGCCCGGGGGAGTCCGCCCGGGCATCATGAGTAGCTACCTCCTGCTGATCGGGGTCACGTTCATGACCTCGTATCTGCTCACTCCGTTGCTCCGTGTCCTGGGCGTGTACCTCATGCCCCCTACCCCGGTGCGTGCCAGGGACTTCCACCAGACCCCCACACCCAAGCTCGGCGGGGTCGCCATCATCGGCGCCCTGTACCTGGGGGTCTCGGTGGCCTGGCAGATCCCGTTCTTCTCCGGGATCTTCAGGTCTCCCGAACCCATCAAGGGCGTGCTGATCGCCCTGGGCATCATTTTGGTGATGGGCGTATTGGATGACCTGATCGACCTGAGGTGGTGGATCAAGCTCATTGGACAGATCGGCGTCGGGCTGGTCATCGTCTCGCACGGGATCCTGCTCAAGGCGCTGCCGGTGGGGACGCTGCACTTTGATTCCCCGGTGCTCCAGGTGGTGGTTACGGTGCTGATCATCGTGGGCACGATGAACGCGATCAACTTCGTGGACGGCCTGGACGGCCTGGCCGCGGGGATATCGGCCATCGGGGCCGCCACCTTCTTCACCTACAGCTACCTGCTGGCCACCCGCGTCAGCGCGGAGGACTACGCCAACTTCTCCGCATTGCTCTGCGCCGTGCTGCTCGGGGCCACCCTGGGCTTCCTGCCGCATAACTTCCAGCCCGCATCCATCTTCATGGGCGAGACCGGGGTGCTGGCCATCGGGCTGCTTTTTGCCGTGGCGACGCTCGCGGTCACCGGTGACGTGCTGGGGGAGGACGCCTTCCGTTTCCGCAACGTCCCGGCCTTCATGCCCGTGATCCTGCCGGTTGCCGTGATCGTGCTGCCCTACCTTGATTTGTTGATGTCGGTGATCAGGCGAACGGCCAAGTTCAAGTCCCCGTTCAGCGCCGACCGCGGGCACATCCACCATCGACTGGTGGACCTCGGGCACAGCCCGCGGGCCGTGGTCATCATCCTGTACCTGTGGGCGATGCTCATTGCCTCGGGGGTCGTTGTCATCTCCCTGGCCAACCGCGCGATCGCCATTCCGCTTTATGTTGCGGCCTTCGTATGCGTGACGTTGATCACGTGGTGGCCATGGGTCGGCAGGCTCCGCCAGAAGAGTGCCCAGCCCTCCGGGGAATAGCCGCTTGCCTGGCCGGAATGCCGGTCGGGCGCCGGGTCGAGCCGCTCTTCTATCTCGTGTAGAATTCGAGAGTCCGCTTCACCGCGGACCCACCCCAAGCAATCTCAACGCCGTGCATGTGCCAGTTCCACGCAGGTGCAGCCGTATGCAAGGAAACCCGATTACATGACCAAGCCGGAGCGCGGTTCCAAGGCCGGTGGTGCGTTCGTCGCATCCGCGGCTCCGCGTTCCCCCTGGATGGGGATCCTCAAGACCTGCCTGATCTACACCGTTGGTGTTGGCTTGGCCGCTTCCCTGCTGGCGTGGCCCGTACTCGGTGCAACCGAAGCCGGCTCGCTCGCCTTCGGGTGTGCGTTGATCGTCGTGTTCTTTGGCGTGAGCCTGCTGGTTGCCGAGTGGGCAGGGCGCTATCGCGGCTCCTGGGCCATTCCGGCGTTCTTGTTCATGTACGTGGCCAAGCTTGTCGCGATGGCCTTGCTTGTCGTGTTCTCCGGCCTTCCGGACTGGGTCCTGGTTCCCTATTTCATGTGGGGGGCACTGGGGTCCCTGGTGTTGTGGCAGGCGGGGGAGATCCGCGCTTTTTCCAAGGCAAGGCTTCCCATTTTCAACACCGAGGAACCTTCCTCCCCGGCTTCGGCTGGAGGCCCGGATGGACGAGCATGAAACCGCACCCGGACAGGGGCCAAACCCGGCGCCCGCCCGAGAGTATGTCAACTACGCAGTTGGCGGGCTCATGGCGTGGGGTTTGATAGGGTGGGGTCTGGATCTTTTGCTGGACACCCGCTGGATTGTTTTCCTCGGTGCGCTGCTAGGCGCAACTGCAGGATTGTTTCTGGCTCGCCATCATGTGCGGCATCGACGCCGCGGGTTCCCGCCACACGATGAGATCGACCATTAGAACTTCACACGGTGAGCGGCGCACTGCGCCGAAACACCGAATTTGCCCCACGACCGAAACTGCAGAGAGGACAGCGCGTTGACCGCGTTTGCGCTTCCGACGGCCACAGAACCATATATTCCGCCGTCGATATCCGACACCCACCTTCCTGAGGTGCTGCCCTGGTTAGCCGAGTACGGTACCGGTTTCGGCAAGCAGATGATCATGATCATCCTTTCGGTCATTTTGATCGTGTGGTTCTTCAAGGCCGCCATCAAGAATCCGAAGCTTGTTCCAGGCAAGACACAGTTCCTGGCCGAAAGTGCCTACGGCTTCGTCCGTAACGGCATCGGCCGCGACATCATCGGCGAAAAGAACTTCCGCCCGTGGGTCCCGCTGCTGTTCGCCACCTTCTTCTTCGTCCTGCTGAACAACCTGTTCGGGGCCATCCCGTTCCTTCAGCTTCCTTCCTTCTCCCACGCGGGCTCCGCCTACGCCATGGCGCTCATCATCTATGGCACATGGATCGCGGTCGGCGTGAAGAACCACGGCATCCGCTACTTCAAGCTGGCCGTTGTCCCCTCGGGCGTCCCTGGCTGGATCATGCCGCTGATGGTGCCGTTGGAAATCATTTCCAACTTCATCGTCCGCCCGTTGACCCACTCCTTGCGTCTGATGGCCACCATGCTTGCCGGCCACATGATCGTGATGCTTGCGGCAACCGGTGCGCGCCACCTGATCGTGGTCCAGGATTCCCTGGCCATGAACGGTGTCGGCGTCCTGGTCATCGTCGGCTCGGTGGCAATGTACTTCCTTGAACTCTTGATCATGGTCCTGCAGGCGTTTGTCTTCGCCCTGCTGACCGCCATCTACATCCAGGGTGCCCTGGATGCAGACGCCCACTAAATAAGGGCCCGCTCTACCAGCAACACAGTTTTCCCCTTCAACAGGGAATGACCTCACAACCTGCCGACAAAGGGTCGGTATCTTGAAAGGAACGAAATGGAACTCCACGGCTCCCTTAACATGATCGGCTACGGCCTGGCAGCAATCGGCTCCGCCATCGGCGTGGGCATGATCTTCGCCGCCTACATCAATGGCGTAGCTCGTCAGCCGGAAGCACAGCGCATCCTGCAGCCCATCGCTCTGTTGGGCTTCGCCCTGACCGAAGCCCTTGCCATCCTGGGCTTGGTCTTCGCCTTCGTCATCGGCGCCTAGTTCCCCTTGGTGGTGGCCCTGCCACTGTCGCAGGCGCCATTGCAATTTGGAACTTAAGAGATAAGGAAGAGTGAGAATGATCAGCAACGAATTGATCCTCGCTGCAGATGCGGCCGCAAACCCGCTGCTTCCGAACCCGTGGGAAATTCTTGTCACCGCCGCAGGCTTTGCTGTCCTGCTGTTCTTGGTGGTCAAGTACATTGCCCCGGCATTCGAGAAGTCCTACCAGGACCGTGTCACGGCCATCGAGGGTGGACTTGAGAAGGCTGAAGCCGCACAGGCCGAAGCCAACGCGACCCTGGAGCAGTACAAGGCCCAGCTGCTTGAAGCACGCACCGAAGCCAACCGCATCCGTGAGGATGCGCGCGGAGAAGGTGCCCAGATTCTTGCGGAGCTCAAGGCCAAGGCAGCGGAGGAGTCGGCTCGTATCACCGAGCAGGCCCACCGTGCGATCGAAGCCGAGCGCATTGCAGCAGTTACCTCGCTGCGCAGCGAAGTCGGCACCCTGGCAACCTCGTTGGCTAGCAAGATCGTCGATGACGCTCTTGAGAACGACGAGCGAGCAGCTCGCGTGGTCGATACGTTCCTGGCCGATCTGGAAAACCAGCAGAACGCGGGTGCATCGAACTAATGGCAAGTGTATCGAGCGAGTCTCTGGCCGCGGCGCTGACGTCGTTGGAAACCAAGCTTGCACATGCGTCCTTGGAGTTGTCCGAAGAGCTGTTCGCGGCCCTCGGGGTCTTGGACAGCAACGCCGGCCTGCGTCGCGCACTGACTGATCCAGCCCGTTCGGCCCAAGACAAGGCCGGGATTGTTGCCCAGCTGCTGCGCGGAAAGATTTCGGCCGATGCCGAAGCCACCGTCGCGGACCTGGCCTCCTCGCGCTGGAGCTCGGCACGAGACATTGGCGATGCACTGGAGACCCTGGCGGCAACCACCGCCATCGCGGTCGCCGAGCGTCTTGACGGTACCGCCGGCCTGGAGAGGCTCGAAGAAGACCTCTTCGCGTTCATCCGTGTTGTGGGGTCCAGTCATGATCTTCAGCGTGCCCTTGATGATGCACAGGCAACCGTCGAGGCAAAGAGCGCCCTGGCGCTCAAGCTTGTCCCGACTGCCGGTGCCGCATCTGCACTGCTGATCCGCCAGGCCGTTGCTTCCCCGCGCGGGCTCAAGCCCGTTGCGTTGGTGGAGCGCTTCGTGGAATTGGTGGCAAAGCGTCAGGAGCGATGGATTGCCCAGGTGAGCGTCACCCGTGAGCTCACCGACGAGCAGTTCACGCGCCTGCAGGCAGGCCTGAACAACCTTTACGGCCGGGAACTGAACATCAACGTGACCATTGACCCGGCACTAGTCGGCGGAATCCGCGTGAAGGTGGGCGATGAGGTTGTTGACGCAACCATCGCCACCCGCGTCTCGGATCTGCGCCGCAGGTTGGCAGGCTAGGCAGACGCCCTTACGGGTCTGCCTTGCCAGCCAGTCACCATAGACTGAATCAAATTTCGGTTGCCGCACACATACGTGTGCGCGGCAATCACAACTTAGGAGAGCAGGGACTGCAGATGGCCGATTTGACCATCAACGCCGACGACGTCCGCCATGCCTTGAATGAGTTCGCAGCGTCCTACGAACCGGGCAAAGCTGAGCGCACCGAGGTCGGCCGCGTAACCACGGCAAGTGACGGTATCGCCAAGGTGGAGGGTCTTCCCTCCGTCATGGCAAATGAGCTGCTTCGCTTCGAAGACGGCACCCTGGGCCTGGCCCAGAACCTTGACACCCGCGATATCGGTGTTGTCGTCTTGGGCGACTTCACCGGCATTGCCGAAGGCCAGCGCGTCGAGCGCACCGGGGAGATCCTCTCGGTTCCGGTGGGCGACGCCTTCCTGGGCCGCGTGGTGGACCCGCTGGGCGAGCCGATCGATGACCTGGGACCGATTGCGTCCACCGGCCGTCGTGCACTGGAGACCCAGGCACCGGGCGTGACGCAGCGCAAGTCGGTTCACGAACCGCTGCAGACCGGCATGAAGGCCATCGACGCGATGATCCCGATCGGCCGTGGCCAGCGTCAGCTGATCATTGGCGACCGCCAGACCGGCAAGACCGCCCTGGCCGTGGATGCGATCATCAACCAGAAGGCCAACTGGGCTTCGGGGGACACCAACAAGCAGGTCCGCTGCATCTACGTGGCAATTGGTCAGAAGGCTTCGACCATTGCCGCGGTGCGCCAGACCCTTGAGGACAACGGCGCGCTGGAGTACACCACCATCGTGGCCTCCCCGGCCTCGGACCCGGCCGGTTTCAAGTACTTGGCACCGTACGCCGGCTCGGCCATCGGCCAGCACTGGATGTACGACGGCAAGCACGTCCTGATCGTCTTTGACGATCTGTCCAAGCAGGCAGAAGCCTACCGCGCCGTGTCGCTGCTGCTGCGCCGCCCGCCGGGACGCGAAGCCTACCCGGGCGACGTGTTCTACTTGCACTCGCGCTTGCTTGAGCGTTGTGCAAAGCTCTCCGACGAGCTCGGTGCCGGTTCGATGACAGGTCTTCCGATCATTGAAACGAAGGCAAATGACGTGTCGGCCTTCATTCCGACCAACGTCATTTCCATCACCGACGGCCAGATCTTCCTGCAGTCGGACCTCTTCAACGCCAACCAGCGCCCGGCAGTCGACGTGGGCGTTTCGGTGTCCCGCGTTGGCGGTTCGGCACAGGTCAAGGCCATGAAGAAGGTTGCCGGTACGTTGAAGCTGGAATTGGCCCAGTACCGCGACATGCAGGCTTTCGCCATGTTTGCCTCGGACCTGGATGCCGCTTCCAAGCAGCAGCTCACCCGTGGTGCACGCCTGATGGAACTGCTCAAGCAGGGCCAGTACGCTCCGTTCCCCGTCGAAGACCAGGTTGTCTCCGTCTGGGCCGGCACCAACGGCTACCTGGACGATGTCCCGGTTGAAGACGTCCGCCGCTTCGAAACCGACTTCCTGGCCCACCTTCGCCACCGCACCAACGTGCTCACGGTGATTGCTGAGACCGGCAAGCTCGAGAACGAAACCGTCGAATCGCTCAAGACCGAGATCGGCTCCTTCAAGGAGGGCTTCTTCGGCGAGGGCGAGGACGGACTCGTTGCCGCAGGCAGCGAGGCATTCGACGCGTTGGCCGAAGGTTCCGTCGACCAGGAAAAGATTGTCAAGCAAAAGCGCTGACATCACCTTTGAGTAGGGGTTGCCGCGCCGCCAAGCGTGGTGCGGCAACCGCTGCAAAGGGATAAGGAAAGGACAAACATGGGAGCCCAGATTCGGGTCTACCGCCAGAAGATTGCATCGACAACGTCGATGGGCAAGATCTTCAAGGCGATGGAACTGATCGCTACTTCCCGTATTGGCAAGGCGCGTGCGCGTGTCTCGGCATCGCTGCCGTATGCCAATGCGATTACCCGTGCTGTTACTGCCGTCGCGTCACAGTCCGAAATCGATCACCCGCTGACCACCGAGCCGGAATCAATCCGTCGCGCGGCAGTCCTGGTGATGACTTCGGACCGCGGACTCGCCGGGTCCTACTCCGCCGGCGTCTTGAAGCAGGCAGAGCACCTCGTTGAACTGCTCCACTCAGAAGGCAAAGACGTCAAGACCTACCTGGTCGGCCGCAAGGCTCAGGCGTACTTCGATTTCCGTGGACGCGAATACGCGAAGGTGTGGACCGGCGGAACCGACGCCCCGGAGTTTGAAACCGCACGCGAACTGCGCGAGGTCCTGCTCAAGGACTTCGCCGACGAATTTGAATCAGGTGGCGTGGATGAGATCCATGTTGTTTTCACCCAGTTCAAGTCGATGGTCGTTCAGGAACCGACGGTCATTCGTTTGCTGCCGCTAGAGGTTGTCGAGGAGGAGTCCGAGACTCCTGCCGACGAACTGCTGCCGCTCTACGAATACGAGCCGGAACCGGAGGACGTGCTTGACGCACTGCTTCCGCGGTACATCGAGTCACGTATCTTCAACGCCATGTTGCAGGCGGCGGCTTCCGAGCTCGCGGCACGCCAGCGCGCGATGAAGTCGGCTGGCGACAACGCCAACGACCTGATCAAGAAGTACACGCGTCTTCGTAACAACGCCCGCCAGGCCGAGGTTACCCAGGAACTCTCCGAGATCGTTGCCGGCGCTGACGCGCTGAACGCGTAACCGGTTATTCCTACAGACTTACATCCACGCCATCTACACAAGTGAAGTGAGAGAGATGACTGCCCAACTTAACGAGCAGGGTACCGCTGCTACGACCGGTGCAACCGGCCGTATCGCACGCGTTATCGGCCCGGTTGTCGACGTCGAATTCCCCGCCGACTCCCTGCCGGCCATTTACAACGCTCTTACCGCTGAGATCACCCTCAACGGCGAGACCAAGACCATCACCTTCGAAACCAGCCAGCACCTCGGTGACTCGCTGGTTCGTGCGATCGCCCTGCAGGCCACCGACGGACTTGTCCGCGGCACCTCGGTGATCGATTCGGGTTCCGCGATCTCCGTGCCGGTAGGCGACGGGGTCAAGGGCCACATCTTCAACGTCCTGGGCGAGCCCCTGGATGTTCCGGCCTCGGAGATCCAGTTCACCGAACGCTGGCCGATCCACCGCAAGCCCCCGAGCTTTGCGAGCCTTGAAGGTTCGACCGAAATGCTGGAAACCGGCATCAAGTCCATTGACCTTCTGACCCCTTACATCAAGGGTGGCAAGATCGGACTGTTCGGTGGCGCCGGCGTTGGCAAGACCGTGTTGATCCAGGAAATGATCACCCGTGTTGCCCGTAACTTCGGTGGTACCTCGGTATTCGCCGGTGTTGGCGAGCGCACCCGTGAAGGCAACGACCTCTGGGTCGAAATGGAAGAAGCCAACGTCTTGAAGGACACCGCCTTGGTGTTCGGACAGATGGATGAGCCGCCAGGCACGCGTCTTCGCGTTGCCCTGTCGGCACTGACCATGGCGGAGTACTTCCGCGATGTCCAGAACCAGGACGTGTTGCTCTTCATCGACAACATCTTCCGCTTCACCCAGGCCGGGTCCGAGGTGTCGACCCTGCTGGGCCGCATGCCCTCGGCCGTGGGCTACCAGCCGAACCTGGCCGATGAGATGGGTCTCCTGCAGGAGCGCATCACCTCGACCAAGGGCCACTCGATCACGTCGATGCAGGCCGTATACGTGCCTGCCGATGACTACACCGACCCGGCCCCGGCAGCGACCTTCGCCCACTTGGACGCGACCACGGAACTTTCCCGTGAAATCGCTTCGCGTGGACTGTACCCGGCCATCGATCCGCTGACCTCCACGTCGCGCATCCTTGACCCGCAGTACGTCGGTCACGACCACTACAACACCGCCGTGCGCGTCAAGCAGATCCTCCAGAAGAACAAGGAACTGCAAGACATCATCGCCATCCTCGGTGTCGACGAACTCTCCGAAGAAGACAAGATCGTTGTATCGCGCGCTCGTCGCCTGCAGCAGTTCCTGTCCCAGAACACCTACACTGCCAAGCAGTTCACCGGTGTCGAGGGTTCGACGGTTGCCATCAAGGACACCATCGAAGGCTTCACGGCCATCTGCGACGGCGACGTTGACCACATCGCCGAGCAGGCATTCTTCAACATTGGCGGCATGGACGATGTCGAACGCCAGTGGGCCAAGATCCAGGAATCGACCAAGTAACCATGGCCGAACTCCAAGTCGAAATTGTTGCTGCCGATCACTTCGTGTGGTCCGGAGCCGCAAAACTGGTCAAGGGACGCACCAGCAACGGCGAGATCGGGATCCTTCCCGGTCACGTGCCGATGTTGGCCGTCCTGGCTGCCGGTGATCTGGAAATCGATCCGGTTTCCGGGTCCCGGTTCACGGTCCAGGTTGACGGCGGATTCTTCTCCGTCGATACCGACCGCGTCGTGATCGTTGCCGACAACGCCGTCATGGCGCAGTCTGCCTCGGCGGGAACTCGATAGAACCACCTTGAACGAACTCGGCATTCCTGTCCTCATCGTATTGGCGGCACTGCTGCTGGTGATGATGTTCCTGGGTGCCATGGGAGTGCGCCGCATTCAATTGCGGCGCACTCTTGGCACGTTCGATGCTTCCATCTCCACCACCCCCGGGAAGTGGATGATGGCGATTGCCCGTTATGGGGCCGGAGAGCTTGAGTTCCTCAAGCTCTTCTCGGTCTCCCCGATCCCCGTGCAACGCCTGCTGCGGACCTCGATCCGGATCGACGGCTGGAGACGGCCCGAGGAAGAGGAAAAGCACCTGGTGCAGCCGGGAAGCGTCATCGTCATGATGGGCTATGAAGACCGAGAAATCCTCATCGCCATGGACTACCAAACCTACAACGGCCTTTCGGCGTGGTTGGAAGCCGGCCCCGTCGCCGGAGTCGGTACTTGGCGGCAGGACTGAAAGAACAAGACAAAAGCTTGGGGCGGGATGATTGAATCATCCCGCCCCAAGCTTTTGTCTTCTTACGACGTCGCCGTCTGGTTACCGGTGCGGCTTAGGCACGTTCCCCAGGTGGCGAGCAGTTCAAAGATGCTGTGAAGTCCTTAGAGACCGACAACGCCGGTGGCCTGGGGCCCCTTGGCGCCTTCTCCAACTTCGAACTCCACGCGCTGGTTTTCTTCCAGCGTGCGGAATCCGTTGGTCTGGATTTCCGAGTAGTGCACGAAAACGTCAGCCTCGGCGCCATCGGGAGTGATGAATCCGAATCCCTTTTCGGCGTTAAACCACTTCACGGTTCCCTGAGCCATGTATTTCTCCTCATTAGTGCGAAAATCAGGCCGTTGCACTGTGCAGCGGCCAAGAGGTACCCAAGTGAGAAGATCTATGGCGTGGAATGACCCAATCGCCCCAGCTACTTCACACCCGCAGCACTGCTTTGGCGGGTATGTCTAACCAACACAAAGACTGAGTCAAGCATCACACAATGGTGTGACTTGGGTCAACACCCCGGGCATGGACGTACGTGGGAGACGTCGCATCGCGGGCGGCCTGCAGCCCCGCGATGATCCCGGCGCCGCTGGCGTCCAAGGTGCGCATGGGCACCTCCGTGGCGATATGCGGACACCTGGATGCCGGCTAAGGCTTTTGGGTCGGTGCGGGGAGCTGCTCCAGGTATTCGCCATTGCGTATGACCTGCTGCAGGTTCAGCTCGGCATCCAGCACCAGCATGTCCGCGGCGAAGCCCTGGTGCAGGCGGCCTGCTTCATCGATCAGGCCCAAGACGCTGGCGGGCACCTTGGTGGCCGAAAGCAGCGCGTCTGCGAGTTCCACTCCCGCTGCCACCGTTGCACGCAGGACATCGAGCATGCTTGCGGTGCCTCCGGCCAGCGAGCCGTTGGAGCTCAGGCGGGCTTCGCCACCGGAAACGGTCACCTTGGCCGGACCCAACTCGTACTGCCCGTCGGCCAAACCCGTGGCTGCCATCGAGTCGGTGACCAACGCAATGGATTCGGCCCCGACGAGCTCGAACATGGAGCGAACCATATCCGGGTCAAGATGCACGCCGTCGGCGATCAGCTCAACGATGATCTTCCCCTGGGCCGCCATGCCCAGGCACGCGGCAACGGGACCCGGTGCACGGTGGTGCATGGGCGGCATGCCGTTGAACAAGTGGGTGACCGTGGGGCGTTCGGTGAATCCGTCGACGCCGGCGCTTGCCAGCTCCTCTCGGGCCAGGGACAAGGACTCCGTGGTCGTTGCCGCATCGGCGTCCGTGTGCCCCAGGGAAGGAACGACTCCCTGGGAGACCAGTTGCTCAAGCAGTTTGTCGGCTCCGGGGCGCTCCGGGGCGTAGGTCATCGTGCGCAGCTGCCCCGCGGAGGCATCTATGAGGTCATCGACAAAGTCGGGTTCCGGGTCGCTGAGAAAGGCGGGGTCCTGGGCACCGCAGCGCTCGGTGGACAGGAATGGGCCTTCGGCGTGGATGCCGGCGATTTCCCCGCGCTGGGCGAAC
>JAUNVO010000031.1:0-10742 GCA_030540695.1 Micrococcaceae bacterium | reverse complement strand
AAGAAGGAGAACTCACGCACATCTCCGGCGAACGCGATGCGGTTGCCCTCCACGGCAACAATGCCGGTGGTGATATCCCTGCCGGGGGAGACGAGTCGTCCGGTCAGTGCGTAACGGTCGAGTGAATCGGTGGGTGTCATGGAACCAGTCTAGGTCGGTGGCACTTCCGGCACCGGCATACACGCCACAACGTTGGTGCCGCCGCTCAGGCCATGACCGGCACCGGGCGCCGGGTGGGCCGATCGCCCGGTGATGGCTGCGATCGGTTCCGGATCCCTAGAAGAGCCTGGACGCCACGTCGTCGACACCGCGCATGGCGTCGTAGTCAAGGACCAGGCAGTCGATCCCGCGGTCCGCGGCCAGGGTGCGGGCCTGCGGCTTGATCTTCTGGGCGGCGAAGACGCCACGCACCGGCTTGAGCAGCGGGTCGCGGTTGAGCAGTTCCAGGTAGCGGGTGAGTTGCTCGACACCGTCGATGTCCCCGCGGCGCTTGAGCTCGATGGCGACCGTGGCACCCTCCGCGTCGCGCGCCAAGATGTCCACCGGACCGATGGCCGTCATGTATTCGCGGCGGATCAGCGTGTAGCCGGCGCCGAGCGTCTCGATCTGCTCGGCGAGCAGGCGCTGCAGGTCGGACTCGACCCCGTCCTTGATGAGCCCGGGATCCGTGCCCAGGTTGTGGGCGGTGTCGTGGAGGATCTCCTTGATGTGCACCACCAGGCGGTCATCGGACTTCTGGTTGGCGACATGCCAGATCTCGATGTCGCCCTCGGTGGCCTGTTCCTCGTCGGGTTCAAGCACACGCATCACCGCCGGTGGGCTCATCCAGTTCAGCGGCTTATAGCTGCCGCCGTCGGAATGCACCAACACCGACCCGTCTGCCTTGACCATTAGCAGGCGGGTCGCCAGGGGGAGATGGGCCCTAAGCCGGCCCTCGTAATCAACTGAACACTTGGCAATCACTAAACGCACGCAGTGAACTCTACCGGGTTTCACTCGCACACCGGGTGCCGGGGGCACGGTCACGGGCCTTGCCCGGGCGTGGCCGTGGCGCCGGCCGCCGGGCAACTGGGGCAGAATTGCCTCATGGCCCGCTCGAATCGTCCACGTCGCTCCACCACGCCCAAACCTCGTTCGGGCCGGGTCAACAAGTGGACCCGGCCCGAAGCCGGGGCCGATGAGCCGTGGTTGGAAAAGGCGCGGTACGGGGTCCAGCGGCTGCAGGATGCCCCGGACGGGCAATGGCATGTGCGGCGCATTTCGGCGGTGGGGGCAGCCAAGACCTACAAGTGCCCCGGCTGCGGGCATTTCATCAATCCAGGCACCGAACACCTCGTGGCGTGGCGTGCGGACCACTGGTCCGGGGACGCGGCCTCGGCCACTGCCCGGCGCCATTGGCATCCCAAGTGCTGGGATTCACGCTCCTACCGATACTGAGGAGCGGAAAGCAACCTCAGCGGTTGTCCTGCCGGGTGATGAAGACCTCACGCAGGATCAGCATGACCGCCGCGGCGGTGGGAATGGCCATCAGCGCACCCGCCACACCCAAGAGCGAGCCTCCGGCGATCACCGAGATCACCGCCACTGCACCGGGAACCGCAACCGCCTTTTGCATCACCCGCGGGGAGACGAAATACGCCTCGATCTGCAGGTAGCCGAAATAGCAGATCGCGTAGATCGCGGTGGTCTGCCAGCCCAGGCTCAGCGAGATCAGTGAAACCAGGATTCCGGCGATCACCGCGCCAACCAGCGGGATGAAGGCCAGCATCGCCACGAGAAGGGTCAGCAGCGCGGCGAAGGGAACCTTCAGGATGCTCATGAGGATCAGCGCGATCGTGGCGTTGAGCAGCGCGACGAACGCCTGGCCCATGACGTAGTTGCCCACCGAGCGGGTGATCGTCTCGCCGAGTTCCTCGGCGCGGGCCCTGCGCGAATGCGGGGCAAGCCTGTAGGCAAAGGACTTGATCGCCGGCATCGAAGCCAAGAAGTAAATGGCCAGCACCAGCACGATCAGCACCCCGAAGATGCCTTGCGCGATCACGCTGCCCACGCCGAGCACCCCGCCGAAGATGCCGCCGACGGCGCCGGTGTCCGAGAAGAACTTCCCGATCTCCTCGTTGATCCGGTCCGAGAGCTGGTATTGCTTGTCGAGCGAAACGAAGAATTCCGAGCTGAGAAAGTCGTCAACGAGTTTCGGGGCACCATCGATGAACTGGGTGGTTTGGGCGGTGATCGTCGGGATGATGCTGCTGATGAATCCGGCGACCAGGCCCAGCAGTGCCAGCATCGTCAGCAGCACCCCGACGGTGCGGGAGAAGCCGTGCGACACCAGGAAGCGAACGATCGGATCCAGGCCCAGGGCAATGAACAAGGCAATGGCGATCCAGATGACCAGCGGTCCGACATTGGTCAGCAGGAAGTAGCCCAGCAGGGCCAACCCCACCCCGACGGCGAAAAGGAATCCAAAGGCAATGGGCGTCGCCTGCGGGGAAACCTCGGCGACGGCCTGCTCCTCGTGGGCGGGATGGTTCGGGACCGGGGGGAACCCGAAGTTTTCCGGTGGCTTGACCCGCCTGCCCAGGCTTTGTTGTGCCGAGCCGGCCAAGCGCCGCCACCACGTGCGTGTGCTTTTTTTCGTTGCACCGGCCCCTTGCACGCCGGCGGTCGAAGATGCAGGCAGGGCAGCACCGCCACCTGCCGTTACCTCGGCTTCGTCTCCGTCTTGAGTAGTCACAGCCCAAGCTTAAGGCCCGGGTGCCACAAGTGGCGGCATTGGGCGCGCAGGTAAGAGGCGCCGGGAATCCCCGGTTCCCCGTTCGTTGGGCACCGTGGCGCTAGGCACATCAAGGAACCACACGGGGGAACAAGTCGTTAGACTTATGGCGTGCCATCCTCATGTGATGATGAGGACGGAACCCCGAGGCCGAATCTCGACCCCCATCCGTTAGGTGTAATTGTGCGAAAGACCTTCTCAGCGATCGCTATCTTGCTAGGGCTGGTTGCCCTGGTGTTAGGGATAGGACAGCGAACCGTTTGGGCTCCGCCCGAGACGCTGACAGCTTCCCTTGCCCAGAGCCCGGAAGCAGCCCCGGTGACACTTCTCGAGGAGGGGATCGGGAGCGCCGACGGACACCCTACGGACATCACGATCAAGGCCGAGGGCAAGTTCACCGCGTCGATGGTCCGCACCGAGGATGCGAAGGCGTGGGTCGGCAAGGCCGCCCACACCACGATCTCCGGCATCAACACCGAAGAGCACGTCGTTGAGGCGACTTCCGAAACCGGGGAAGCCGAAGTGCCCAACCCCGCCGGTGGAGACCTCTTCCAGGGATCCGAGAGCGCTGAGAAGTCGATGACCTACCGGTGGACGAACCCCGATGAGGGATCCTGGACACTGCTTTTGGCCGCGGACGGCAAAGCCGCAGCCCCCACCGACGTTTCGGTGAGCTGGCCCGGTGACACCGCAACACCGTTCTCCATGCCGCTGATCATTGCCGGCTCGTTGCTGCTCGTCGCCGGGATCGCACTGGCCCTGGTCCGGACCCCGCCCCGCGGTGGTTCCAAGGGCGACGGCCGCCGTGCAGCCGGCAAGAGCCCCAAGACCGGTCCGCTTCCGGAAGCCGGCAAGTCCGGCCCTCACACCGTGGCCAAGGTCGTGGCAACCGCCTCGGTGCTGGCCCTGGCATTGGTCCCCTCAACACCTGCACTGGCCGCCAGCCAATCTCCCGCACCGGTTGATTCCTCGACCCAGGACACCGAGCAGGCCTTTCCCGTGGTGATGCAGCAGCAACTCGAGCGCATTCTGGGCGAGGTCTCGACCTCGGTGGCCAAGGCCGACAAGACCAAGAACGCCAAGGACCTCGAGGACCGCACCGCCGGTGCTTTGAAGACGCTGCGCGGGCAGAACTACAAGCTGCGCAACGACAAGATCAAGCTTGATGGCCCCTCGGCCATCGACACCACCGTCATTCGCTCGGCCGCGGTGCCCACCGATGACGGCGCGCACTTCCCGCGCTCCCTGATGGTTGTCACCGCCAAGGACTCGGCCGCCTCCACGATCCCCACCGCGCTCACGCTGACCCAGGCGGGACCGCGTGATAACTACAAGGTCGCCTTTGCCACCCCGATGCTGCCCGGTTCCACGTTCCCCGGCATTGCCGTGGGCGACAAGTCCGTGAAGCTGCTCAAGGACGATGCCCCGGGCCTTGAACTGCAGCCCAAGGACGCGCTCTCGAAACTCGCCGGGTTCATGGACAACGAGAAGTCCAAGGACGCCGACAAGTTCGCCAAGAACGCCTTCCTGACGCTGAACGCGAAGGACCAGAATGCCTTGGTGAAGGCCAACAAGGATGCAAAGATCACCTTCAAGCGTACGGTCAACGACAAAGACACCATCGTGATGGCAACCCCCGATGGCGGCGCGCTGGTCTCGGGCAACTTCACCTCCACCACCACGGCCAAGCCCAAGGAATCCGGTGGAACGATCGGCCTTGACGAGACCACCGCAAAGATCGTCGGGGTCAAGGAGACCAAGAAGGGCATCGAGATCAGCTACGGCGAGCCCGTGCTTCTCTACATCCCCGCCGAGGATTCCAAGGACAAGGTCTCGGTGATCGCCGCCGAGGTGATCACCAAGGATGCGAAGCTGCTGAAGTAGCGGCACGCACCCTTCCTCGGAACACGGGGAAGAACGCGTTTCCCGTCCCCCAAGTGTGGCACCACCCAACGCGGCCCCAACGGCCATGCGTGAAGTGGTGCCACGCTTTTTTCATGCCGTGGAACAGGGGGAGGGCGGGAAGTCAAGGTCCCGCCTCCGCTTGTCAGCGGGCAGCGGACGCGTTTCCCCCGAGGCATGTTGCGGCCTAAAGTAGAGGAATGACCACCAGCATGCCTGAACCCACTGCACCTTCCTCACGCGGCGCCATTGACCTGGCGGCCTTCAAGCAACCCCACCCGGAGCAGGTCACCGAGACCGGCGCTGCCGGGGCCCCCACCTGGGTCCGCTCCGTGGACCAGGAAATTTTCCCGGAGATCGTCGCCCTGTCACAGCAGGTGCCGGTCATCGTGTCCCTGGGCAGCACCCGTTCCCCCGCCTCGGTGCAGCTCGATGAGCTGCTGGCCTCGCTGGTCAATGCCAAGGGCGGTACCCTGGCCATGGCCACGGTGGACGCGGAGAAGGAAGCAGCGATCGCCCAGGCCTTCCAGGTGACCGAGGTCCCGGCCGTCATAGCCCTGATCAACGGCCAGCCGGTCCCACTGTTCCAGGGAAACGCGGAACGTGCACAGATCCAGTCGCTCATTGAGGAACTTCTCTCGTTGGGGGTCCAGCACGGCGTCGCCGGCACCATCGCGCCCTTGGGAACCTCCAGCGCCCCGGCCGGCGACGAAGCGGCCGTGGCGCTTCCTCCGCTGCACCAGGCTGCCCTGGACGCCATCGAATCCGGTGACCTTGAAGCGGCGGAAACCGCATACAAGCAGGCACTGAACGAAAAACCCAACGACAACGACGCTTCGATCGGGTTGAACCAGGTGCGCCTGCTGATGCGCACCGAGGGCAAGGACCTTGCCGCTGTGCGTGCCGCGGGGGCGCAGAACCCGGATGACCTCCAGGCGCAGATGGAGGTGGCCGACATGGACCTCATCGGCGGCCACGTCGAGGATGCCTTCGCCCGGCTCGTGGGTTTCATTGGCCGCCATGCAGGGGACGAGAAGGAGGCCGCCCGTGCCCGACTGATCGAGCTGTACTCGGTGGTCGGGGTGGGCGACGAGCGTGTGGTTGCCTCGCGCCAGAAGCTGGCGCGCGTCCTCTTCTAGGATCCCGAGGGGCGTCCGTTCATCACGGACCGCATGGCTCGGGCGGGCCTTGGCACTGTTGGCGCAGCGGCCCGAACCGGGCGCCCGTGGCGTGTGTCGTGCGCGGGATTAGTCCGTAGGGATGAGGCCAAAACCCCATGCGGCCTGTTAGCTTCGAATCATGAGCTACTCCAATCCGGAACCTGTCATCCCGGCCCTGTCGATGAGATCCCTGGGCAAGCGATTCGGTGAAAAGGTCGCAGTGAACGGCATCGGCCTTGATGTCCCCTCGGGGTCCTTCTTCGGCCTGGTGGGACCCAATGGCGCGGGCAAGACCACCGCCTTGTCCATGGCCACGGGCCTTCTTCGTCCAGATGCCGGGCAGGTGTGGGTCCACGGCATCGACGTCTGGGCGGAACCACTCAGGGCCAAAGCAGCCATGGGGGTCCTGGCCGATGGCGTGCGGCTCTTTGACAGGTTGTCCGGAAAACAGCTGGTGACCTATTCGGGCCTGTTGCGCGGCATGGACCGGGCGACGGTCGAAGAGCGCACCGATGACCTGCTTCGCGTGCTGGACCTCGAAGACGCCGGCAGCAAGCTGGTCGTTGACTACTCCGCCGGCATGACCAAGAAAATCGCGCTGGCCACCGCGCTGATCCATTCCCCGCGGCTTCTGGTGCTCGATGAGCCCTTTGAGGCGGTTGACCCGGTGTCCGCGGCGAACATCCGCAACATCCTCGCCGACTACGTCACCCACGGCGGCACCGTCATCGTTTCTTCGCACGTCATGGATCTGGTCCAACGGATGTGCTCGCACGTGGCGGTGATTGCCCAGGGCAACCTGCTGGCCGTGGGCACCGTGGACGAGGTCCGCGGGGAAACCACCTTGGAGGAACGCTTCGTCGAGCTCGTCGGCGGACCGGGACACAACGAGGGGCTCTCATGGTTGCACACCTCCTAGGGCTCAAGCTCCTGCTGCTGCGCAACTCCTTCAGGCGCAGCCCCTGGCAATTGGTCGGTGTCGGCATCGGGGCGCTGTACGGCCTTGGCGTGGTCGTGTCGCTGATCGCCGGGATGGTGTTCCTGGCCGATGTGGAGCCGGAAACAGTCAACCTTGTCCTGGTTTCCGCCGTCTCGCTGATCACCCTGGGCTGGGCCGTGATCCCGTTGGTGGCCTTCGGCGTGGATCTGACCCTGGACCCGGCACGTTTCACCACCTTCAGGATCCCGCGCCCCACCTTGGCCACCGGATTGCTGCTCTCGGGCTTCATTGGTGTTCCGGGGATATTGACGCTGGTGCTGCTGGCCAGCCAGTTCCTGGCCTGGCGCCGTGATCCGGCAACCCTGCTGGCGGCGCTCGGGGGCGGTGTGCTCGCCGCGCTGATGGCCTTGGCCCTGGCCCGGCTGACCACCACCTCGATGACCAGGGTCACCGGATCACGCAAGTTCCGGGACATCGCCGGGATCGTTGCCGTCGTCCCGCTGATCCTGCTCGGACCGATCATTGCCACGGCCGCCAACGGCCTGGAATCGGCGCTCAGCTGGGCGCCGCGGGTGGTCGGGGTGCTGGGGTTCACCCCACTGGGTGTGTTCGCGGCGCTTCCCGGGGACGTGGCCGCGGGACACTGGATGCTCGGGGCGCTGCGGCTGCTGCTCGGGCTGGCCTATCTGGGGATCGTGCTGTGGGCGTGGGAGCGCGGACTGCACAAGTCCATGGAAAATCCGATGGCCCCACGCACCAGCTCCAAGGCCGTGGGCATGGGCGCCTTCTCGTTCTTCCCCTCCACCCCCGTGGGCGCCGTCGCCGCGCGCTGCCTGACCTACTGGCTCAAGGACCCGCGGTACGCGGCATCGATCGTGATCGTTCCGTTGATGCCGGTGCTGATCTGGTTCATCGCGCGCAACGATCCGCAAATCATGCTGATCCTGGGTCCGCTGCTGGGCATCCTGATGGCATTCGCGATTTCGGCCGATGTATCCTACGATTCGACCGCCTTCTCCCTGCACGTGCTCACCGGCGTTTCCGGGGTTGCCGACCGGACCGGGCGCGTGATCGCCTGTGGCGTCTTCGCCGTGCCGGTGACGCTGCTGGCCGCGATCCTGCCGCCGGTTTTCGTGGATCGGGTGGAACTGATGCCGGCGGTGCTGGGCATTTCGCTGTGCGGTCTGCTCGCCGGATTGGGGGTTTCCTCCGTGGCCTCGGCGCGTTTCACCTACTCCGTTCCGCTTCCCGGGGACAGTCCCTTCAAGACCCCTCCGGGTGCCGGGGCGCGCCTGGCGCTGGTGCAACTTGCGACCTTCGCGATCATGGCGGTGCTGCTGCTGCCGGCCATCGGGTTGTTGGTGGCGCAGGTGCTGACCGGGGAGATGCTGTTTGGATGGCTGGCCCTGGCCGTGGGTGTGGCCGAAGGCGCAGTCTTGCTTCTGGTGGGGATCCGGGTCGGGGGCAGATGGCTTGATCGGCGCATGCCGGAGCTGATGCAGGCGGTCATGGTCAACCGCTGACGCGCCGGAGTGGTTCCGGGTTTTTGGGTGGGACCTTGGGGGAGATTGGCCACGATTGCCCTCCGGCTGCCGTGCCGGGGGCTTTGGCTTGTTAGAATGGTTTCCATGAGCATGCCCGTAGATCCGTTCCGCAATGACCCGCACACCACTTCCGGTGGCGGTGCCGCCACCATCGAGCGCACCGAATCCGCCCAGGAAGTCGAGGCCGGCGACCACGAACGCTTCGCGCACTATGTGCGCAAGGAAAAGATCATGGAGTCGGCGCTGTCGGGGGACCCCGTGATCGCCCTGTGCGGGAAGGTGTGGACACCGGGCCGCGACCCGCAGAAGTTCCCCGTGTGCCCCGAATGCAAGGAGATCTATGAAGGTCTCACCGGCGGCGGGGACAAGGACAAGAAGTAGCGTTTCTTCCACGCATCACAGGTTGACCCAACCCGTTTGCGCGCCGAGTTGCGCCCTAACGGGGAAGATTTTTAGCGCCGTGGAGGTGTATGCATGACAGATACCTTGTTCTCACTTGCAGATAAGCTGCCCATGGAGGACCGCCTTCCTCCGGCGTACCCGGAGCGGGCGGCCTGGGGCACCGGAGCGAAGCTGCGTGCTTGGCAGGCCGAGGCCTTGGACAAATACTTCACCACCAACCCGCGGGACTTCATGGCCGTGGCAACCCCCGGCGCCGGCAAGACGACCTTCGCGTTGCGTCTGGCAAAGGTGCTGGTGGATGCCAAGACGATCAACCGCATCATCGTGGTGGCCCCCACCGACCACCTCAAGAAGCAGTGGGCCGATGCCGCCGCGCGCGTGGGCCTGGCCCTGGACCCGAACTTCAAGAACTCCGATGGCCGCCACGGAGCGGACTACATCGGTGTCGTGGTCACTTACGCCCAGGTGGCGTCCAAGCCGTTGCTGCACCGCGCCAAGACCGAGGCCGCGCGCACCCTGGTGATCCTTGACGAGATCCACCACGGTGGCGACGCCTTGTCCTGGGGAGAGGGCATCCGCGAGGCCTTCGAACCGGCCACGCGCCGGGTGGCGCTGACCGGGACACCTTTTCGTTCCGACACCGCGGCGATCCCCTTTGTCGAATATGCCGAGGGCCACGACGGCATCCGTCGTTCCAAGGCCGACTACACCTATGGCTATGGCAGCGCGCTGAAGGACCACGTGGTGCGTCCGGTGCTGTTCATGGCCTACTCCGGGTACATGCGCTGGAAGACCAGCTCCGGGGAGGAAATGGAGGCCCAGCTCGGCGAGGGATTCACCAAGGACATCACCGCCCACGCCTGGCGCACCGCGCTGGACCCGGCCGGGGACTGGATCCCCTCGGTGCTCGCCGCCGCGGACAAGCGCCTGACCCAGGTGCGGCGCACGGTGCCCGACGCCGGGGCGATGGTGATCGCCACGGACCATGAGGACGCGCGCGCCTACGCCGAGCAGCTGGAGAAGATCTGCGGGGAGAAGGTCACCGTGATCCTCTCCGACGATTCCGGCGCCTCGAAGAAGATCGATGAGTATTCCGCCGGCGATTCGCGCTGGATGGTTGCGGTGCGCATGGTCTCCGAGGGCGTTGACGTGCCGAGGCTCTGCGTTGGCGTCTTCGCCACCTCGACCTCCACCCCGTTGTTCTTCGCCCAGGCCATCGGCCGCTACGTGCGCAGCCGCAAGCGTGGCGAGGTGGCAAGCATCTTCCTGCCCTCGGTGCCGGTGCTCATGGCCTTGGCCAATGAGATGGAAACCGAGCGGGACCATGCCCTTGATCGCCCGGAACAGCATTTCCAGGACCCGGACTACAACCCCGAGGATGCCTTGGTCCAGGAGGCCAACCGCGAGGAGAAGGCCAGCGACGCGCTCCTGGGGCAGAAGTTCGAGGCGCTGAATTCCAGTGCCTCATTCGACAGGGTGCTCTTTGACGGTGGCGAGTTCGGCACCGGAGGCGCCGTGGGCTCCGAAGAGGAGCAGGACTTCCTGGGGATCCCGGGACTGCTGGATGCCGACCAGATGGGTGTGCTGCTGCGTCAGCGACAGGCCGCACAGGTCTCACGGCGCAAGGGCCGCAAGTCCGAGGAAGAACAAGCGCCGGAGCCGGCGATGGATCACCGTGCGTTGATGGAGATGCGCTCGACACTCTCGAAAAACGTCTCGGCGTGGAGCGCCCGCACCGGAACCCCGCACGGGGTCATCCACACCAAATTGCGTGAGGTCTGCGGGGGACCGGCCGTGGCCCAGGCAAATGCCGAGCAGCTGCAAAAGCGTCTGGCGAAGCTGCAGGGCTGGTTCATCGGCAAGAAATAGCCACGTAAAACGACCCATGTCCCGGACACTGGAACTGTCCGATGTCCGGGACATGGGTCGTTCGGTGCTCTGCTGGCCGCGCAAGGGTGCGCTTGGCCTAGCCCAGCGACAGGACGGTGACCTCGGCGTCGCGTAGCTCCTGGAGGACATCG
>JAUNVO010000306.1 GCA_030540695.1 Micrococcaceae bacterium | reverse complement strand
CCGAAGCTGCTCGCCGCACGGCCGCCGTTGGTGCACAAATCCGCAAGTCGATCAGCCAGCTGGAGGGGGTTGCCGGGACGGACACCCAAACGGTCAGTCTGGTAACGCTGACCGAGGCCACGTTCCCGACAGCCCCCAGCTCACCGGCGCTTGGGATGAATCTGGCGGCGGCTTTCCTGCTCGGAGCCATCATTGGAAGCGCCGCAGCACTGGTCAAATACCGCAACCTGCTTAATGCTTGGCCGCGGACAAATCCCAGCCTCCCGGAACCTCAGAAAGCAGGAAAAAGGACATGAATGACAAGCCCACAAATTCCGTCGTCGTCGTCTGCCCCACCGAATATGGTGGCCACATCGAACATGCAGCGGATCTGGCGATCGCCATTGCCCGTCACCGCGATGTCCGACAATGCCTGTTGGTGTCCCGTCCGGGGGCCAAAGACTACCTGGGCCTCCTGGACTTCCCTGAACTGAGCATCCTGGAACTCCTGCCGGCACGCCGTCAACCGGCTGCAGGGCTCCGCGGCCTGATCCGACCGGCGTTGCAGGTATACGACTTGGTCGTGGAACATACCCGGCTGCGGTGCTTTGTCCGGGAACTCGGGCCATCGGCGACCGTACTGCTAGAAACCCCCAAGTATCCCTTCCCTCAGTTGGCTGTCGGGCCGGACGCTGAAACCGTACTGTTCATGCACAACGCCAAACCCCACGTGAATCAGGAACATGTCGGGGCCAGACAACGGGTGCTGGGTTGGCTCGAACGCCGATGCGTTGATGGTGTCCAGCGTTTGGTCACCCATGGCAAGACACAGGTGGAAACCTTGGCAGGCTACACCGATACCCCTGCAGTGGCGGTTGGGTTGCCGACCGGAAGCGCCTTGGGTGGATCACGCGAAATGCCGGGAGCCGCCAAGGAACCCGCGGCGCCGTATGCCCTGTGCATCGGAGAGCTGCGACCCAATAAGGGCGTCGAGCTGGCCATTGAAGCTGCCGGGCAAGCCGGCGTGCCGCTGCTGGTCGCGGGGAAATCTGAATCTTCCGAATTGGCCGAACAGCTTGCGGCCCTGGTGCAGAGGCGGCCGAAGGTGCGTTTGCGGGACGAGTTCCTGGCAGCCGGAGAATTCGACACCTTGATCCGGGGGGCGAGCCTCGTTGTGCTCCCATACACTCATTTCAATGCCCAGAGCGGCATCCTTTCCAAGGCCATTGGTGCCGGTGTTCCGGTATTGGCCGCTGATTTGCCAGCACTGCGCGACCAGGCCGGAAAATATGCGTCCATCGCCTATACGGACGTCAATGATCCCGAGGTCTTCGCCCGCGACATCGATGCGGCCTTTGCCTGTGCCCTCGAGGCACAGCCTGCAGCGACCTCCGGCGAACAGGATACAACCGAGGTCCAGTGGGACGCCGTGGCAGCAGCTGTCTTGGGTCGCGACACTGCGATGCGCAATGCCTGATGGCCGCGCGGGAATGTCACGACGGAGTGCGTGGGCCGCACGGCTTCTGGTTATCAGCTCGGCAATACCGTATCTGGCGTTGCCGCTTGGTTCCAGCACCAACCTACCGCTGAGCACCTTGCTGGCAGGTTGGCTGCTGTTGAGCGGCGTGCGCAACACCAGGATCCTGGTCGCGACCACCGTGCTACTGACCGCCCCTTTGGCGGCCTCGGGGTTTCGGATGTTCCTCTCGGCCGAGCCTTGGTCGCTGTCCGGCCAGCTGACGTGGGTGTTCTACGTACTGCCGCTACCGGGGATGGCAATTGCCGTGCTGAGGCTCAGGGCGAAGATCGTCCCGTGGTTGGCATGGACCATTACCGCCAGCTCATGCATCGCATTGGTACAGAAATTCCTCTACCTGGATAGGGGTGTTGTTCCATGGCTCTGGGCCTACGACGCACCCGGGTACGCCTCGGTTCGTGAACTGGCTCCGGTGCTCGCGCAATACGTCCGCCGCCCCTTCGGGCTCTTCCCCGAGTCGTCATTTCTGGCTGGCACCCTGACCATGATGGTAATGGGCATGGTGGTACTCGATCGTCGCTTGACCGGTACGTTGCGTCTCTCGGGATACGTGGCGGTGCTGGCGGGTTGCCTGACAATTGCGGTCAGTGGCTCGGGAAGCACCATTGTCGGGCTGGGACTTATCGCCGCGACCGTCGTGGCACCCATGATCCGCCGCCACCTCGTCGCAGCGATGTACACGCTTCCGGTGGTCCTGGGCGGGGCATTGTGGTTCGGGCTCAATGGCTTGAACGAGCGCGCAACTTCATTCAACTGGTCTTGGGCCGACCGGACGGCCTCCTTGGTTGGATCCCTTCGCCTGCTCAGTTCGGACCCCTCGATCTTCCTGCTGGGCATCGGGCGAGGGCAAACCACACGTTACTTCACCGAAGACCGCGTCCCGCTGCTGGGCCTGCAGCACTACAGCCAGTTGACCGACATCTTTAGCGTCCTCGGGCGAATCGTCTTGGAAAACGGAATCCTGTTCGGACTGCCGCTCCTTCTCTGGATGGGCGCGGTGATCCTAACCAGTGGCGGTCCCTCCCACCGGTTCTCGGGATTCGCCGCGCTGCTATGTTGGCTCACCGCGGGCGGGGTCGCCATCAGCTACGACTCGGCGTTTTGGATCTTCGGATTGCCGGGCTTGTTGTTCGGTCTCGCACTCATCGAACCTTCCGGCCTCACCGATGCTACGCGCTCCCCGGGCACGTCGTTGGGCACCGAAACAAACCAGTCAGAAAGAAGTAACCATGCGGATCTTGCACATCGTCAATGACGCTCAGACCGGCGGGGCACAGACCCTCATCGAAGCCATGTGTCGCAGCAGGGTCCCCGGGGATGAACACCACATCATCGTG
>JAUNVO010000030.1:19031-22306 GCA_030540695.1 Micrococcaceae bacterium | reverse complement strand
TTCCCGTGAGTTGGGGCACGTTTTACACTAGTTTTCGCATTAGGACTAGAATGGTTAATTGGGTCAGTCGTGGCCCCAACCCCGAGACCCAAAATTCTCTAGAAGAAGTGAGCCTTTTCGCATGTCAGATACCACCACCATTCGTCGTGAAGACCTGCGTAACGTAGCAATCGTTGCGCACGTCGACCACGGCAAGACCACCATGGTCAACGCAATGCTCCAGCAGACCGGTGCATTCGACAGCCATGGCGAGACCTCTGATCGTGTGATGGACTCCGGCGAGCTGGAACGCGAAAAGGGCATCACCATCCTGGCCAAGAACACCACCGTGTTCTACAACGGCCCGGCTGCCAACGGTCACAACATGACCATGAACATCATCGACACCCCGGGTCACGCCGACTTCGGCGGCGAGGTGGAGCGCGGACTGTCCATGGTCGACGGTGTCGTGTTGCTCGTTGATGCCTCCGAAGGTCCGCTGCCGCAGACCCGCTTCGTGCTGCGCAAGGCGCTGGTCGCGAACCTGCCGGTGATCATCGTGGTCAACAAGACCGACCGTCCCGATGCCCGCATCGACGGCGTGGTCTCCGATTCCATGGACCTGCTCCTGGGCCTGGCCTCGGATCTTGCCGACGAAGCACCGGACCTTGACCTGGACAAGATCCTCAACGTCCCGATCGTCTTCGCTTCGGGCAAGGCCGGCTACGCGTCGAACAACCAGCCCGCCGACGGTTCGCTGCCGGACAACGATGACCTCGAGCCGCTGTTCGAGACCATCATCAAGCACGTTCCGGCCCCGACCTACACCGAGGGCGAAGTCCTTCAGGCACACGTCACCAACCTTGACGCCTCCCCGTTCTTGGGTCGTCTGGCATTGCTGCGCATCTTCAACGGCACCCTCCGCAAGGGCATGCAGGTCAACTGGGCCCGCCAGGATGGCACCATGAAGCAGGTCAAGATCACCGAGCTGCTCGCCACCAAGGGCCTGTCCCGCGTTCCGGCCGAAGAAGCCGGACCGGGCGAAATCGTTGCAGTTGCCGGCATCGAAGACATCATGATCGGTGAAACCCTCACCGACCTGGAAAACCCGAAGCCGCTGCCGCTGATCACCGTTGACCCGCCGGCGATCTCGATGACCATCGGTATCAACACCTCGCCGCTGGCCGGCAAGGTCAAGGGTGCCAAGGTCACCGCGCGCCAGGTCAAGGACCGCCTGGATCGTGAACTGATCGGCAACGTCTCGCTGAACATCCTGCCGACCGAGCGTCCGGATGCCTGGGAAGTCCAGGGCCGTGGAGAGTTGGCCCTGGCCATCCTCGTCGAGCAGATGCGTCGCGAAGGCTTCGAGCTGACCGTGGGCAAGCCCCAGGTCGTCACCAAGCAGATCGATGGCAAGCTGAACGAGCCAATGGAGCACATGACCATCGACGTGCCCGAGGAATACCTTGGCAACGTCACCCAGCTGATGGCTGCCCGCAAGGGCCGCATGGTCAACATGGCCAACCACGGCACCGGCTGGTGCCGCATGGAATTCATCGTTCCGGCCCGTGGCCTGATCGGTTTCCGCACGAAGTTCCTCACCGACACCCGCGGCGCCGGCATTGCCGCTTCGCTGGCCGAGGGCTACGAGCCGTGGCACGGCCCGATCGAATACCGCACCAACGGTTCGATGATCGCGGACCGCGCCGGTGTTGTCACCCCGTTCGCCATGATCAACCTGCAGGAACGCGGTTCGTTCTTCGTCCAGCCGACCTCCGAGGTCTACGAGGGCATGATCGTTGGCGAGAACTCACGCGCCGATGACATGGACGTGAACATCACCAAGGAAAAGAAGCTCACCAACATGCGTGCGGCTTCCTCGGACACCTTCGAGAACCTGACTCCGCCGCGCCAGCTCACCCTGGAGGAGTCCCTCGAGTTCGCCCGTGAGGACGAGTGCGTCGAGGTCACCCCGGAGGCCATCCGCATCCGCAAGTTGATCTTGAACGCGAACGAACGCGCGAAGTCCCACCGTGCCCGGGCCAAGGCCTAAACAGGCCGCCGGAGCCGGCGCCGCAGGCATCATCAGCACCCTGGCCGCTCTGGCGGCCGGGGTGCTGGCCGCGGTCGTCGGCACGATCCTGCACGCTTCGCTCTCCTATGCAGGTGAGGTTCCGCTTCCCTGGGGCGCTGTCCTGGCACTTGTCCTGACCGGTGCGCTGACCTATTGGGTCGGTATGCTGCGGGGCAAGCTCTGGGTCAGTGCGCTCACGGGGTTGTCGACCTACGTTTTCGTGGCGTTGATCTCGATGGACCAGCAGAACCAGATGATCGTTTCGACCGAGCTTTTCAAGGTCTTGCCCGGTCCGGCGCTGGCCGGTGGCATCTGGGTGTATGGCATCATCGTCCCGGTCATCGCGGCGATCCTGCTGGTAGCCAAGCAGTTGCGCCTGAAGGCGCGCGCGGGCGGCTGATCCCCGGCCGCACCACATAGCCCGACCCCGCAAGGCACTGCCTTGCGGGGTCGGGCTTTTTGTCTCGGGCGTGGAGGCTGTCGCTATGCCGACTTCAAGTCAAGATGGTGGGCAATGAACAGCGAGGTGGCCACCCCGTCGGGCTCGGAATCGCGGGTGGCGTAGTCCTCGATGACCGCGTGGATACGGGCCATCATTTCCTTTTGAGTGGTTTCACTGAGCTTGAGACCCACGCGCATGGCCTGCATTTCCTGCGGTGCCAGCCCGTCTATTTCCTGCAGGAAGGTATCCACCAGCAGGGGGGCCGCGTCGGGAAGCTTGGTGCCCCAGGAGAGCTTTGTGCTGCGATACGGTACTTCCTTGGCTCCGCGGTTGCCCCGGCGGGTCTCTTCCGCTGCCAGGAATCCGTTGGAGAGCAGCGTGCGCACGTGGTGCAGCGACGTTGCGGGATTGATCGACAGGATGTCGGCTATTTCCTTGTTGGTACGTGATTCGTGCAAGCAAAGGCGCAGGATGCGCAGCCTGAGCGGTGAGCTAAGTGCCCGGGCGCGGGCCTGAACCTCTTCATCTGTGGCCATGAAAACAGCATACGGGAAATCCCCGCACTGATTGAAACTTTCAAATCGCTCGGTGTGTGGCCATCTTCCCCACCGCTCAGCGCGGCCGCCGCCGTGGAGGCGGGGGAGGAACGCACTTGGCGTGGGTAATGGCGGCGCGGTCGATTGAGACCATGCCGCCACGGGTTTCCACTTCGACGTGCAAGTCGTCCAGCACCCGCACGTATCCCAGTGCGTCGCTGAACCGCTCGCCAAAGCCTCCGCG
>JAUNVO010000030.1:7728-18931 GCA_030540695.1 Micrococcaceae bacterium | reverse complement strand
TGAGTCAACCGATCGTGATTCCGTAGTGAAGGAAGGCCCCGGGTACTGTGACCTACATCATCGCCCAGCCGTGTGTCGACGTCAAAGACAAGGCGTGCATCGAGGAATGCCCCGTGGATTGCATCTACGAGGGTGAACGCTCGTTGTACATCCACCCTGACGAATGCGTTGACTGTGGTGCCTGCGAACCGGTCTGTCCGGTCGAGGCCATCTACTACGAAGATGACACACCGGAGCAGTGGGCCGAATACTACAAGGCCAACGTCGAGTTCTTCGACGAGGTCGGTTCACCCGGCGGCGCGGCCAAGCTCGGCAACATGGGCATCGACCACCCGATCATTGCCGCCCTTCCTCCACAGGTCCAGGACTGATCAGCGCCACCATGCTCACACTGCCTGAATATCCGTGGAACGCCCTTGCCCCTTTCCTGGCCCGTGCCCAGGAGCATGAAGAAGGGGCCGTGAACCTGTCCATCGGCACCCCGGTGGACCCCACGCCCGAGGTCATCATGAAGGCGCTGCGCGAAGCGGCCGATGCCCCGGGTTACCCCACGACCCAAGGCACCCCTGCTGTCCGCGAAGCGATCGTGCGTTGGTATGGTCGCCGACGCGACGTCCACGGACTGGGAACAAGCGACGTCATGCCGACGGTCGGGTCCAAGGAGCTGGTGGCCTGGCTGCCGCTGCTCCTGGGCCTGGGCGCCGGGGACCTGGTGGTCCGCCCGTTGGTTGCCTATCCCACCTATGACATCGGTGCCCGGCTGGCCGGGGCCGAATCCATCGCCGCGGATTCGCTGGCGGAGCTTTCCGGGGCGGAGCGAGCGCGGGTCAAGCTCGTGTGGATCAACTCCCCGGGCAACCCCACGGGCGTTGTCCGCGGTGCAGAGGCGCTCAAGGCGCTGGTTGATGATGCGCGCTCATTGGGCGCCGTCGTCGCCTCGGATGAATGTTACGCCGAACTTGGGTGGGGTGAACACGAGGCAGGGGTGCCCAGCATCCTGCATGAATCCGTCAGTGGCGGCGACACCAACAACCTTTTGTCCGTGTATTCGCTCTCCAAGCAATCGAACCTCGCCGGATACCGTGCGGCGTTCGTGGCCGGCGCACCGAACCTGATGCCCTCCCTGATCAACAACCGCAAACACGCCGGAATGATCGTTCCCGCACCGGTACAGGCCGCCATGGTTGCGGCGTTGGGTGACGACGAACACGTCAAAGCCCAAAAAGACGTGTATCGGGCGCGTCGCGAAGCGCTGATCCCGGCGCTTGGCGCCTTCGGTTTGCGCATCGAGGATTCGGTCGGGGGCCTCTACCTGTGGTGCACGGCCGACGAGGACTGCTGGATCACCATGGGCAAGCTGGCGGATCTTGGCATCGTGGCAGGACCCGGTGCGTTCTATGGCGAGGCCGGTGCAAAACATGTCCGTATCGCCCTGACCGAGAGTGATGAGCGGATCGCCAGCGCTGTGCGGCGGTTGAGCGCGGCTAGCTGATATACAAACGTGACCAACCAATTGGTGTCGAGAGCCTACTAAACGGTAGCGTGACAGTGATTACTGACCATCGGATTCATCTGCATTCCGGTTAGGAGAGACAATGACGGAAAACAATTCTGCTCAGCTCAGCTTCGGCGGCAACAACATAGAACTCCCTGTTGTGCCAGCGGTAGAAGGCAATAACGGATTTAACATCGCGCCCCTGTTGAAAGAAACGGGAGGGGTGACGTACGACCCCGGCTTCATGAACACGGCAGCCACAAAGTCCGAGATCACGTACATCGATGGTGATGCAGGGATCCTGCGGTACCGCGGGTACCCCATCGAGCAGTTGGCCGAAAAGTCCAGTTTCCTGGAGACCAGCTACCTGCTGATCTACGGAAACCTGCCTTCGCCCACCGAGCTGGACGCGTTTGACCAGAAGATCCGCCGTCACACGCTGCTGCACGAAGAGCTCAAGGGCTTCTTCGGCGGTTTCCCCCGCGAGGCGCACCCGATGCCGGTTCTCTCCTCGGCCGTCACTGCGCTTTCCACCTGGTACCAGGATTCGCTGGATCCCTTCGACGACGAGCAGGTCGAACTTTCCACGATCCGCCTGTTGGCCAAGATGCCCGTTCTTGCCGCCTATGCGCACAAGAAGTCCGTCGGTCAGGCGCTTCTCTACCCGGACAACTCGATGAACCTGGTCGAGAACTTCATGCGCTTGAGCTTCGGCCTTGCCGCAGAGCCCTACGACATGGACCCGGTCATCGTCAAGGCCCTGGACCAGCTGCTCATCCTGCACGCCGACCACGAGCAGAACTGCTCAACCGCCACCGTGCGCCTGGTCGGTTCCTCGAACGCAAACATGTTCGCCTCGGTCTCGGCCGGGATCAACGCACTCTCCGGTCCCGCACACGGCGGCGCCAACGAAGCGGTCCTGAAAATGTTGCGCCAGATCCAGTCCGAGGGCCTGAAGCCCGCAGACTTCATGGAGAAGGTCAAGAACAAGGAAGACGGGGTCCGGCTCATGGGCTTCGGACACCGTGTCTACAAGAACTACGATCCGCGCGCCAAGATCATCAAGTCCACGGCACACGAGATCCTTTCCAAGCTCGGCGGCAACGACGAACTGCTGGATATCGCCATGTCGCTGGAAGAGCGCGCCTTGAACGATGACTACTTCATCTCGCGCAAGCTCTACCCGAACGTGGATTTCTACACGGGCCTGATCTACAAGGCGATGGGTTTCCCGGAGAAGATGTTCACGGTGCTCTTCGCCATCGGTCGCCTGCCCGGCTGGATCGCCCAGTACCGCGAAATGCTCAAGGACCCGGATTTGAAGATCGGGCGCCCGCGCCAGCTCTACACCGGCGAGCCGGAGCGCAACTACCCGAACCGCTAGGACACCACCGCACATCGCCGCCCGGGGCTGAAAAGAAATCGGTTCGCGATGTGCAAAGCGGCGACCTCCACGGGGGACGGCGCCGTCGCAGGAGAAAATCCTGTGATGGCACCGTCCCCCTTGGTCATCCCCCTGCGCAAGGGGCCTTGATCCGCGCAAAAAGGACCCAATCCCGGGGATCGGGTTTATCCTTGAAGTAGGCGAGGGAACGGAAAGAAGCGGGTGTGCCCTGATGGTGCAGGATTCTGGTTCCGGCTGGAGCGTGTCGGCCGATACCCATAAAGAGATGTTGCTGGCCCTGTACATCCGGGACCTGGCGGCGATCGAGTCCTGCGGCAGCCCGAGCCTGGCTGCGCTGAGCCCCAAGGTGAAGCCGGTGTCGGCACGAGAAATGGCCGGCCACTCCACTGGCGAGTTGCGTCAGGAATGGCAGAGCTGGTGGGAACGCATCATCTCCGACACCGACTCGGGCATCGACATCCGCGAAGAACCGGATTTCTCGGACTTTTCCGATTCACCGAGCCTTCAGCATCTTCTGCGCGCGCATTACGGCAGTGCCTATACATGGACGCAGAGCCGGCTGGGGGAGTATCAGGACGTCTGCCTGGGCGACAGCAACGAACTGGTGGCCATGGTGGCGCAGTTGCTTGCCGAGCGCGAGCTGGAGGGAACCATCAATCGCGGCTTCCACCTGAAGCTGGTCGAGCTTCCGTTGGCTGAACGTCGGGCCTGGTTCGTGGAACCGGATACCGTGATCCTCAGCCAGGAATTGATCCGGGACGCAACGCTGTTTCGCAGCTACCTGGGACCCATCGTCGATCTACTGTTCTAGGCAACGGAAGGCCGTTAGCCCGCGGCACCCGCCAAGGTGATAAGCACGTAGCCGTCGTCGGTCGTTTGAGGAGCCCATCGGCCACCGGATCGGTCCCACACCATTCCGGCATGGGAAACCGACTCGGTGTGGTGCTTTTCGGCATTGGCCACGGCCCACTGGGCGATGGCCCAACCCTGTTTACCGCGAACCGGGATCCGTACGCGGTTTCCCTTCAGGATCTCTGCCTTCTTGCCCGTGGCAGCGGCCAGGTCGGCGGCGAGCGCCTTGGCTGAACCTTCGCCATGGGCCGGACGCAGTGTGCAATTCAGTGTGGACGGGGACGCCCCGGTGAGTGCGGAAGCGAAGGCCATGGCCTTTTCTTCGTGGGCGGCGTAGGCCAGCGGGAACCCGGATCGTTGCACCTTTTGGGCCGCATCGGTCAGTGACATGGACTCGTAGTCAAAGGTCGAAAGCTCCTGGAAGAAGCGGTCCGAGGCGTAGAGCGGGTCCGAGACCTGGGCCTCGGTGCCCCAGCCCATGGAAGGTCGCTGCTGGAACAACCCGCGCGAATCGGGTCCGGCATTGTCGCCGTAGTCGATGTTCGTCAGCTTGGATTCCTGCATCGAGGTGGCGATGCCGATGGCGCCGGCACGGGTGGGCATCCCCCGGCGGGTGGCAACGGCGGCGATCAACGCTGCGTTCGAAGCCTGCTCCGGGGAGAGCGTGTGCAGCGTCGAACCAACCAGTGCGGTGCATTTCTGTTTCACTGCAACGGCATCCAAGCCGATGAAATTCACCGCGGCAAAGAGGGCGCCGCCAATGAGCGCAAGGGCGAGCGTCAGTGCCAGCAAGGTCCGCACCCAGCGACGGGGCTGCCGATGCCGGCCGTGTTCCACCTCTCGCTGGGTGCCACCCAGCGAGAGCACACGTTGGTGTGCATCAGTTGGCATGAAGCGTGCTGTTCAATTCGACGTGCTGCCCGGCACGCGGCAGAGCCTCGACGGCGCCGGTGATCGAATTGCGGCGGAAGAGCAGGTTGGAGACGCCGGAGAGCTCCAGCGCCTTGACCACACGGTCCCCAAACTGCACCCGGCTGCCGGCGGTGACATACAGCCCGGCCTCGACCACAGAGTCGTCGCCGATGGAAATACCGACACCGGAGTTCGCGCCCAGCAGCACCCGTCGGCCTATGGTGATGCGCTGCTTTCCGCCACCGGACAGGGTGCCCATGATCGAGGCTCCTCCGCCGACGTCGGACCCGTCGCCCACCACGACCGAGGAGGAGATGCGGCCCTCGACCATGGAAACGCCAAGAGTGCCGGCGTTGAAGTTCACGAATCCCTCGTGCATCACGGTGGTGCCGGGTGCCAGGTGCGCGCCGAGACGTACGCGGCCGCCTTCGGCAATGCGGACACCGGTGGGAACGACGTAGTCGAGCATCCTGGGGAACTTGTCCATGCCGTAGACGGTGAGGCTGCCGCGCGGCCTCAAACGCAGGCGCGTGAGCTCGAAGTCGGCAACTGAGCACGGGCCGAAGTTTGTCCACACGACGTTCTGCAGCAGCTCGAGGGCGCCATCGAGGTTCACGTCGTTCGGGGTCACCAAGCGGTGGGACAGAAGGTGAAGACGCAGCCAGATATCTGGGGCGTCGGCCGGGGCGACATCGAGGTTGATCTCCAGGGCAATGACTTTTTGGGTGGTCCTTCGCTCCGCGTCGTCGCGTGCCGCGGCCGCCATGTCACGGGCGATCTGCGGGGTGTCTTCCAGCGTGCCGAGCTTGGGATTCGGGAACCAGGCATCCAGCAGGGCTCCCGCGGAATCGAAGGTGGCCAGGCCGTGGGCAGAGGCAATCCTGAGGTTTTGTGCGCAAACAGGTGTCAGTCGTGGATCTACCGGTGTCATGTATCAATCCTAGCGCGGGAAGCGGAACTAAACTTGGATTGTGCAAAGCGAACCCAGCCCAGCGTCCAGTGCCGCAGCAGCGACCCCCATCGAACTCGATTTACGCAGCGACGTGGCCGAGCTTGCCGCGGCCTTGATGGACATCGAGTCCGTCTCGGGCAACGAGCGCGCACTGGCAGACGCGGTTGAAGCCGCACTGCTGTCCATCCCGGGGCTGCAGGTGCATCGCGACGGGGATGCGGTCGTGGCACGCACCGGCCTGGGGCGAAAGGAAAGGGTGTTGCTCGCCGGACACCTTGACACCGTTCCGCTCCCCACCGCGGCCGGTGCCCGGGGGACGGTGCCGGCGAGTTGGGACGGCGAGATCCTCTACGGCCGAGGTGCAACGGACATGAAGGGCGGCGTTGCCGTGCAACTTGCCCTGGCGGCCACGTTGAAGGATCCCAACAGGGACATCACCTTCATTTTCTACGACCACGAAGAAGTCGAGGCCTCGAAGTCGGGCCTTGGACGGCTTTTGCGCAATAACCCGGATGCGTTGGCCGCGGACTTCGCGATCCTGTTGGAACCCACCAACGGGACAGTGGAGGGAGGCTGCAACGGCACCAGCCGCTATCGGGTGGGCACGCGCGGGGTCGCTGCACACTCGGCACGCGCATGGATGGGCGTCAACGCCATCCACGGCGCGGCGCGCGTCTTGCAGGTGCTGGCGGACTACGAACCGCAGACCATTGAAGTGGACGGCCTGGATTACCGCGAATCCTTGAACGCCGTGCACATCAGCGGCGGGATCGCGGGAAACGTGATCCCCGATTCCTGCGAAGTCGAGATCAATTACCGTTTCGCCCCGGACAAGGATATCCACGGGGCCGATGAACATGTCCGTGGGCTGTTCCCCGATTTTGACGTGGTCCGCACCGATGGCGCGGGTGGTGCGCGTCCCGGGCTGCAGCATCCTGCTGCGGCCTCTTTCGTCGCCGCAGTGGGACGCGAACCGAAGCCGAAGTTCGGCTGGACCGATGTCGCCCGCTTCTCCGAGTTGGGTATTCCCGCGGTGAACTTCGGCCCGGGTGATGCGTTGTTGGCACATTCCGATGACGAACATGTCAGCCGCGCCGCAATCCAAGACTGCCTTTCGGCCCTGCACCGATGGCTGGGCGGGGACCGCCCCGGGCAGGGACCCGCCGGTGATGCCCGGTAGCCGGGCAGGCCTTCTGGGGGACGGTTGCTTGCGCGTTAAGCAGGGCCGGCCCGCAACCTGCGCCTCGAATGATGCGAGGCCGGTTGCGGACCGGTTTCCTTGGGTCCGGGTGGAACCCCGGCGGTGCTTGGCTACTTCGGGGCATCCCCGGGCACCGCGGTTCCCACGTCCGCGACGACATTTGGCATCGCGGGGTCCTTCGGAGCCGCGGCGCTGACCCCGGAACTACTCAGTCGGCGCGAGACGATCTCTGCCAGTTTCGAGAGCCCGAAGTTGATCAGGATGAAGATGACTGCTGCCACCACGATGGCCTGGAGCACGTTCGAGTTTCCGGTGCCGATGAGCTTGGCGTTGAAGAGCAGCTCGTTGTAGTTGATGATGTATCCCAATGCGGAGTCCTTCAGGATCACAACGAACTGGCCGATCAGCGCCGGAAGCATGGCAATCAAGGCCTGCGGGATCTCGATGCTGCGCAACGACTGGCTACGGGTAAGCCCGATGGCGATACCCGCCTCGCGCTGGCCCTTGGGCAAGCCAAAGACGCCCGAGCGGATCAACTCCGCCACGACCGACCCGTTGTAGAGCGTCAGCCCAATGACGACGGCAATGAACGGGGAATCACTGGGGGGCACGACTCCCGTGCGGGCCAAAATGATCCAGAGGAAGATCATCATCAACAGCACCGGCACGGCGCGGAAGAATTCCACCACGACGGAGCTGATCACGTTGATGACCCGGTTGGTCGATAGCCGCCCGATCCCAAAGATGAAACCGAAGACCAGCGAAGAGACGATGGCCACGGCAGCGGCCTTCAGGGTGTTTAGCAAGCCCGGGAGAATGTAGAACTCCCAAATCGAGCCCTTGCCGAAGACCGCCCACTTCTCGGCCGTCAACTGCCCGGCGTCATTCATCACTTTGTACAGGTAGTAGATCAACGCCACCGCGATCAGCACACCGATGATGTTCACGATCAGGACGCGACGCCGCGCCTTGGGCCCGGGTGCGTCAAAAAGTACGGATTCGGAAGCCTTCATCGTGCCACCGCCAACTTCTTGGAAAGGTATGTCGTGAGCAGTCCGACGGGAATGACGATGATCACGAACATGACTGCCACGGTGAAGAAGATCAGGAGCCCGACGTCGGAACGGATTTCCAGCATCTCCTTCATGACACCCGAAATTTCCGTCACGGAGCCCGCAACGGCGACCGTGGTGTTCTTGATCAACGCGATCAGCACGTTGCCCATGGGAGCAATGGCGCCGCGGAAAGCCTGGGGCAGAATGACGAGCTGGGCCGCCGGCAGGAAGCTCAATCCGATGGCGCGTGCCGCCTCAGCCTGGCCCAACGGGACGGTATTGACGCCCGAGCGGATGGCCTCGCAGAAGAATGCCGCGTGGTAGATCGACAAGCCAAGGATGGCGATCTGGAAGAAGTTCAGGTCGAAGTCCGAGCTGAACTGGATTTGGAAGACGCCGAAGAGCACCAGTACGCCGAAGGCCATGATGATCGTCAGCGGCGTGTTACGGAAGATGTTCACGTATGCGGTCCCGAAGGCGCGGAAGCTCGGCACTGGCGAAATTCTCATCAACGCCAGGATCGTGCCCAACACGAACGAGCCGATGGCAGCCCAGAACGTCAGCTGTATGTTGCCCCAGAACGCGGACAACATCGCTTCGCCGTACTGATCCCACAGTGAAAGGTAGCCTTGCACGGCCTACTCCTTTGGGGTGCGGTTGGAAGGGGACTCATCCGGCACGGTACATGTGTCGGATGAGTCCCGCATTGAAACAGTCAACGACTAAGCGCAGGGCTCTGGCGTCGGGGGATTCAGATCGGCGTTCGGGGTGTAGCCGGTGCCCTCGGTGTTGGCCTTGAGCGACTTCTCCCATTCACCGTCCTTGATCATCTTGGAGATGGCGGTGTTGATCTTCTCGCAGGTGTCGTTGCCCTTGGTCAGGCCAACGCCGTACTTTTCCTCGGTGAACGTGTTGCCGACAACCTTGAACTTGCCCTTGTTGGCAGGGGTCGCCGCCAGACCGGCCAGGATGATGTCATCGGTGGTGACCGCGTCGATGCCGCCGGTTTCCAGCAGGCCGAGGCAGTCGGCGTAGCCGCCCTGCTCAACCAGGCTGACGCCCGGGTAGGAATCGGAAACCTTCTTGGCCGAGGTGGAACCGGTGACGGAGCAAAGCTTCTTGCCCTTCAGGGTGTCCGGTCCGGTGATGGAGGTGTCGTCCTGGCGGACCAGCAGGTCCTGGCCTGCAATGAAGTACGGGCCGGCAAAAGCGACGCGCTCCTTGCGTGAATCGGTGATCGAGTAGGTTGCAACGATCATGTCGACCTGTTTGGTCTCCAGCAGGGTTTCGCGGTTTGCCGACGGGGCGGAAACCCATTCGATCTTGTCTTCCTTGAAGCCGAGCTCATTGGCAATGTACTTGGCGACATCGACGTCGAAGCCGGTGTACTTGTCGCCGTCCTTGAAGCCGAGACCGGGCTGGTCGAACTTGATGCCGATTTTCACGGAATCGCCGCCGCCATCGCCACCGGCGTCTCCGCCGCCACCGCCACAGCCTGTCAGTGCCAAGGCAGCGGCTGCCGCCATGGCTGCTATTGATGCAATACGAGTCTTACGCATTGTTTCTCCTTGTTGTGATCAAGGACGAGGGCGAGTTCCCCGTCCATCGAACTAAGAAAGTGCTTGGGTTTTAGTTGGTGATGAGTTTGCCCAGGAAGTCCTTGGCACGGGCACTCTTGGGATTGGTGAAGAACTGGTCTGGTGTCGCTTCTTCGACGATCTGGCCGTCGGCCATGAAGATCACCCGGTCCGCCGCCTTGCGGGCGAAGCCCATCTCGTGGGTCACCACGATCATCGTCATCCCTTCCTTGGCCAGGCCAACCATGGTGTCGAGGACTTCGTTGATCATTTCCGGGTCCAGCGCGGAGGTGGGTTCGTCAAAGAGCATGACCTTGGGCCGCATCGCCAACGCGCGGGCAATGGCCACACGCTGCTGCTGACCGCCGGAGAGCTGCGCCGGAAGCTTGTCCTTCTGGTTGGCAACGCCAACACGTTCCAACAAGGTCATGGCGAGCTTCTCTGCTTCAGCCTTCTTCATCCCCTTGGCCTTGATCGGGCCCAGGGTGACGTTTTCCAGGATGGTCTTGTGCGCAAAGAGGTTGAATGACTGGAACACCATGCCGACATCGGCACGGAGCTTCGCCAGTGCCTTGCCCTCTTCGGGCAACACCTTCGAATCGATCTCGATGGTGCCTGTATCGATGGTTTCCAGGCGGTTGATGGTGCGACACAAGGTCGACTTTCCTGAGCCTGATGGACCTAGGACGACTACTACCTCACCCTTGTCGACTTCAAGGTTGATGTCCTGAAGAACATGGAGAGGTCCATAGTGCTTGTTAACGGCAGTCAGCCTGACGATGGGAGTCAGGCCCGCCTTAGCGCTACTCGAGTGGGAATCTGTGCTCATGACATGAACCCTATCCGACGTGACCCTATTCACGTCTACTATTCGAAGGGTGGATACCAAATCGTAGTCAAATCAAAGTGCTGCGTTGCCAGTCGGGACGGGTATTGGCATTAGGGTTGAGGGCATGCAACGCCAGAATTCGCACGCCAAACACTTCGATCCACTGCCAGACCCGGCTCGCCGAAAGGGCTCGGTCGTCCTGCGTCGTGCGCAGGCCGACGCCGAACAATCGGACAGCTATTTGCTCGATAGGCAGAGCGGCAAACGAGGGAGCCAGGACTTCACGCATACCGATCCGTGGCGTGTGCTGCGCATCCAGAGTGAATTCGTCGAAGGCTTCGGTGCCTTGGCCGGCCTGGGCCCGGCAATCAGCGTCTTCGGGTCCGCCCGCACCAAGCGTGGGAGCGACCGCTACCTGCAGGCCGAGAGGATCGGCGAACTCATCGCCTCGGCTGGTGTCGCGGTGATCACCGGAGGCGGCCCGGGCGCCATGGAAGCGGCCAACAAGGGGGCCGTGAGTGGTGGGGGCGTATCGGTCGGTCTGGGTATTGAGCTCCCGTTCGAAACCGGTCTCAACGAATGGGTGGACCTGGGGGTCAACTTTCGCTATTTCTTCGCAAGAAAGACCATGTTCGTCAAGTACTCCCAGGGCTTCATTGTCCTGCCGGGCGGCTACGGAACACTGGACGAACTTTTTGAGGCACTGACTCTTGTCCAGACGGAAAAGGTCACTGGCTTCCCGATCGTATTGGTCGGCACCGCGTACTGGGCCCCGCTTTTGGAATGGCTGAAAAACACGGTTGTTGAGGAGGGTGCGATTTCGCCGCCCGATCTCGACCTGATACGACTCACCGACGACATCGAGGAAGCTGTCGACATCGTGGTCAACTCGGCGCGACCCAACGGGTTTGTTGCGGAGGACTAA
>JAUNVO010000030.1:0-7628 GCA_030540695.1 Micrococcaceae bacterium | reverse complement strand
CGATTTTCCTTGGCCCTGCGTGGTTATCGCTGCGACCAAGTCGACGAGGTGCTTGACGTGCTTTCCACGGAGATTTCCCGGTTACGTGAGGTCATCGCGGAACACGCAAATGACCCTGTGATTAGCAACACGAGCAATTCTTCGGAATAATAGAATGTAGCAAGTTGAAAGCGAATCAATCACCAGAGGATTCGCCACTTAACTCACCACTGGGTGAATGACCAAAAGGTCCTTTGCCTCAAATGAAAGGGAACAGCGCTCATGGCTGCGATGAAACCACGTACCGGGGATGGTCCGATGGAAGTCACAAAAGAAGGCCGTAGCCTGATCATGCGCGTACCGATTGACGGCGGTGGGCGTTTGGTTGTTGAGCTCAATGTCGAGGAAGCCACCGCACTTCGTGAATGCCTGGTTGGAGCCACCGAGTAGTCAGCGGTGCTTTAGCGCTTCGGGGGCGGGGACCTGGCCTGTGGCCGGGTCCCCGCCCTTAGCCATGTTCACAAGGGACACTGCACTCTTGAATCCCTGCGGGTGCCCGGAGCGGCGGAACCTCGGCGTTTCCTAGCTGGTGCGCACCGCCAGCAGCAGGCCCAACCCGGTGGGGACCAACGTGGTGGCAAAGCGTTCGTCATCACGCAGCTGGCGGGAGGCGTTGCGCGTGGCCACCGTGCTGGGTTGGCGCACGGCCGGCTTGGAGACCCGGTGCTGGTCGAACGCGTCGTGCATGATGATCATTCCGCCCACCTTGACCAGGCGGATCGCCTGGGCCACGTACTCGAGCAGGTGGGGCTTGTCCGCGTCGATGAAGACCAGGTCGTAGGCGTTGTCAGTGAGCCTGGGCAGAACCGTCTGGGCGCGGCCGGAGATGGCACGGATCCTGGAGAGGTCGACGCCGGCGTCGTGGAAGGCCTCGCGGGCGGCGGCCAAGTGGTCGACATCGATGTCGATAGTGGTCAGTGCGGCATGCTTTCCGGCTCCGCGTAGCAAGCTGGTACCTGAGACCCCGACTCCCGTGCCTATTTCCACGATGTTCCGTGCCCCGGCAACGGCTGCCACCACCGTGAGGAAACCGGCGGTGGCGGCTCCCACGGATTCCACTCCAAGTTCGCGGCCGCGTTCGCGCGCCCGCTCCAGGACATCGTCGTCTTGAGCCTGAGCCTGTGCGTATGTCCAGCTGCTGAAGATGTCCAGGTTCATGGGAGTTCGGTGAATCCTTTGCGCTACGAAGTGGGTTGGTGGGGTCGGCTCGTTGCCTCCCTGCGGTTTTGTGCCGGAGTCCGTTGCGGACAAACCCTGCTGGTTCATCCTATCCCTGCACCGCTGCCCGAGAGGCAGAAAGCGAACCAGCGGCGTTACAGTTCACTTTCAGCTTCCGCTCAGGAGCGTGGGCCAGACTTGGTGACGTGAACGCATCTATTCAGTCCATGACCAGCGACGTACGCTCCCACGACGAGCCTGCCGAGCTTACCGTGCCCAGCTGGGATGAAATTGTCAGGGATCATTCACCACGGGTTTACCGTCTGGCATACCGGCTCACCGGAAATCGGCAAGATGCCGAAGACCTCGCGCAGGAAACCTTCGTCCGCGTTTTCCGCTCACTGCACACCTTCACCCCCGGCACTATCGGCGGTTGGTTGCACCGCATTACCACGAACCTCTTTCTTGACCAGGCACGGCGCAAGTCACGGATCCGTTTTGACGGCCTTGCCGAGGACGCCGAAGCGAAGATCCCCGGCACGGCACCGGGCCCCGAACGAAGCTTTGAATACAACAACCTGGATCTCGATGTTCAAGCGGCACTGGACGCGCTCAGCCCCGAATTCCGTGCCGCGGTTGTGTTGTGCGATCTCGAGGGACTCTCATACGACGAGGTATCGGCGGCCTTGAACGTGAAACTCGGTACCGTTCGTTCCCGGATCCACCGCGGGCGGGGGATGCTGCGCGAGAAGCTGGCCCACCGCAACCCGTCGGTCAGGCCACCGGCAACGATATCGCTGCCCATTATCCGGCGGACGATCCCGGGAGTGCGCTAGGGAATGCATCAGCAAGAACGTTGGCTGGGTGATTACGCGGACGGCCTGTTGCGCGGACGGCGAAAGAGGTCGCTTGAAAGGCACGTGGCGCGCTGTGGTTCATGCTCGACGGCGCTCGGGTCCGGCCAGGGCGCGGCCCGTGCCGCCTTCGGGGCGCGCAATCTCGAGCCGTTGAACGCACAGACGCTGCTGGGGGCACATTACTCCTTGCCGCAGGACCGCGGCGCGGGCACCCACCGGGTGATGGGCATCGTTCCCATGGTCGTGTTGCTGCTGGTCTTTGCGCTGGTTGGTTCCATCGCCGCGATGTCATGGATCCTGGGCGCCCCTGCCGCCTATGGGGCACCGGAACATGACCCGGCCGAATCGTGGGGCGCCACCGCCCGAAGCCTCGATGCCGACGCGCTGAACGAATTGCGCCAGGCGGGCTGGACCTGCCCGGTCATTGAAGCGGCCGGATTTACCTTGGCCTCGGCATCCGGGAGGCTGACGAAGGGCGAAGCGACGGTGACCATGGTCCTGAGCGACAGTGACACCGATAGCCACCGCACGGTTGAGCTCACGGAAACCCGGGCCCTGTCCGGCGCCAAGGATGTGGGCCTGCCCGAGGCCGTTTCCGCGGCGGCAACCACGGATCCGACCTCCGGGATGCTCACCGAGCTTGGACACCGCCTCGGTGCCAAGGCGGCCGCTGCTGTCACGTATGCTGATGGGACAGCCACGTTGAACATGGAAGACGTGAAATACAAGGTCAGCACAAACCTTTCCAAGGCCGATGTCGAGCAGATCCTGCAAAGGCTGGTCGTGGGCGAACACACGCACATCGTGTCCTTTGACCAAGGCAGCGAGAACATCCCGCAGAGAATGTTCCGTGGATTCTCCCGCCTCATGGTTTTGGACTTCCACTAGGCAGTGGCCTCGTCATCGCTCGAAAGCAGGTAGTCTTCAAGGGTGTTTTTGGGAATCAATGGCAGTGAACTGCTGGTGCTTGCGGTGCTGGCCGTCGTTATTCTGGGACCCGAGAAACTTCCGCAGTACGCCTCGCAGCTGGCGCGACTGGTCAAGGAACTACGCCGCATGGCCACGGGAGCCAAGGAACAGCTGCGCGAAGAGGTCGGTGACGACATCGTCGACATGGACTGGCGCAAGCTGGACCCGCGCCAGTACGACCCCCGCCGGATCATCAAGGACGCGTTGCTCGATGAATTCGACGATGCCGCCAATGCCGTCAAGCAGGCACCGGTGATTTCACACCGGCCGGTGGAAAAAACACGAACCAAGCCATTGGCCCCCCACGAACCGGCGCCCTTCGACAACGAGGCGACCTAGCCGAAGGCGCATGGCCCGGGGAACCCCGGCAGCCTGGCTTCGAACCTTGGGGCACCGCGGCTACAGCGGTGTGACACCCAGTTTTTTCCCCGATAGCCCGCGTGGGCGATGTGCCAGGGACCTGGCCATGGCAATGATCTGTGCGGCCGCAGGGGAGCCGGGATCCGAGAGCACCAAGGGGATCCCCGCATCGCCGCCGGCGCGCAGCATCGGATCCAGGGCCACCTGGCCCAGCAACGGGACATCGTTGCCCAGCACCAGGGACAGCCGTTGGGCGAGATCCGCGCCGCCGCCGGAACCAAAGATGTCCATGGTGGTGCCATCGGGCAACACCAGCGCGCTCATGTTCTCGATGACGCCGACAACCTTTTGTCCGGTCTGCACCGCGATCGAACCGGCGCGCTCGGCCACCTGGGCGGCAGCCGCCTGCGGGGTGGTGACCACCACGAGCTCTGAGCCGGGCAGGAGCTGGGAGACGGAGATCGCGATGTCCCCGGTGCCCGGGGGCAAGTCCAGCAGCAAGACGTCGATGTCCCCGAAGTGCACCTCGGTGAGGAACTGCTCAAGCGCCCGGTGGAGCATGGGGCCGCGCCAGATCACCGGTTTGTTGTCCGGCACGAACATGCCGATGGAAATGACCTTCACCCCGTGGGCCACCGGCGGCAGGATCATCTCATCGACACGGGTCGGCTTGGCCCCGGGGATGCCCAGCAGCCCGGGGATGGAAAAGCCGTGTACATCGGCGTCGATCAGGCCCACACGCAATCCGTCCGCGGCCATGGCGCACGCCAGGTTGGCGGTCAGCGAGGACTTGCCGACCCCGCCCTTGCCGCTGGCGATGGCGATGACCCGCGTCAGCGATGCGGGATCGGAGAACGGGGTGGTGCGCGAAACGAGCGAGGAGCGCAGCTCCGCGCGTTGTTCGGGGCTCATCACGCCCAGCTCAAGGTCCACCTCGCGGACCCCCGGCACGGCTGCCAGGGCCGCTTTCACGTCGCTTTCGATGGTTGAGCGCATGGGGCAGCCGGCGATGGTCAGCAGCACCTTCACGCGTACCGTGCCATCGTGCCATGACGCCGATTCGACCATTCCCAGTTCCGTGATGGGCCGGCGTAGTTCGGGATCCTGGACGGTGGACAGTGCTTCTTGGAGCCGAGGCTCGATGTTCATGGGGTGTCGTTCCTTTGTGCGCGCGGCTGGTTGCCCGGGCCCCGCGGGACCTGGGGGATCAGCCCGGTGTTGGTGGCGCTGCGGTCGCGGCGCCGCGGGCCCTTGGCCCGCAGGTTCAGCTCCTCGCCGTCGGCGGTTTCCAGCAAGTCCTCGAGCGCGGAGCGCAGCTCGCTGCGCACGAAGTCGCGGGTTGCCACGTCGCGCAGGGCGATGCGCAGGGCGGCGAGTTCGCGGGTGAGGTATTCGGTGTCCGAGAGGTTGCGTTCGGCACGGCCGCGGTCCTCGGAGAGGGAGACCCGGTCCCTGTCATCCTGGCGGTTCTGGGCCAGCAGAAGCAGGGGAGCCGCGTAGGAGGCCTGCAGCGAGAGCATCAGCGTCAGTGCGGTGAACCCCAGCGCCGCGGAGTCAAAGCGCCAGTCCAGCGGGGCCCAGGTGTTCCAGATCAGCCAGAACACGCAGAAGACGCTCATGTAGAGCAGGAACTGCGGGGTTCCCATGAAGCGCGCGAATTTCTCCGTGCTGGAGCCGAACATGTCAGGGTTCGGGGAACGGCGCGGGAAGAACCGTGCGCGGGCGGACATGGGGGTGTCCAGGCCCGTGGTCGAGGGGCGTTTTTCAGCCATGGGATCCTCCGATCACTGGTGGTTGCGCGGTGCCCGGGGCGCTCGGCAGTGACTCGGCCTCGGGATGTTCGTCGTGGGTGCGCCAGTCATCGGGCAGCAGATGGTCTAGGACGTCGTCGACGGTCACGGCTCCGACCAGCCGTCCGGCGTCATTCACCACGGCCAGGGAGGTCAGGTTGTAGCTGGCCAGGGTGCGGGCCACCTCGGCGACCTGCGCCATGTCGTCGATGGGTTCGACGGCGGAATCCAGGATGTTGCCCAGCGATTCCGGTGGCGGGGTGCGCAGCAGCGCCTGGATGTGCACCAGCCCCAGGTAGCGCCCGGTCGGTGTCTCCAGCGGGGGCCGGGCGACGAAGACCGTTGAGGCCAACGCCGGGCTCAGTTCCTCGCGGCGCACCGAGGCCAGCGCGTCGGCGACGGTGGCCTCGGGGGAGAGGATCACCGGCACCGGGGTCATCATCGACCCGGCGGTGCCCTCGGCGTATTCGAGCAGGCGGCGCACATCCCGGGCGTCCTCGGGCTCCATTAACTCCAGCAGTGCGTGTTGGGTGGCTTCGCTGAGTTCGTTGAGCAGGTCGGCCGCGTCATCCGGGTCCATTTCCTCCAGCACGTCGGCGGCACGCTCCATGTCCAGCGAGGAGAGGATCTGCACCTGTTCCTCGTCGGGCATCTCCTGGAGCACATCCGCCAACCGGTCATCCTGCAGCTCGCTGGCGACCTCGACCCGGCGCTTGAGGTTCATCTCGTGCAGCGCGTCGGCAAAGTCGGCCGGCTTCAAATCGTCGTGGGCCGCCACGTAGGTTCCGGCTGCCTGTGGCTCGTGCAGGGCAGCATGCACCACGGCGTCCCAGGGCACCAGCAATCGTTCCCCGCGGGAGCGGCGCAGCCCCAGCAGGCCGCCGGCTGGATCTCCGCGGCGCACATAATAGTCGGAAATGATCCAGTCCCCGCTGCGTTCCAGCGCCAGGCCAATGTCCTCGACCACCGCTTGGCCGCTGCCGTCGGCGAAGACGACGCGCCGGTCCAGGAGCTCGGCCGCAACCAGGAGCTCGGCGCCGCGCTGGACGAAGCGGCGCATGTTCACCAGGCCGGTGCAAATGACTTGCCCGGACTCCATGGCCCGGATACGGGTCATCGGGACGAACACCCGGCGCTTGCCCGGGACCTCGACCACCACGCCGACGCATTGGGCGGGTTTGTCGCCCACGCGGGAAACCACCACGACATCGCGCAGCCGGCCCAGGCGGTCACCCATCGGGTCAAAGACGTCCAGGCCCAGCAGTCGTGCAATGAAGACCTTCGTTGAATTGCTGCTCACGCTCTCTAGGCTACTGCCTGTGCCGGGGCCCATGGTGGTTTGGCCGATGTGGGGCACCAAGGGTGCGGGCAGGGCGCCCGATGGCCCGTTGGCTTTCACCTTCAGCGATCAAGCCAGTGGTTCGGGTGCCGCAACGTGCACAATAGATGTATGTCATCCCCACTTGGTGCGTCCCCATCCAACCCGACCGCCCTCGGCCTGCCCCGCGGCGAGCTCCTGGGGCGGTACAACACCTACCTGGACGCGCAAAAGGTGGTGGACTACCTGGCGGATAACGACTTCCCCGTCTCGAACATCACGATCGTGGGCAACGACCTCAAATCCGTGGAGCGGGTCACCGCGAAGCTCAGCTACCCAAAGGTCGCGGGCGCCGGGGCCGCGCAGGGCGCGATGTTCGGTGTCTTCGTGGGGTTGGTGCTGACGATCTTCAGTCCCGGGTCCAACGCCGTGGCACAGATCCTGTCCTCGGTCGGCATCGGCATGGCCATCTGGATGCTGGTGGGCATAGCGAGCTATTCCTTCAGGCGCGGCAAGCGGGACTTTGCCTCGCAGTCACAGGTCCTGGCCACCAGCTATGACGTCGTGGTGGCGTTCTCCCATGCACACGCCGCACGGGCAATGGCGGCCAAGCTGCCGATGAGCAGGGTGGCGGCCGACAACGGGGTGGGCGCACACCACGGACCGCTGCAGCCACCGGCACAACCGGCCGCCCCGGCAACCACCGACCCGGTGGCACCGGCCGCGCCGAGGCCCTCCTCGGGCAGCTACTCGGATTTGCCCGACGGTCGCCCGCAGTTTGGTATCCGGGTGCAGGACAATCCCGTCGCGGCCCCTGAGGAAGCCGGAGCACCCGCTGCCCAGGACCCCGCTCCGCCGTCGGCCGAGACCGGCACAGGTACGGACCCGGATGCGGCCGATGACCAGGGGCCACGCAACGAAAACGCCGCGAGCGACCCCGCAGATGTCACGCCGGCATCGGAAAACCCTGAAGATCCGCAGAGCGGAAAGCAGGCGTAGCCCGGTCTGGTTCCCGCAGGACAGCGGAATTGGCCGGTGATCCGGGGCAGCGGAACGCCTGACACCGTCGGCATCCCCCCCCCACCTGGTTGGCGAATGCAAAGGACGGCTTCCACCGAATGGTGGAAGCCGTCCTTT
>JAUNVO010000305.1 GCA_030540695.1 Micrococcaceae bacterium | reverse complement strand
GCTCGCCGTCAACCAAGTCACCCTGGTGGCCGGCGACTACAAACGCCGCTTCGACCTCGTCCTCTATTGCAACGGCATGCCCGTGAGCATCATCGAGCTGAAGAAGGCCGGCAGCGCCCAGGCCAACCTCACCGGCGCGCACGCCCAGCTGCAAACGTACCTGCGCGAATTCCCTATGGCCTTCCGCTTCTGCATCTTCACATTGGCCAGCGACGGCATCGGCGCCAGATACGGCACCCCTTTCACCCCGTTCAACCACTTCTCCCCGTGGAACGTGGACGACGACGGCGTGCCCGTACCGCCGGGATTCACCGTAGATGGGGAGGCCGTCACCGAAATGGAAACGGCCCTGATGGGCCTGTACAACCAGGAGCGGTTCCTGCAGCTGCTCGCCGATTTCACTGCGTTCGACGAAAACGCGGACGGGCTGAGCAAGCGCATCGCCAAGCCGCACCAGTACTTTGCCGTCACCAAAGCTGTGGGCAGCACCGTCCAGGCGGTGGAATCCAACGGCAAGGCCGGCGTCGTCTGGCACACCCAGGGCTCGGGCAAGTCCATGGAAATGGAGCTTTACACCAACCGGGTGATCCGCCACCCCCGGCTGAAAAATCCCACCGTGGTGGTCATCACCGACCGCAACGAACTCGACGGCCAGCTGTTCGAGACGTTCCTGCAAAGCCAACTGCTGCCCGAGACGCCCAAACAGATCCGGCGTCGGGCAGAGCTCCGGGACGAGCTGGGCAACCGCACCACGGGAGGCATCTACTTCACCACACTGCAGAAGTTTGGCCGCAGCCAGGCCGAAAAGGAAGCCGGCACGGACCACCCGCTGCTTTCCGACCGCCGCAACATCATCGTGGTGGTGGATGAGGCGCACCGCAGCCACTATGACGACCTTGACGGCTACGCCCGTCACCTGCGCGATGCCCTCCCCCACGCAACCTTGATCGCGTTCACCGGAACACCCATTTCCTTCGCGGACCGCAACACCCGCGACGTCTTTGGCGACTACATCGACATCTATGACCTCACGCGCGCGGTCGAGGACGGCGCCACGGTGCCCGTCTACTTCGAGCCGCGGCTGATCAAGGTGGGGCTGGCCGGTTCAGTGACCGAGGAGCAGCTGGACACGGCAGCGGATGACGCCACGGTGGGCCTGGACGTGACCGAGCGGGCGCGCATCGAGGCGAGTGTCGCCGTCGTCAATGCCGTCTATGGGGCCCCGGAGCGCATTGCCGCGCTAGCTGCCGATCTGGTGGAGCATTGGGAAGGCCGGCGGGCTGCCATGCACAAGTTCATCGAGGGGCCGGGCAAGGCGATGATCGTGGGCGGCACGCGGGAAATCTGCGCCAAGCTGTACACGGCCATCGTGGAGCTGCGCCCGGACTGGCACTCCGGCGAGCTGGACAAGGGCCGCATCAAAGTGGTCTATTCAGGGGATGCCACCGACGCTCCACCAGTGTCCGACCACGTGCGCCGGGACTCCCTAAACGCCGTGGTCAAGGCCCGGCTCAAGGACGCCGACGACGAGCTGGAGCTGGTGATCGTCAAGGACATGATGCTCACCGGCTTTGACGCCCCGCCGCTGCACACCCTCTACCTGGACCGGCCGTTGAAGGGCGCCCTGCTCATGCAGACGCTGGCCCGGGTGAACCGCACGTTCAAGGGCAAGGAGGATGGCCTGCTGGTGGCTTATGCCCCGCTGGCCGAGAACCTCGCGAAGGCACTGGGCGAGTACACGAAGTCCGATCAGGCCAACAAGCCCGTGGGCAAGGACGTGGACGAGGCCGTGGCCATGACCGTGTCGGTGCTGGGTACCCTGCGCCAGCTGCTGGCTGGGTTCGATTGGAAGGCCGTGCTGCACAAGGGCGGGCCCAAGGCGTGGATCAATGCCGCCACCGGAGCCACCTCCTACCTGCGCGATCCGGCAACACCGGGGAATTCGCCGTCGGAGGATGAAACACGGGCCTCGAAGTACCGGCGCTACAGCGGACAGCTATCCCGGGCCTGGGCCCTGTGTTCCGGTGCCGTGACGCTGGCCGAACTGCGTCCCGAGGTGCAGATGTACGAGGAGATCCGCGTCTGGATGGCCAAGTACGACGCCGCCGAGCGGCAGGCCTCCGGGGAGCCCATCCCGGAGGAGATCCAGCGCCTGCTGGGCGAGCTCATCGCCGGGGCCACGGCGTCCGGGGAAGTACTGGACATCTATGCGGCCGCCGGCATGCCCAAGCCGTCGCTGGATGACCTCACCCCCGAGTTTATTGCCAAGACCAAGGCAGCCAAGAACCCGCAGCTGGCTATCGAGGCGCTGCGCAAGCTGGTGGCCGAGGAGTCCGTGGTGACCACGCGGAACAACATAGTGCGCCAGCGGGCCTTTTTCGAGCGGATCACGGAGCTGATGAAGAAGTATACGAACCAGCAGCTCACTTCCGCCGAAGTCATCGCTGAACTGGTAGAAATGGCCAAAGAGATTGCCGCCGAAGCCAACCGGGGCCAGCACTTCACGCCGCCGCTGAACTCGGATGAACTGGCATACTACGACGCGGTGTCGGAGAACGAATCCGCCGTCGACGTCCTAGGCGAGGGGAAGCTGGCGGAGATCGCACGCCAGCTGGTCGGAGTCATGCGCCGCGACATCCGCACCGACTGGACCGTGCGCGACGACGTCCGGGCCAAGCTGCGCTCCTCGATCAAACGGCTCCTGGTGCTCAATGGCTACCCACCAGACAAGCAGCCGGAGGCCATCAAGCTGGTCATGGAGCAGATGGAATCCATGGCACCGAGGTTCGCGGAGGCGCGCGGATGACCGAACTCAGCCTCCAGGACGAATTAGCCAGCATAGAAGGACTTCGAGCACAAGGCTTT
>JAUNVO010000304.1 GCA_030540695.1 Micrococcaceae bacterium | reverse complement strand
CGGACCAGGATGGCGCCGGTATCCGGACAGAACACCAGCTCGTCCGGCCTGGAAGCCTTCAGCTCGGCCAAGTCACCGGCCGACAGGGCGATGCCACTGGCTTCCGACTTGCCGTGGAATAGGCGGGCTGCGCCGATGCCGTTACGGGTGCGCAGCCGATCGTAGGTGCCGATCAACGATTCCTCGAATGTGGAGGCCAACTCCGCGCGGGCGATCTTTGTTTCAGCGAGCCTCGCCTGGAGCGCACCGAGGACGGTGTCGCGGCGGGCCAGGTGCTCGGCATGCTCTGCGGCGCGTTTGGCCGTAAGCCCTTCGGCCTCGGCCGCCTCCTGTTGGAGTTCCTCGAGGTTTGCCATCAATTCGAGCTGGGTGTCTTCAAGTGCGTTGCGGCGCACGGTGAGCGAATCGATCTCATGTGACAGGGCCATCATGTCGCTGGCGGTTCCCGCATTGGCATTGATGCGCGCCTGGTCCTTGGCGATGTGGGCAGCAACCTTTTCGACGGCCAACTCCGAGTCCTTCAACGCACCCGCTGCGGCATCGAGGAGTTCCTGGACCTGGGCCTGCACCGAACGGGCCTCGTCGAGTGCACTCTGGGCGGCATCGAGATCTGCATCTGCCGTGGCCTCGGTGATCTCACGGGCGAGCTTGGTCGTCTGTGAATCCAGCGCTGCCACGTCCAAGAGTCGAAGCTGTTCCTCCGGTGCTGCCTTTGCCATGCTGTCCTCCGCTGTGCGCGCCGTGGCGCTGCCGTTCCTGGTCTTCGTCGCACGATCAATGATCGCTTAGCCATAACCCTAGTCAGTCCGGGAAGATCGCGGGGAATGTGACCCGCCGGGGCCTGAAATCGTTGCTACTGGGAGGGGGGCCGACCAGGACGGCAAAATCAGTGAGGCCAGGATGCGAAAACTCATGCGTAGAGCTAGTTTCCGGGAGCGAACCAAGGATTCCTAGTTGGTCGCAATTTCGGGGTGGAAGAACGTGTTGCGCGTGGGTATTTGGTACGGATCCCTGGAGGTGGGCTGGACCACGTGCGGAATGTCCTGGATGACGGCGAACGTGAAGTGTCCGGCATGGAAGGAGGTATGGCAACGAATGCACAGCAGGGCCCCATTGCTGACATCGGTCTTCCCGCCCTCGGAAAAGGGTTGGATGTGGTGGACCTCGCAACGGTGGGTCGGCATCGAGCAGCCTGGGTTGGTGCATCCGCGGTCCCGTGCGGCGATGGCGCGCTTTTGTCCTTTGCTGAAGAAGCGTCTTCGTTCACCCAGATCCAGTGGCTGGCTCCGAGCTCCCATGACCAGGGGAAGCATTCCGGCGTTGCAGGCCATCTGCCGTGCCGCAGCGGCCGAGATGTATTCCCCGTGCGGGGTGAGCCCCGGTTTCTCCAGCGCACCGGTGAGCGAACCATAGTCGATCATCACCAGGAGTTCGATATGTGATTTCATCGGCATTGACGTATCCGGCGGGGAAGCTGGATCCATCCAGGTGCGTAAGGCATCCATCAGCGCCTGGGCAAGACGTTGGGCGCGGTGCCGGGCATTGGCTTGATCCTCCGTTTCCCCGGGCAGCGACTCGATATCACCGTATCTTCCCTGCAGGACAGCCGTGGGTTTCCCGAGATCGCTGAATTGCGCCCGGGGCCGGTCCGGCATGGGGATGCCGGGGTCGATGGCCCAGGCCGGGATCACCGCAGGCAGGGAATCGGGCAGCCCACGGGTTGAGCCGCTGTCCGGCTTGCCAGGTGAGCCGCTGCCGGTTCTTGGGTTGTTCAGGTCATCGGCCAGGGTGGTGAGCAACTCGTGGCCCTCCACGTCGGTGGTCAACTCCCAGAGGTACCCGGTGGGCTTGCGGCCCTTGTAGCGCAGGCCCAGGTAGCGCGCCGTCGCCGCTTCATCCCGCTCCACACTGGTGTTCTCCAAGGCAATGGCCGCCTGTTTCATGAACCGCCCGACACCTGCGTTGTCAACGGTGTCCAGGGTCCGTGCAAGCTGGCGCTCAAGCCGGTCCGCCGCCAGCTGCGGGTCGGGCTGGACGTCGAGCACCGGTTGCAGGCTAAGGAGCTTGGCAGCCGAATTGGCTACCAAGCGGGGGTCGGCTTTTCCACCTGCCAGCACCTGCGCCAGGCGCGGGAAGGTGGGAGGCAGCGTGCAGCCATCCGCGCCGTGGTGTTCCATGAGCCGTTGGTGGGTGTTGATGCGATGCCGGGCCGCGAAGTGGCCCAGATGCAACTGGGACTTGAGAAACTCGGCGGGGTCCTTGTGCAGGGCCTTGCGATCCGGGCCGGTAAGGACATCGCAAGGCAATGTGGCGCTTCCGGTTGCGAAGGGCTCCAGATCACGGACCATCCGGTTAACGGCGGCCAACGGGACGTCGGTGAGTGTGTGGACCTCGGCATCCACGCAGGTTCCGGCCGCGAGGATCTGGGCGTAGGCGCCTGCATACGAGGCCTTCTCGCACAGCAGCGTGAACATGGCAGCCCGGACGGGGGAAGAATCGACCGAGGCTGCGGCTGCATCCAACGCCCGGCGGCTCACCAGTGACAGGGCGGCCAGCAGGCGAAGTGGATCGACGGTGGTGGTGTTCTCCGGGGCTCCCCCGGCCCCGGTCCCCACGGCCATGCCGATGGCGGCGAGGACCGGATCGATGATGCTGCTTGTGTCCTGCATGAGACCCATGGTGCGCCACCGGCCAACGGGCGCACCAGCGTCTTGGGCCGGCCTGTGGACAATGACTCAAGGAGCGGCCGTTCGACCGAGACACGTGCGCAGGAAGCCAGTGCCTGGTTTTACGGGGTGAGGATGAAGTCCCACGGGTCGGTGTTGATCGCCGAGACCCCGATTTCCACGTCGTACCCCAGGTCATGGAGA
>JAUNVO010000303.1 GCA_030540695.1 Micrococcaceae bacterium | reverse complement strand
CGCGCATGAACGCACTCTTGGATTCGGACCCCATCCGCCGACACCGCCCATTCGCCTGTCCGTCCGGCAACAAATACCTGTTCACCACTCTCGTGAGCGAGACCGCATCGCCCGGGTTGGATCCCACCACCGAAGGTGGCTTTGCGAGGCATTGACTTCGGATGCCACCAGCTCCTAACGTCAGGACAAGAGGGTCGAACCGAAGAGGGCGAATGCTATGAGCGGCCATGAACGCACCGTGCTGTGGGTGGCCATTCTCGCTTCCTTTGTGGCCTTCCTGGACGGCTCCATCGTCAACGTGGCCCTGCCGGCCATAGCCAAGGACCTTGGCGGAGGAATCACCACCCAACAGTGGGTCTTTGACGGTTACCTGCTGACTCTCGGATCCCTGATCATGGTCGCCGGAAGCCTGTCCGATATCTTCGGGCGGGTCAGGATCCTGCGTACCGGACTTATCCTCTTCGGCGTTGCTTCCCTGTTGTGCGCCGTGGCGCCCAACGGAGGCGTGTTGATTGCGGCGCGTCTGCTGCAGGGGGCCTCTGCCGCATTGTTGGTCCCCAGTTCGCTGGCATTGATCACCTCATCCTTCGAGGAAGGACCCAGGGCACGGGCCATCGGGCAGTGGACCGCATGGACGGGCACCGCGTTCGTTGCCGGACCGCTGCTTGGCGGATTCTTGGTGGACACCGTCTCCTGGCGACTGGTGTTTGCCATCAATGTGGTGCCGATCGCCGCGACCCTGGTCTTGTTGGCGCGGCTCCATGACCCGGCAGGGCCGGAATCCCGGACTCCGATCGATTTCCCCGGCGCTGTGCTTGCTGCCCTCGGACTGGCAGGTACCGTGTTCGCCTTGATCATCCAGGATGGACCCGGGTGGGGAAACCCCATCGTCTATCTGCCCTTCGCGGCCGGTCTGGCTTGTCTCGGCGCATTCATTTGGCACCAATCCAAGACCCCGCACCCGATGATGCCTTTGCACCTTTTCCGCGAACGGAACTTCGGCATCGGGAATCTCTCCACCGTGGCATTTTATGCAGGCATCTCCCTGGGGACATTCATCATTCCAATCTTCCTGCAGGAATCCGCGGACTTCACCGCGTTCGCCGCAGGAATGGCAACCATCCCGCTGACACTGATGTCGTTGGCCCTGTCCGCACTGTTTGGGACGTTATCAGGGAAGTACGGGCCCAGGCTGTTCATGTCCGTGGGGCCGGTGATCGCAGGATCAGGCTTCCTGCTGATGCTTTCCGTCTCGAATCCGTTGGATTACTGGTGGCAGGTCCTGCCCGGCGTGGTCTTGTTCGGGATCGGCTTGGCGGTGACCGTTGCCCCATTGACGGCAGCGGTTCTGGGCGCCGTTGATCCGGCACAAAGCGGCATCGGCTCGGCGATCAACAATGCGGTCTCCAGGGTGGCCGGGCTGCTGGCTATTGCCTCTGTGGGCCTGATCACCGGGCCGGTATTGGATACCTCGGCCTTCCACAGGGTGGTGCTGGTGGCTGCGCTGCTGATGATCGCCGCCGGTATCGTCTCGGCATTCGGCATCAGCAACACCAAGCATGCAGGGTCCCTGCCCATCCCGCCGGAGGCAACGGCGGCCTGCCATGACAGGATCGTGCCGGCCGGCACCACCGAATAGTCGCTTCGAACGCCATCTGCCTTCCCGTACCGCCAAATTATCCCGACATCGCACGATTCTTGTTACTTGCCGGTCGGCATTGACTTCGATGGGAGCAAATTCTAATGTTCTCAGTATCCGGCCCGTGGCCGGATTGACCATGTGTCGGGCAAGGTGCAACTGGGGACGCCAAAACCCTCGTCCCGTAATCTACGGCTTCACCACTCAAAGCACTTCATCTATGCGATTCACCCAGCTGCCGCGTGCCTCGCAGTCCGCCCCCTTGCTGCGTCGGGCTTCCCTCCGCCTTGGGCCACCCCGCTTGATGAAACGAGCCGGTTCAGTAGTTCATGCGCTGCCACGATGCGGCGCGCCCAGTTCTCTTGGCTAGGACCAACATCATGAAGTTTCGCTCGTTTGCGGCAGTCGCCGCTGCCTCGGCCATGACGGTGACGCTCAGCGTCACCCCTGCCCAGGCCCACAACAACCACCACCCGCCGGCACCGGAAGTCAGCAACGTCAAGACGCTGGCCACCGACCTCGGCGGTCCGCTGAAGGTCGCCTTCGGTCCCCATGGCAACATCCTCGTCGCCGAGTCCATGGCCGGCCAGCTCACCTCCGTCTCCCGATCAGGGAAGAAGACCTCCCTTGCCTCGGCACCGGGCATGGAAATCGCTGGCGTTTCCTACGCTCGCGGCACCACCTACTACTTTGAAAATGCGGGATCCGGGGGCGAGGAGCCACCCCCGGGGGCCACCCCGGCATTGCTGAAGACCATTGACCATCGGGGCAAGACCCGCACAATCACCGACATGGCGGCCTTCGAAAAGAAGCATGATCCCGACGGCAAGACCGTCTACGGCGTCCGCGACGCCTCCAAGAAGTGCTTGGCCCAAGCTCCGTACCTGCGCTCGAAGGGTGAGGTCTATTCACACCCTTATTCATCGCTTCCAACCCGTCACGGGCTCTACGTCGGTGACGCAGGTGCAAATGCCATCTTGCAGGTGAACCATAGGGGCAAGGTCTCCTTGGTCAAGGCGGTTCCCGCCGAACCCATTTCCATCACCAAGGCCGTGCAGGCAGCCGCTGCGGAGATGGGCATGAATGTTCCCGATTGCATGTTGGGGCACAAGTACTGGGCCGAGCCTGTTCCCACGGACATCACCATCAGGGGTCATTGGCTCTACTACACGGTGTTGCCGGGGGCTCCGGGTGAGTCGATGTCCAAGGGCAAGGTCTACAAGATGGACCTTCGCACCAAGCGGACCCAC
>JAUNVO010000029.1:6379-22436 GCA_030540695.1 Micrococcaceae bacterium | reverse complement strand
CGGGTTTCTACACGTTGCCGCAAACCGGGGTGGCGACCGTGATCGCCTTCATCGTCGGCTTCTTCATCGTTGGCTGGTTCCTGAAGTACGTTTCAACCCACAGCTACCGCCTTTTCGTCTGGTACCGGTTGGCCTTGGGCCTGGCGCTGTACCTGCTGCTGGGCTTCGGCGTGATCAACGCCTAGGCCAGCTCTCCGGGCAACGCGGAATAATCGCGGGTCCGTTGGTGCTTGCCACCAGTAACTTCCATTTGCGCCGCGGGTCCGCCCGGGCCAGTACTACCTAAGAGAAAGGACGCCCCGTGCTTGCATGGCCAGCGCCCACCGTCCCCCACATTGCCGGAAACGCACCGATCCTTGAGGTGTTCGACACGGCGACGAACCGGCTGAAGGACACCGCACCGGCGGATAAATCCAACGCACCGGCGAGCATGTATGTCTGTGGGATCACCCCCTACGACGCCACGCACATGGGCCATGCCGCCACATACGTCACCTTCGACTTGCTCCAGCGCACCTGGCGTGACGCCGGGCGCACGGTGACCTACGTGCAGAACGTCACCGACATCGATGACCCGCTGCTCGAGCGCGCCGCGTCGCTGGGGATCGACTGGCAAGCGCTGGCTGCCGAGCAAACCGACCTGTTCCGCGCCGACATGGAGGCCTTGAACGTCATCCCGCCGCAGCACTACCTCGGTGCCGTGGAAACGATCTCCTGGCTGGTCCCGGTCGTCGAGGAACTCCTGGCCAAGGACCTCGCTTACCCGGTTCCGGGCCAGGAGGGGGAACCGGACGGGGACATCTACTTCGACGCCGTGGCAGCAGCCAACGAGGCCTGGGAATTGGGTACGGTCAGCGGCTACGACCGCGAGACCATGCTCGGTTTCTTTGCCGAACGCGGAGGGGACCCGAAGCGGCCGGGCAAGCGCGACGCGCTGGACCCGCTGCTGTGGCGCGTGGCCCGGCCCGGGGAACCGGAATGGGACGGGGCGTCCCTGGGATCGGGGCGCCCGGGCTGGCACATAGAATGTTCGGTGATCGCCCGGCGTGTGCTGCCGGCTCCCTTCACCGTCCAGGGCGGCGGGTCGGACCTGATCTTCCCGCACCACGAGTTCTCCGCCGGGCACGCCGCGGCGTTGGACCACAAGGCGTTGGCCGAAGCCTATGTGCACACCGGGATGGTGGGCCTGGACGGCGAGAAGATGAGCAAATCCCTGGGCAACCTGGTGCTGGTTTCGACGCTGCGTGCCGCCGGGGTCGAACCCGTGGCCATCCGCACCGTGCTGCTGGGCCAGCACTACCGCAGCAACTGGTCCTGGACCGACCAAGCCCTGGCCGAAGCCCAGGAGCGGGTGGCCCGCTGGCGCGCGCGCATCGACTCCACCACGCTGGCCGAGGCCACCGCGGTGATCACCCGGATCCGCTCGAAGCTGGCCAATGACCTGAATTCACCGGCCGCCCTTGCGGTGCTCGATGCCTTCTGCGCCCAGGAGCCGAGCCAGGACGGGGAATCGGCCGGCACCGGAGGGCAGCTGCTCACCGAGGCGTTGGATGCCCTGCTGGGGCTCAAGCTCTAAACAGGGCTGCTAGCCGGGGGACTCCGGGGAATCGGGTGTGTCCGAGGACCACGGGGTGTCCGGGGTGTCGGGGGACTGCGGGGCCGGGGGAGCCCCGGGCCGTGCTCCGGGATCCTGATGCCCGTCGTGGGAACCGGCGGCCCCGTGCCGGCGCTTGAGATAGCGCTCGAACTCCCGGGCGATGGCCTCCCCGGTGGCCTCGGGCAGTTCCGTCTCGTCCTGCGCCTGTTCGAGCTGCTCGACATAGGCCGCCACATCGGCGTCACCGGTGGCCAGCGCATCGACGCCACGTTCCCACGCGAGTGCGTCCTCGGTGAGTTCATGAAGGTCAAGTGCCAGGGGCAGCAATTCCTCCACGCGATGCAGCAGCGCCAACTGTGCCTTGGGGGAGGGTGGCTGGGCGACGTAGTGCGGGACCGCGGACCAGATCGAGAGCGTGGGCAGCCCCGCGGATTCGGCGAATTGCGCCAGCACCCCCACGATCCCCGTCGGGCCCTCGTAGCCTGCGGCGTGGGCCCCGAGCGCCTCGCGCACCGCCGGATCGTCGCTGGAGACCGAGGCCTGGATCGGCCGGGTGTGGGGCACATCGGCCAGCAGTGAACCGAGCACCAACACGGCCTGGACGTTTTCCTCCTCGGCCCGTGTCAGGATCTCGGCAATGAAGGACTTCCACCTGAAGCTGGGTTCCACCCCCCGGACCAGCAGCAGGTCAACGGGTGAATCTGGCATCGCCGCGCGGTAGATGCGCGTCGTTGGCCACTTGATGACCCGCTTGCCCTTGGCGTTGCGGTGCATCAGCGGCCGGGAGAACTGGTAGTCGTAATAGTCTTCGTCGCCGATGCCGGCCAGCTTCACCGCACCGGTGGCCGCCTTGATGGTCTTCAGCGCCGAACTCGCCGCATCCCCGGCGTCGTTCCAGCCCTCGAAGGCCACGACCATGATCGCCGGGCGCACCGCGGCGGACGTCGTGGATGCGCCCACCAGGGATGAAAGTGTCACTGGATCATTCATATCTTCGCTCACATCCTCACCCTAGCGCGCGGATCGGTCGCCGGGTCAAGGCCGCGCACACTAGAATTGGCTCATGCCAACCCAGAATTACGAGCCCATGCCCCTGCGCACCCAGGACACCGCGATCCAGGGTGTGCTGTGGGACATGGACGGAACCCTGCTTGACACCGAGCCCTACTGGATGGCGGCGGAGGCGGCACTGGTGGCCGAGTTTGGCGGGCACTGGAGCGAGGAAGAGGCCATGGCGCTGGTCGGCAATGCGCTGCCCGACGCCGCGGCCGTGCTGCAACGCGCCGGAGTCGCGCTGGACGCGCGCCGGATCATTGACAGGCTGCTGACCGAGGTGCTCGCCGGGGTCCGGCGGCACGTCGCGTGGCGCCCGGGCGCCCTTGAACTGCTGGAGCAACTGCACGCGGCAAAGATCCCGTGCGGACTGGTGACGATGTCCGAGGAGCCGCTGGCCGCACTCGTGCTCGAAGCCCTGCCGCGGGACTACTTCGCCTTCCGTGTCACCGGCGAGATGGTTTCACGCGGCAAGCCGCACCCCGAGCCGTACCTGCTGGGACTGCAAAAGCTCCGGGCGCACGTCCAGCACCTGGACCCGCGCCGGGTCATCGCCCTGGAGGATTCCGCCCCCGGCATCGCCTCCGCCGCCGCAAGCGGCATCAACGCCGTGCTGGTTCCGCACATCGCCCCGGTGCCGCACTCCGATGCCTGGCACCGGGTCTCCTCCCTGGAGGACCTGGACCTCGCGTCATTGGGTGCCTTGGTGTCCACCGGGGACCGTCGATGAGCGAAACCGGCGCGAAGCGCGAAGGGATTCCGTTGGGATCCATCTTCGGGGTACCGGTGTCCCTGGCCTGGTCCTGGTTCATCATCACCGGTTTCATCGTCCTGGTCTTCGGGCCGACCGTGGCCCGCTCCATGCCCGAGCTCGGCGCCGGCGCCTACCTGGTGGCGTTCGCCTACGCGGTGCTGCTGGCGATCTCGGTGCTCATCCACGAACTTGCGCACGCACTGAGCGCGAAGGCGTTCGGCTGGCCCGGGGCGAAGATCACCTTGAACCTCTGGGGCGGGCACACCCAGTTCTCCTCCTTCGATGCCACACCCGGGCGTTCGTTGGCCGTCGCCATGGCCGGGCCTGCGGCGAACTTCGTGATTGCCGGGGCCGGCTACGTGTTGCTGCGCGCCGTTGAGCCGGTGGGCGTGCTTGCGCTGCTGTGGGGCATCCTGGTCTGGGCCAACCTGCTCGTGGCCCTTTTCAACGTGCTTCCCGGGTTGCCCCTGGATGGCGGGCGCCTGGTCGAATCCGCCGTCTGGCGCTACACCGGCTCGCAGGACCGCGGTACCATTGCCGCCGGTTGGGCCGGACGGGTGCTGGTGGTGCTGATCGTTGGCTATTTCGTGATCACCCCGCTGACCCGCAACCAACCACTTGACCTGCAGGTGATCATCGTCGCCGTGCTGATCGGCGGCTTCATGTGGGTCGGTGCCAGCCAGGGCATCACCAATGCCAAGCTGCGTTTGCGCCTGCCGCTGGTCTCGGTGCGTGCCCTGATGGAACCGGCAACGGCCATCCGCCAGGATTCGAACCTGGCCGATGTCGCGGCCCGCCTGCACAGCCGCGGCGGACGGATCATCCTCATCGATGCGCCGGGTAACCCCGTCGCGGTGATCGACGAGGCCACCCTGGCCGCGATCGACCCCGCACTGCTTGCGCAGAGTCCCGCGCTTTCGGCGGCCCGGGCCCTGGGTCCGGGTGCGGTGGTTGACGCCAACGCCGATGGACGCGCGCTGATCGGCTACCTGGCCACGCTGCAGGGCAGCGAATACGCGGTGATCGATGAATCCCACCGGATCATCGGGCTGCTTTCCCAGGCCCGCATCCTCGCCGCGATCACCGGCAAGCCGCACTAGGCCCAAGCCTTGGACCCCGCCGCACGGCGGGGCGCACCCACATCCAGACCCCAAGAACGTAAGGAAGATCCACCGCCCATGAGCGAGAATCCAGCAACGCCCCACGGTGCCCAGAGCCGCCGAGGCCCCTTCCGACCCGGGGACCGGGTCCAGCTCATCGACCAGAAGCGCCGGATCCACACCATCACGCTGACCGCCGGCGGGGAATTCCACACCCACAAGGGCGTGCTCTTCCACGATCAGCTCATCGGGGTGAGCGAGGGTTCGATCGTCGAGAACACCAACGAGATCCGCTACCAGGCACTGCGCCCGCTGCTGAAGGACTTCGTGCTCTCCATGCCGCGCGGGGCCACCGTGGTCTATCCCAAGGACTCCGCCCAGATCATCGCCATGGGCGACATCTACCCCGGGGCCCGCGTGGTCGAGGCCGGGGTGGGCTCCGGAGCCCTGTCGATGTCGCTGCTGCGCGCGGTGGGCGACGGGGGATACCTGCACTCCTTCGAACGCCGCGAGGAATTCGCCGAGATCGCCCGCGGCAACGTGGATACCGTTTTCGGCGGCCCGCACCCGGCCTGGCGGATCTCCATCGGGGATTTCCAGGACAAGGTGCTTGAAACCGAAGAGCCGGGCTCGGTGGACCGCGTGGTCCTGGACATGCTCTCTCCCTGGGAATGCCTCGACGCGGTCTCCACCGTGCTGGCCCCCGGCGGGGTATGGGTGAACTACGTCGCGACGGTGACCCAGATGTCACGCACCGTCGAGGCGATCCGCGCCTCGGGGCTCTACACCGAGCCCGAGTCCTTCGAGACCATGGTGCGCGGCTGGCACGTCGAGGGCCTCGCCGTGCGCCCTGACCACCGCATGGTCGCCCACACCGCGTTCCTGATCACCTGCCGCCGGCTCGCCGACGGCGCGGTGGGCATCCCCGGGGCCAAGCGCGTGAAGGAACACAGCTACTCCGCGGCCGACCTGGAAACCTGGACGCGCTCCGGGGAGCCGGAGGCCTGGACCCAGGCTGGGCTGGGGGAGCGGGCGGTCTCGGACCGCAAGCTGCGCCGGGCCGCCAAGGACGCCAAGTCGATGACCCAGCGCGGCTCGCTGCCCGCCGGCACCGCCGCGGAATCGACGGCGGATGCCGGGACCGGCGCCCTGGACCCGGAGAACTAGCACCGGGCGCCATCGGCGCACCCGCGGCGCCCACCACCTGCGGTGCCGCGGGTGCGCGGTCACATTTCAGCCTTTGGGCACCGCCCATGCCTAGGATGGAAGCAGAGACGACGTGCGCCGGTTCACCCCGGGGCGCGCAAACCCGCGATTATGCGAAACAGGTGGATGATGGGCGAAGAAACGGATCGCACACGGCTGGAGGGCCAGGTCACGGCCGCCGAGAGGCAGCTGAACATCGTGCGGGACAAGAACCGCCAACTCGATCGGCAGCTGGCCAGCGCCGGGGGGAACAACGCCCGGCTCGTCGCGATGCTCGAGCGCACGCGCGAAGAGATCATCACCCTGAAGGCCGGCCTGGAAAAGGACGGGGACACCCCCTTCAGCCACGGCACCATCGTCGGGCTGCACGCCCGGAGCCATCCGGTGCCCGGGGTGGCGATCTCCTCCACGGGGGTCCAGTCCGCGGACATCATCCAGGGCGGGCGCAAGCTGCGCGTGGGGATCTCCCCGCTGCTTGACTTCCAGAAGCTGTGCATCGGCCAGGAGGTGCTGCTCAACGAGTCGCTGGTGATCGTCGCCGGGCTGGGCTACGAGCAGTCCGGGGAACTGGTCACCGTCAAGGAGGTCCTGGAGGACCACCGCGTGGTGGCCATGGGCCGGGCCGACGACCAACGCGTGATCAAGCTGGCCGAACCCCTGATCAAGGACGCCGTGCGGGTCGGCGACGTGCTCACGCTGGACACCCGGACCGGGCTCGGCCTGGAAAAGGTGCACCTTTCGGACATGCAGTCCCTGGTGCTCGAGGAGGTCCCGAACATCTCCTACGCCGACATCGGCGGACTCGGCGAGCAGATCGAGGCGATCCGCGACGCCGTCGAACTCCCCTTCCTGCACCCGGACCTCTACCGCGAACACGGGCTCACCGCCCCCAAGGGGATCCTGCTCTACGGGCCCCCCGGCTGCGGCAAGACGCTGATCGCCAAGGCCGTGGCGCACTCGCTTTCCGAGCGCACCAATGAGCGCAACGGTAACTCGGGCACGGCCAAGAGCTACTTCCTGAACATCAAGGGCCCCGAACTGCTGGACAAGTACGTCGGGGAGACCGAACGGCACATCAGGCTGATTTTTGCCCGCGCCCGCGAAAAGGCGGCCGGCGGCAACCCCGTGGTGGTGTTCTTCGACGAGATGGACTCGCTGTTCCGCACCCGCGGCACCGGGGTCTCCTCGGACGTGGAAACGACCATCGTCCCGCAACTGCTCTCGGAGATCGATGGCGTGGAGCGCCTGGACAACGTGATTGTCATCGGTGCCTCGAACCGCGAGGACATGATCGACCCCGCGATCCTGCGTCCCGGACGCCTGGATGTGAAGATCAAGATCCGCCGCCCCGACGCCGAGGGGGCCGCGGAGATCTTCGCCAAGTACCTCACCGCGGACCTCCCGCTGCACCCGGACGACCTCGCGGAGCACGGCAACGACGCCGGGGCGTGCGTGCGCGCCATGATCCAGGCCACGGTCGATGCAATGTACTCCACCGGGGAGGAAAACCAGTTCCTCGAGGTCACCTACGCCAACACCGAGACCGAGATCCTTTACTTCAAGGACTTCTCCTCCGGCGCGGTGATCCGCAACGTGGTGGACCGGGCCAAGAAGTCCGCCATCAAGGCGCTGCTCACCGGGGCCGAACGCGGCCTGCGCATGGAGCACCTGCTCAGCGCGGTCGTGGAGGAATTCCACGAGCACGAGGATATGCCCAACACCACCAACCCCGATGACTGGGCGCGGATCTCCGGACGCAAGGGCGAGCGCATCACCTTCATCCGCACCATCGTGGCGGACAAGAACGGGCGCGGCAAGACCCTGGCGGCGCCGCTGACCGACCAGACGGGGCAGTACCTGTGAGCGTGCACCGCGTGATGGGCCTGGAAACCGAATACGGGGTCTTGGCCCCGTCGATGCCCGGCGCCAACGCCACGATGCTTTCGGCCCAGGTGATCAACGCCTACGCCGCGACGATCCGCGAGGCCCGCGGGCAGATCCCGGGCACCCGCTGGGACTATGCCGATGAGACCCCGCTGAACGACGCGCGCGGATTCACCCAGTCGAGGGCCTCCGCGGATCCCTCGCAGCTCACCGACGTGGAGCCGGAACTCGACGCCGAACAGGTGGCCCTGGACGGGGGCAACGTGAGCATCGGGGACACGCTCTACGGTGGCGGATCCACCGAGCACGAGGTGCTGATGAACATGGTGCTGGGCAACGGGGCGCGGCTCTACGTGGACCACGCGCACCCCGAGTATTCCTCCCCGGAGACCACCAACCCGTTCGACGCGGTGCTCTGGGACCAGGCCGGGGACCACGTTGCGCTCGAAGCGGTGCGCCGGATTGCGCAGCTGCCCGGGACCCCGGAGGTGCACCTGTACAAGAACAACACCGATAACAAGTCGGTGTCCTACGGGGCCCATGAAAACTACCTGATGCCCCGCTCGGTGCCCTTCGAAGCGATCGCGGCCGGGTTGATCCCCTTTTTCGCCACCCGCCAGGTCATCTGCGCCTCGGGCCGGGTGGGCCGCGGTGCGCTGGGCCAGCACCCCGGCTTCCAGGTCTCCCAGCGCGCGGACTTCTTCGAGGCCCAGGTCGGCCTCGAAACCACGGTGCGCCGCCCGATCATCAACACCCGCGACGAGCCCCATGCGCACTGGGAAAAGTATCGCCGGCTGCACGTGATCATCGGGGATGCGAACCTCGGCCAGGTCTCCACGCTGCTGCGCACCGGCACCACCGCGCTGGTGCTCTCGATGATCGAGGCCGGCACCGCCCCGGCGATCGAATTGCGCGACCCCGTTGCGGCGCTGCAGGCCATCAGCCACGATCCGACCCTGAAGACCACGGTGGAGCTCACCGACGGGCGCAAGCTCACCGCCCTGGACATCCAGTGGATCTATGCCGAGGCCTCGGCCGCGCACTGCGGGGCAACGGATGCCACCGATGAGGCAACCGTGGAAATCCAGCGGCGCTGGGAAGAGACGCTGCACCTGTTGGGCGCCGACATCTTCGAGGCGGCGGCCACCGTGGACTGGGTGGCGAAGTACAAGCTCATGAACTCCTACGCCCAACGCCACGGCGTGGATTTCTCCGATCCGCGGATCGGGTTGATGGACCTGCAATGGGCCGATATCCGCCCGGAAAAGGGCCTCTACCACCGGCTGGCGGCCCGCGGCCTGATGGAAACCCTGTATTCCCCGGAGCAGATCGCCGCCGCGGCATCCAACCCGCCCGAGGACACCCGCGCCTACTTCCGCGGCCGGGTGCTGCGCCAATACCCCGAGCACGTGGTGGCCGCCAGCTGGGATTCGGTGTCCTTCACCCTTCCCGGGGCGCGCCGCCTGGAACGCATCGCCACCCTGGAGCCGCTGCGCGGGACCAAGGCGCTGGTCGGGGACCTGCTGGACAAGGAATTGTCGATTCATGAGTTCATAGCAACTCTGCGGAGCTAAAAGCCCTACCCAGTGGCAAGATGTAGATATCAGGACGAATTCTCCCGGCGGTGCAGCCCGGCTCCCGGGCCCGGTGGCACACGCAACAGCGGGACACGCAAAAGAGAGCGATACGTACGATGACACAGGAACAGCACTCGCCCCAACGCCGCGAGGAATCCACCCACGCCGAGCAGAGCCAGGAAAACGCCGTCGCCGCGGGGCAGGACGCCGGTGTCGATGACCTGCTCGACGAGATCGACGGGGTGCTGGAGACAAATGCCGAGGAGTTCGTGCGCGGCTTCATCCAAAAGGGCGGTCAGTGATCGAGCTCGGTCCCGGTCCCTCCTTCCTCGAATACCTGAACCGGGACCGGCCGGACCTGCTTCCGGCCAACCGGGCCGCGGTGCCCGCCGATGTCTCGGCACAGGTGCCGCACGGGACGACCATCGTCGCCCTGGGCTATGCGGAGGGCGTGGTGATGGCCGGGGACCGCCGTGCCACCATGGGCAACGTGATTGCCAGCCGGCACATCGAGAAGGTCTTCGAAACCGACAAGTATTCGGTGGTCGGGATCGCGGGGGCCGCCGGGATAGCCATCGACATCGCCAAGCTCTTCGGCGTCGAACTCGAGCACTACGAGAAGATCGAGGGAACCCGTCTGTCCATGGAGGGCAAGGCCAACCGCCTGGCCTCCATGATCCGGGCGAACCTGCCCATGGCCATGCAGGGCATGAGCGTGGTTCCGCTCTTCGCCGGCTATGACACGTACTCCGCCACGGGGCGGATCTTCTCCTTTGACATCACCGGCGGGCTCTACGAGGAAGTCGAGCACCACTGCGTGGGTTCGGGCTCCCCGTATGCCCGCGGCGCGCTGAAGAAGCTTTGGCAGCCGGGCATGGGGGCGACGGCCGCCGTGCGGGTCGCCGTCGAGGCGCTCTATGATGCGGCCGACGACGACTCGGCCACCGGGGGACCGGACACCGTGCGCAGCCTGTGGCCGGTCATCTACACCGTGGATGCCACCGGCGCCCATCGGGTGGAGGAACCGATCCTCGCCGCGATGTCCCGCGAGATCATTGCCGAACGCACCGCCAGCGTGAAGGAGTCCTAGATGAGCGCGCAATACTACGTTTCCCCGGAACAGCTCATGAAGGACCGGGCCGACTTCGCCCGTAAGGGCATCTCCCGTGGCCGGGCGGTCATTGTTGCCTCCTGCGCCGACGGGATCGTGTTGATTGCGGAGAACCCCTCGGGGTCGCTGCACAAGATCGGGGAGATCTATGACCGGATTGCCTTCGCCGCGGTGGGCAAGTACAACGAGTTCGAGTCCCTCCGCCAGGCCGGGATCCGCTATGCGGACACCCGCGGGTATTCCTACTCCCGGCACGACGTGACCGGCCGTGGGCTTGCCAGCGTCTATGCACAGTCCCTGGGCGCGGTGTTCACCGCCGAGTCCAAGCCCTTCGAGGTGGAACTCGCGGTGCTCGAACTCGGGGCAACCCCGGAGGCGGACACGCTGTTCTCCCTGAACTTCGACGGTTCCATCGCGGAGATGCCCGGCTACATCATCATGGGCGGGGACACCCCGGTGCTGCGCGAGGCCTGGACCGGGCGCTGGGCTTCGAAGCCCCTGGCGGAGTCAGGCGCCGATGAAGTCATCCGTGCCGCAGCGATGGTGCTGCCCGGTGCCGGGGAAAGCCCCAACGACGCCGGCCTGCTGGAGGTGGCCGTGCTCGAAAGGGTCACCGCCTCGGGATCGCACCGGCATTTCCGACGACTCGACACACCGACTATTGCCCGGATCCTGGCAGCAGGGAAGTAAACACAGCATGGACCGCAGAATCTTTGGCATCGAAACCGAATACGGCATCAACTACTCGGACCCCGAGGGGCGCCAGCTCACCCCGGAGGAGTCGGCACGCTACCTTTTCCGCCGGGTGGTGGCGTGGGGACGCAGCTCGAACGTGTTTCTCACCAACGGCTCTCGGCTCTACCTCGATGTCGGCTCGCACCCCGAATACGCCACGGCCGAATGTGACGACATCACCCAGCTGATCGCCCACGACAGGGCGGGGGAATCGATCCTCAACGACCTGGTGGCCAGCGCCGAGGAACGCATGGCCGCCGATGGCTACAACGGCCGGCTGTACCTGTTCAAGAACAACACCGACACGGCGGGGAATTCATACGGCTGCCACGAGAACTTCCTGATCCCGCGCAAGCTTGAATTCGCCCGGCTGGCCGAGATCCTGATTCCGTTCCTGGTCACCAGGCAGTTGATTGCCGGTGCCGGAAAGATCGTGAATGTTGACGGGGAGGCCCACTATGCCTTTTCCCAGCGCGCCGACCACGTCTGGGAAGGGGTCTCATCGGCCACGACCCGTTCGCGCCCGATCATCAACACCCGCGACGAGCCGCACGCCGATGCCGAGTACTTCCGCCGGTTACACGTGATCGTCGGGGACTCCAACATGTCCGAGACCACCCAGTTGGTCAAGCTCGGTGCCACGGACCTGATGCTGCGGATCATCGAGTCCGGCAAGATCATGCAGGACCTGCGCCTGGAGAACCCGATCCGATCCATCCGCGAGATATCCCACGATTTCAACGGCACCACGAACATCAAGCTCGCCAACGGCAAGCAGCTTTCCGCCCTCGAAATGCAACGCCGGTTCCTGAAACTGGCCACCGACTTCGTTGCCCGGGAAGGCGCACACCACGAGCGGGTCCCCGAGGTCCTGGACCTGTGGGAGCGCACCCTGGACGCGGTGGAGTCGGGAAACTTCTCGGGCATCGACACAGAGATCGACTGGGCCATCAAGCACAAGCTCATCACTTCCTACGCCAACCGCCACCACCTGGAACTGGGGGCCCAGCGTCTGGCCCAGCTGGATCTGACCTATCACGACATCGACACCAAGCGGGGGCTCTTCCACTTGTTGGCGGCCCGCGGCAGGGCCGCGAAGGTGGTGGATCCGGCGGATATCGCCTATGCCGTGGACAACCCCCCGCAAAGCACCCGTGCCAAGCTGCGCGGCGACTTCGTGCGCGCGGCCAAGAGTGCAGAACGCGACTTCACGGTGGACTGGGTCCACCTGAAGCTCAACGACCATCCAGGGCAAACGGTGCTGTGCAAGGACCCCTTTGCCAACGAAGATCCACGGGTTGCGGCACTCATCGCCTCCATGGACGGCTGACCGGCGACTTGGGGGCCGAGGTTGCCCGCATTAAGCTGATTCACAGATTCAACCTTTACGCTGGACACAGCCTGTTTCGAAAGCTCACCGTTCAGTGTGGGTGTCTACAGCTCCATTTCCCCAACTGAAAGTTGATTTCGTGCGCAAAGTTATGGCCCTGGTTGCAACGGCATCGCTGCTGATGGTGACCGCCTGCGGTTCGACCGCGGCGGCCTCCAGCGGTGACATCACTCCCTTGGAATCGATCAAGGTCACTCCGGGATCAGATGATTCGTCGGATCCCACGGTGACCTTCGACTCACCGTTGGTCGCCACCGAAACCGCAGCGAAGGTCCTGAAAAAGGGCAAGGGCGACCCGATCAAGGAAAACCAGAACATCAAGTTCAAGTCCGTCGCCTACAAGGCAGAGGATGCAAGCTTGATCGGTTCGGGGTTCTCCGGCGAACCGGTCACCCTGCCGGTCAACGAAGAATTCAAGGCACAGCTTCCGGCGCTCTACGAGACCCTCCTGCAGACCAAGGTCGGTTCCTGGATCGCCATGGTCGAGCCGGAGGCGGAGGTCCCGGCTGCCGGGGGCGCAGACACCTCGAAGAGCCCCGAGGACGATTCGGTCAAGACCGTCGTGGTCCTGAAGGTCGTCTCAGCCGAAGAGATCCCGGAAGCGTCGAAGAAACTCGGTGCCGACGAGGTCAAGACGCTCAAGGACGACGGTGCGCTGCCGAACTATGAGATGAAGGACGGCAAGCCGGCCATCACGATCCCCAAGGGCAAGGACGCTCCGGCAGGCCTTGCCGTGGACATCATCAAGGAGGGCACCGGAAAGGTCGCCACCGAGAGCTCGGACGTTGCCGCCAACTACACCGGCGTTCGCTGGGAAGACGGCGAGCAGTTCGACTCCAGCTATGACCGCGGAGAGGCCTCCGAGTTCAATCTCGCCCAGGTCATCCCGGGCTGGACCCAGGGCCTGACGGGCTTGAAGGCGGGAACCCAGGTCATGCTGACCATTCCCGAGGACCTGGCCTACGGCCCGGATGCGGCGGCACAGAACAAGCCCGCCGGTCCCTTGGTCTTCTTCGTTGAACTCAAGGAAGTAAAGTAGCTAGGACGTTTCCAGCAAACAACCGAAAGGATTCCACCATGTCTTTTGGACAGCGTGATTACGACCGTACGAAGCCCGAGATCGATTTCCCGGGAACCGAAGCCCCGACCGAGCTCAAGCTCGAGGACATCGTCGTTGGCGACGGAGCAGAGGTCGTTGTCGGATCGACCGTCTCGGCCCACTACGTGGGTGTGGCGTGGTCCACCGGCGAAGAGTTCGATGCCTCATGGAACAGGGGCACCCCGTTGGACTTCCGGGCCGGTGTCGGCCAGGTCATCCAGGGTTGGGACCAGGGCCTGATCGGAATGAAGGTCGGTGGCCGTCGCCGCATGGAAATACCTTCGGAGCTGGCCTACGGCTCGCGCGGTGCAGCCGGGGCCATCGGCCCCAACGAAGCATTGATCTTCGTGGTGGACCTGGTGGACGTGCGCTAGGCGTAGCCTCCGCCGCCAAGGCCTTGGCCGTGTTTTCCCGTGTTGATCCGGGAAACACGGCCAAAGTGCGTTAACGCGGCGTTGCAGTTCCATCGTCTGTGCGCCACGGGGTAACCTAGCGAACGTGTCTCAAAATATCCCCGGCGGTCCTTCCCGTGCCGAGAAACTCGTCAGCCTCACTTATGCGTTGATCAACACCCCGTATGGGTATTCCAAACGGGAGCTGCGCAAAATCGTTGACGACTACCAGGGTCTCAATGACGCGGCCTTCGACAGGAAGTTCGACAGGGACAAGAAGGACCTGCGTGAAATGGGGATCCCCGTACAGACCCTCGGCACCGGTTCCGGCGAGCGATACCTGGTGACGCCGGAAAGCTACAGGTTGCCCGAGGTCAGTTTCACCACTACGGAAGCCGCGGTGTTGGGCCTGGCTGCGCAGCTGTGGAAAGACACCGACCTGGAGTCCTTTGCCTCGCGGGCCAACGGCCGCCTTTCGGCGGGTCTGGAAAACGACAGCCACGCTGTGCGGTTCACCGAGTACGTTCCGCGACTGCACGCCGCCGGACCGGCGTTCGGGGCCTGCCTCGAGGCGGTATGGGCCCAACAAGTCATCTCCTTCGAATATTTCGATGCCCAGGGACGCGCAAGCGAACGAACCGTCGAAGCCTGGGGGATCGGCTCACGCTTCGGAAACTGGTACTTGGTGGGCTTGGACCGGGACCGCCAGGAGATGCGGATGTTCCGGCTCACCCGCATCCTCAGCGCAATCCGCACCGGATCCGGGCACCACTCGCGGCCCGCTGGATTCTCCATGGCGCAGACCCTTGGCAACTTGGATCCGGACGTTCTGGTGGACACCGCCCAGGTCTCGGTCCCACTGGACACCGCATGGGCCCTCCGCGCCCGGGCAGCAACCATCATTTCGGGTTCGACCCACGATCTGTTGCACCTACCCTTCCATGACCTGATGGGCATGGCCGCGGACATTGCAGCGCTCGGTGCCAACGCCCGGGTGCTCGAACCGGCAGCACTGGCCAACGCCGTGCGCCTCATGCTTCAAAAAGCCCTTGAAACACAGTGCACGGCGATTCCCGAGTACAAGCTCAGCAAGCGACGCAACCTCGGGCGCCCGCCCTCGACCGAAGCAGTTGCCCGCAACCTGGACATCATCGCCTATGTCGCAAGCCATGGATCGCCAACCGTGGGCCAAACCGCGGCACACTTTGGACTCACCGAGAAGCAGCTCCTGGCCCACCTGCAAACGATCATGATGTGCGGGGTACCCAATGGGCTGCCCGACGAACTGATCGATGTGGAGTGGGAAACCGGAATCGTGAGCATCAACAATGCCGAAGCGCTCAATGCCCCGATCCGGCTCAGCCTCCCGGAGGCCGCCACGATGCTGGCCGGCCTGGCCTCGCTGCGCGGGCTTCCGGACTTCGAGCACGCGGATGCCGTCGATTCGGCGCATGCAAAGCTGCAGCGCGCTGCGGTGGGCTTCGAGGGCCTCGAGTCGGTCCTATCCATTGCCCTGCGCTCCACCGAGGAGAACGAGGTGTATGCAACCTTGGCCCGGGCCATACGGCAGCGCGAGGTAGTCGAGCTGAGCTATTACAGCCGGTCAAGCGATTCGGTGACCACCCGCCTGGTTGAGCCCATCAGGCTGTTGGAGGACTCCGGACGGCAATATCTGCGCGCCTTTTCACTACCAAACGACGAGATCCGGAGTTTCCGCGTGGACCGGATACAGTCCGCCACGGTCCCGGGGGATCACTTCAACTTCGAGCCCGAACGCCACGAGGACCACAACGACATCTTCTTCACCCCCGGCCCGGACGACAAATTGGTGGTGTTGGGTTTTGCCCCACGCTTGGCGACGCTGATCGAAGAGTATGCCCCTGCGCATTGGGCCACCGCAGGCGGGGAGAACATCGCTGAGATCAGGATGACGGACACACAGGCCTTGCCCGGCATGGTCGCTTATCATGGTGGGGACCTGCGCGTCATCGGGCCCGATCCGTTGCGTGGCGAGGTCGAATCCTGGCTACGTGCCGCAGTTGCCTCTCTGGAAGTGAAATAACGATGCTACCTTGGTGGTTTTGGGTACTGCTTTGGACGGTGCTGGTGCTGGGGACCTTGCTTTTCCTGGTCTTGGGCGGGATCCGGCTTTTCCGCGG
>JAUNVO010000029.1:0-6279 GCA_030540695.1 Micrococcaceae bacterium | reverse complement strand
GGACAGCCACAGCGAGTGGCCGACCTCGACTTGTTCTGACGTAGACTTAAACCGATCGAAAGGTAGGTTCCCCATGATGGGACTTCAAGGATGGCACTTGGCCATCATCATCGTTTTGGCCCTCCTGTTGTTTGGGGCCCCGAAGCTGCCAGGTCTTGCGCGTTCGGTTGGACAGTCGCTACGGATCTTCAAGTCCGAGGTACGCCAGATGAAGGATGACGAGAAGGCTCCCGAAGCAGGCGAGGAAACCGTTGAGGGCAAGATCGTTGATCCCGACCGTCGTGAGAACAACGCCTAATATTTCGTGAGCGATCAAGAAACAGCCCGGAAAAAGGGGCGGAAGAAGAATGCCGAGGGCCGCATGGCCCTGAAGGAGCATCTGGTCGAGGCCAGGAACCGCATCTTCATTTCGCTCATTGCCTTGGTGCTGGGGACTGTCGGCGGCTTCTTCCTTTATGACGATGTTCTTGAACTGATCATTGCCCCGGTTCGCGAATTCGGTGGTGAAGTCAACTTCAGTTCGGTGATGGCACCCTTTGACATCATGCTCAAGACCTCGCTCCTCTTGGGCCTGGTGTTCTCCTCCCCGATCTGGATCTATCAGTTGTGGGCTTTCATCGTTCCCGGGCTGAAGAAGAAGGAGCGCAACACCGCCATCGCGTTTGCCGCGGCAGCCGCCCCGTTGTTCATCGTGGGTGTGGGGATGGCTTATTGGGTCCTTCCGCACGCACTGAAGTTCTTTATTTCCTTGACGCCCGCCAATGCCGTCTCATGGCTGACGACCGACACTTACCTGCCATTCGTTTTCCGCCTGTTGATCGCCTTTGGCCTAGCCATGCTGGCACCTGTGCTGATGGTCGGTTTGAATATGGTCGGGGTGCTCAAGGCCAAGATGATCCTGCGGCACTGGAGGATCACCGTATTCCTCATCGCCCTGGTGGCAGCAATGGCTGCTCCCGGCGGCGACGCGGTGACCATGTTTGCCCTCGCGGGCCCGCTGTTCGTGACCTTTGCCACGGCCACACTGATTTGTTACCTGAACGACCGCAAACGCGGGAAGAAGCGCAAGCAGCAAGAGGCGGAAAACGCCGCCACTGCCGGCCAGGGGTCCACCATCCCCGAGTCGCCGGACCTTCCATAGGTGCAACCGGATCCGCAGAGTGGATCCGTTCACCCAGACCACACTCCTGAAAGGGGTCGTAGCGTGAGCACGCCGGCCAAGCGATACTCCGCAGCCAAGGAAGAAGACAAGGTGAGCGGAACCGGGTTAGCCGAGTTCCGTGACAGTCTGGATTTCGAACTAGATCCGTTTCAAGAAGAGGCATGCATCGCCGTGGCCTCAGGTTCCGGGGTGCTGGTGGCTGCGCCGACGGGGGCAGGTAAGACGGTGGTCGGGGAGTTTGCGATATTCCAGGCGCTGCGCACCGGCCGGAAAGCCTTCTACACGACTCCGATCAAGGCACTGAGCAACCAAAAATACAGCGATCTGGTGGCCACCTACGGTCCGGACCGCGTCGGTCTGCTCACAGGGGACCTGACGATCAACGGTGAGGCCGAGATCGTCGTGATGACCACAGAGGTCTTGCGGAACATGCTTTACGCGGACTCGGACACACTCGATTCACTGGGATATGTCGTCATGGACGAGGTCCACTACCTTGCCGATAAATTCCGCGGGGCGGTCTGGGAAGAAGTCATCATCCACCTGCGTGAAGACGTCCAGGTGATCTCGCTTTCCGCAACGGTTTCCAACGCGGAGGAATTCGGTGGCTGGCTCGACACCGTGCGCGGGGATACCCGCATCATCGTTTCCGAGCATCGACCCATCCCGCTCTACCAACACGTGATGGTCGGCGGCAGGTTGCTTGACCTCTTTGCCGAGGATGTCTCCTTCGACGAAGTCGCAGGAGCACCGGAAAAGATGGCCGAGGTCAATCCGGAACTGACCAAGTTGGTCCACCGGTCCGCTGCGGGCTCGCGTTCGCACGGTCCACGGGGCCGGGGTCGTCGTGGCGGGGGAGGCTGGGTAGAGAACCGCGAGCAAATCAGCACCAGGGTCTCACGTCCCGACATGATCATGGCCTTGGACCATGCAGGCTTGCTGCCGTCGCTGGTCTTCATTTTCTCGCGTAAGGGATGCGATGCTGCGGTGGCCCAGTGCGTGCGTTCTGGCCTGGCCTTGACGACGTCGAGTGAAGCCACCGATATCGAACAAGCCATCGACCTTGTCGCACACACCTTGCCTTCGGATGACCTCGATGTTCTGGGCTTCTGGCCATGGCGCGAGGGGCTGATGCGCGGCTTCGCCGCCCACCATGCCGGACTCCTTCCGATATTCAAGGAGGTCGTCGAGGAACTCTTCGTCCGCGGCTTGGTCAAAACGGTGTTTGCAACAGAGACCCTGGCGCTGGGCGTGAACATGCCCGCCCGTTCGGTGGTTCTGGAAAAGCTGGAGAAATTCAACGGCGAGTCCCATGTCTCGATCACGGCGGGGGAGTACACCCAACTCACCGGTCGTGCCGGCCGACGGGGAATCGACGTCGAGGGCCATGCCGTGGTGCTGTGGCAGCAGGACACGGACCCGTCGGCAGTTGCCGGGCTGGCCTCAAAACGGACCTACCCGCTGAATTCCAGCTTCCGGCCCACCTACAACATGTCGCTGAACCTGATCGCGCAGTTCGGCCGCGAACGGGCACGCAGCGTCCTGGAAACCTCCTTCGCACAGTTCCAGGCAGACCGGTCCGTGGTGGGCCTGGCCAAACAGGTCCGCTCACGCGAGGAGTCGTTGGCCGGCTACGCCAAATCGATGACTTGCCATCTGGGGGACTTCGAGGAATACGCAAAACTGCGTACGCACCTGGCATCAGCGGAAAAGGAGGCAGCGAAAACGGTCTCGCGTTTGCGACGTGCAGCTGCCGCGGACTCACTGGAAACACTTCAGCGTGGTGACATCATCGAAGTCACAGGAACCCGCCGCCTGGGACGGTGCGTAGTCACGGAACTGGACAGTGCATGGAATGACCCGCGTCCCACAGTGCTGACCGAGGACAAGCATATTCGTCGCATCGGGGTCCAGGACCTCAACGGGCCCGTCGAGGTGATCTCGCAGATCCGTATCCCCAAGGGGTTCACCGGTCGCAGCCCCAAGGAACGCAAGGACCTGGCAGCGTCCCTGCGCAACGCATTGAACGAGTCGCGTCCTCCGCGCGATTCCGCTCCGGCCTACGATTTCACCGGCAGTGACGAACAGGAAGGGCGCATCAGCTCCTTACGTGGTGCATTGAAGGCCCACCCGTGCCATGGCTGCCCGGAGCGTGAAGATCACGCACGCTGGAGTGAGCGCCACGCGAAACTACTGCGCGACACCAACAAGCTGCGTTCGCAGATCAGTGGCCGCACCAACACCATTTCCAAGACCTTTGACCGGGTTGCCAGGGTTCTTGAGGACTTTGAGTACCTGCTTCCTGTCTCGGAAGACGCAGATCAGGTTCATATCACTGCGGCCGGCCAACGGCTTCGCCGGATCTACGGGGAACGTGACCTGCTGACCTCGCTGGTCATGGAAACCGGCGTCATGAATAAAATGACCGCCGAGGAGCTCTCCGGGTTCATCTCCGCAGTGGTTTTCCAGGCCCGTCGGGAAGACCACGGTCCAGACCCACGAATGCCCACCGCCAAGATCCAAATGGCCTGGGAATCGGCTGTGAAGCTCTGGTCTGCCTTGTCAGATGCGGAGGCACACGCCAGCCTTCCAGAAACGCTGGCACCGGATTCCGGGCTCATTTGGCCGATCTACAAGTGGGCGCGCGGATCCGACCTGCGGGAGTGCTTGCGTGGGACGGACCTTGCCGCCGGTGACTTTGTCCGCTGGGCCAAGCAGGTCATAGACGTGCTTGACCAATTGGCCAAGATCCCAGACCTTGATTCGGGACTGGCTCGTAGCTGCAACCAAGCGGTGCAACGCGTCCGGCGCGGGGTTGTGGCATATTCAAACGTCCTCGACTAGGGATCATGCCGCCAGGCATGCCCAGCAACTGAATGATCGATGTACCTTCAAGAACACGGTTGTACGTCCCAACGCAAAGGTAAGACATGTCCCTTGAGCTGTATCGCAATGGTTCCATCTATTCACCGGCCGACCCTTTTGCGACGGCAATGCTTGTGGAGGATGGAACCGTTGCCTGGCTAGGATCCGAATCTGCCGCCGGTTCCATGCTGGACGGGCGCATGGCCGAGATCGATCTCCAAGGTGCACTGGTAACCCCCGCTTTTGTGGACTCCCACGTTCACCTCGGCTCACTGGGCTCCAAGCTGAGCGGCCTGGACCTCGGGGGGATTAGAAGTGCGGATGGGCTCCTCTCCGCCATAGCCGCAGCAGCCGCTGCAGATGCGACCGGTATCCTCATTGGGTCCGGATGGGACGAAACACGCTTCGAGTCAAGCCAGCTACCCACAGCCGAACAACTTCAAGCAGCAGCGCCCGACCGCGAGATCTACTTGGCACGGATCGACGTGCATTCGGCCCTTGTGAGCGCAAAACTTGCCCATCGCCTCGGGCTGACCGTAGGTCCGGACTACAACGGTTCCCTGGTTCGCGGAACCGCCCACACACGCGTCCGCGACGCAGTCTTCATCTACGATCCTGCCACCAACGCCAAGCACCTGGATCGCGCTTTGGCACACATGGCATCGACGGGCCACGGAACCGTGGTTGAGATGGCCGCCGAACACATAGGTGGCCGAGAGGATCTTGAAGCGATCCTTTGTAGGGATGAGACAACCAAGGCCACGAGCCCCGAGGTCTTCGCGTTCTGGGGCGAGTTGGTCAGCTCCAGGGAAGAAGCCAATTCGCTGCTCTCCTCCTTCAACTCCGCCTCGTTGGTTGGCTTGGGCGGGGACTTGAACATCGATGGATCCATCGGTTCACGCACCGCGCTCCTTCGTGCGGACTACACCGATGCAGCCGGTGAGCGAGGTTCCTCCTACCTTGACGCCGGCCAAATCAGCGCCCATGTTGCTGCCTGTTCATTGGCAGGAATCCAAGCCTCGTTCCACGTCATCGGCGACGCTGGGCTGGATCTCGCCCTGGAGGGTTTCTCAAAGGCAGTCGAGTCCGTTGGGCTGGCGAAGGTGCAAGCTGGAAGGCACCGCCTGGAACATGTTGAGATGGTCGATGAGGCAGCACGTGAAAAAATGTTGGCATTCGCCGTGACCGCCTCCATGCAACCGGGTTTCGACGCCGCTTGGGGCGGAAACGACGGGCTCTATCAGCAACGGCTGGGATCTTCGAGGGCAGCCGCCATGAACGGGGTAGGACAGTTCCTGGCTTCCGGTGTTCCGGTCGTCATTGGTTCCGATGCCCCCGTCACTCCCGTGAATCCGTGGGCCACCGTCAAGGCATGCCTTGAACTCAGTGATCCGCGGGCACGAATCTCCGCCCGGGCCGCTTTCATGGCGCACACCCGTTCCGGTTTCCGCGCGCTGGGGTCAGCCAATCCGCTGGCCGGGCAGCTGGTGAACGGCGCCGAGGCCACCTTTGCCGTCTGGGATGCAGCAGAGCTTTCGGTGCAGACACCAGATCTCAGGGTGTCGTCATGGAGCACGGACGCGCGGGCCGGGACTCCCATGTTGCCGGTACTGGAGGATGCTTTGCCCAGCTGCCTTCGGACGGTTCGCGCCGGCAACGTACTTTTTGATTCGATGGGCCAAGCCTGATAAACCGGGCGTCGATGCCGTGCTACGCGCTATTCCCGGGGCAAGTCAAGGGTCTTAGACAAGATATTGCTATCGGTTGGCATTATTTTTTCATTAATCATCGAGCGATCATTATCCATAGGTTGACCTGTAGTAATTCGTTAAGCCGGTGGTCCGCAAATGGTTGACAGTGAAACACTGGGCGGTAGGCTGGAATGAATGTCTGATCATTCGATCCGGCTAGCCGGAACTCCGGTCTGAAAGAGCAAGTTGACCCCGTAGGCATTAGATAACACCCTTCCGCCATCTATCGGTAGGCAGGGACGGACCGAAGCCACGGGGTCGATTTGTGTCTGGCGCCACTTTGAAAACCGTCTTGTGCATCACATCGCGAGGAACCGGGTTTACAGGGAGGGCCCGCGTATAGTTGTTCTCTGACCCCACATGATCCCTAAAACCGGGCACAGCGGAGTAAATGCTGTGCCCCATGTTGGAGCCTGGCCGCTTGTGACTCGCTTCCGTGGATCATTCCAACAGCAGAAAGGGACTGCCGCGTGCGCGTAGTCACGATCATTCCGACCTACA
>JAUNVO010000302.1:1046-2890 GCA_030540695.1 Micrococcaceae bacterium | reverse complement strand
GTCTCGCACAACACCGTCCGCTCATTCATCAAGGACCGCGACGCGGGCCGGGAACAGGGCCCCTGGAACACGAAATAGCTTCCCTCACATACAATCAACGGATTGCACCAGCAACACGTTTCTGGCATCTTAATTCGCCGCTTCAAGCGACAGGGATGCCTTCACATCGTACTTATTTTTTGCCAATGACCGAATATCAGCGCCGCCCATAAAGAAGCCCGCGAGCTCCCCGGAAACGAACTGCTGGTGCGCTGTCCTTTCCTTCTCATAACTACGCGTGGTCTACTTGTCCGGGTCAGCGTGAGCTATACCAGCGTCCTTGAGATTCCAGAGCTGCACGTGTCGAATTTTCTCAAAGTTGTCAACGGCAGTCTAAAACTGCCCACCAACGGCCATAGAAAATGACCACTGGCGGCAGTCTCACTGACCATGGACGGCAGAATGAATTGACCACTGACGGCAACAAAATTGACCAGCTATTCGGGACGTCGCGCTGATGGCCGCCGACGCCCCGAAGACTCAAAAGCTTTAGCTCATCTGGTGTATCCCCTTCCCGGATTGGGCTTGGATGAGCCGAACTGATTCACCACTGGTTTGGCAGACATGAGCATGATGCAACAAACGATCCACGGTGGCAGTGGCCAACATCTTGGGCATCAACTGATCAAAGCCGGACGGGTGAATATTGGAACTGATCGCCAAGGAACGCTTTTCATAAGCGGCATCCACGATCCGGTAGAACCCCTCGGCCGCATCATCGGAAACGGACAGCAACCCGATGTCATCAAGACAGATCAAATCGACGCTGGTGACCTTGGCAATGGCCTTGTTCACGCTGTCATCAATCCGATGACGCCGCACCAAGGACCCCAAATCCTCCAACGTCAGCCAGGACACGCTCATCCCCGCATCGATCACCTGGTGCCCCAACGCCTCAAGCAGCATCGACTTCCCGGTGCCGGCCGGCCCGCACGCAATCAAGTTCTCCTTGTGCCGCACCCATTCCAAGGTCCGCAAGTAGTCGGTGGTAGCCGCCGGAATACTCGAAATCGCTCCATCCCACGCCTCAAACGTCTTCCCCGAAGGAAAGCCGGCACGTTTACGCCTGGTATCGAGCATCGACTTGGTCCGCCCGGTGGCTTCGGCCTCCAGCAGCACCCTCACAGCCTCGGCCGGATCCCAGCGTTGGGCCTTGGCCGTAGTGAGAAGCTCCTCGGCCAGTGCCCGGGCGTGGGGCATCTTGTTGATACGCATCAATTCGATGACCTCACCGATGATACGGTCCTTCACGATGGCCGGGGCGGGGGAACCAGTGGTGTTAGTTTGTATCGTTTTCCTCCGCAATGTTCGGGGTTTCATCCTCTTTCTCTGGGGTGCCGAATCCGGCCCACGCCCCGGTGCCCTGAGCCAAGATCTGGTTCGGGTCGGTAACTATCCGGCTCTGCGCCAAGTAGCCCGGACTCCGGTTGGTATCAATGATCGAGAGCAGGTCTTCATGCTTGAACCGGTGATGGACCGCTGCGGCGCCGAGTCCGTGATCAACACTGGTGATTCCCAGCAGTTTGGCCAGTTCCACGGCCGCGGCCATCTTTTCGCGGATCTTCCCGACCCCGGAGGCCGTGGCCTCCTTGAGCCAGAGCTTCGCGCCCTCCCCGATATCCAGGAAGGCTCCCTCGGCATCGTTCTTTGCTTTCGGTTCGCGCTCCAGGGAGCCGGCCGGACGCGGCGGAAAGTGCGAGTCAATCACCGAAGGGACCCCGGGCCGGGTTACCTGGTGCCGGGCAACCTCGATCGGTCCTTCAACACCGACGTGCACGATGATGACCTGCCCGTTTCCGGAATGG
>JAUNVO010000302.1:0-1036 GCA_030540695.1 Micrococcaceae bacterium | reverse complement strand
AGGGCACCCCCGGACGGGTCCGCGGATGCCGGGCCACTTCCACCGGACCGTCTTCACCGGCGTGAACGATGACGATCTCATCGGACCCCGATTCCCGGACCCAGACGCTTTGACCCATCAACTGGTACGGGACCGAGTAGCTGGACTTCTCGAAGGACACCATCGGGGTATTGGTCGGCACGACCCTCCCGTGGCCCAGCGCCAGGGCAAAGGGCTCATCCGGGACCCGGTGCAAGGCTGTGCGCTCGATACTCTGTAGTATCTGCGAGGGAATATCGAGTGTCGCCGAATGCACCCGGTTATTGACCTTGTCCATGAATAGCTGGCATGCGGCTTCAACCTGGGCGAAGTTCTCATAACTCGGCAAAAGGTTCGCGTCGGTGGGGACCATGTCGGCCTTGGCCAGGTGCACCGTTTTCTCCACCCCGCCCTTGGTGGCGGGGTCTGCCGGCTGGCAGGTGTGGATGGCGGTGGAGTAATGCTGGGAGAAAGCCACCGCCTGCGGGTTGCGCACCGGCAACCCGGCCACGTGCTCGATGGTCACCAGCTTCTCGTTATCGGTCAGCACATAGGTCGGGACCCCGCCGATGATGCGAAAGGCACGATCAAGGGCTGAGAATACGTTGGGGCCCTTGCGGTCCCGCATGACGAACACGATACGGAAGCGGCTGAAGGCCAACCACGCGCAGAACAGAACGGTCTTGGCACCGTCAATGATCGGGCCGTCCCCGAAATCGTATTGAAGCCACTTCCCTGGCTCTGCAGCCCAGGGACGGTGCGGACGGGCGTCGGTGGCCTTGTAGGAGGCCTTTAGTTTCGCCAGGACCGTGCGGGTGGTGCGCGCCGATCCGGTATAACCCAGAGCGACCAACCGCTTGTGGGCGACGTCGCCGCGGATCTTGCCGCGGGAGGTTTTCACCCATGCTTCGATCTGTTCCATGAAAGGTCCGGCCTTCGTGGCTATGCGCTTTGACTGGCCCGGTTCCCGGCCCGCGTCGCGGTCCTTGATGAATGAGCGGACGGTGTTGTGCGAGAC
>JAUNVO010000028.1:8739-22567 GCA_030540695.1 Micrococcaceae bacterium | reverse complement strand
CCCCTGCCGATCATTGGAGAAATGAGTGCTGTTTGTCCTGATTGCGCTTTTTGCCGTGGCGGGAATAGCACCACTCATTTTTCGGGTTTTGGGTCGTTCGACGTTCTATGTCCTTGGTGCGGTCCCCGCGGTTGCCTTCGTGTGGTTGCTGGCCAATTTTTCCGGCTTTACGCAGGCAGACCAGTCGGCGGCCAACGGCCAACCCAACGCTCCGCCCTCGGAGCTGTACGCCTGGATCGGCCCGCTGGACGCGCACCTGGACTTTCGGATGGACGCCCTGTCCGCGGTGTTGTGTCTCTTGGGGTTGGGAGTCGGTGCACTCGTACTGTTCTACTGTGCGCGCTACTTCAAGAACGATGACCCGCACACCGGTGCCTTCGGCGCCCAATTACTGGCCTTCGCCGCTTCGATGTTTGGGCTGGTGACGGCCGACGACCTGATCATGCTCTTCATCTTCTGGGAGCTGACCACAATCCTTTCGTACCTGCTGATCGGGTACAACCGCACCAGGATGAGCGCGCGCCGGGCGGCGCTGACCGCCTTGATTGTCACCACCTTCGGCGGCCTGACGATGCTGGCCGGAGTGGTGATGCTCGGCACCGCAGCCGGAACCTACCGGATCTCCGAGATCCTTGCCATGGCCCCTGAACTAAGCGCCCTGGGCACCTTCACCGACGTGGCCATTGCCCTGCTGCTCATAGGTGCCATCTCCAAGTCGGCGCTGGTCCCCTTCCACTTTTGGCTTCCCGGTGCAATGGCCGCCCCGACTCCCGTCTCGGCCTACCTGCACGCCGCGGCGATGGTCAAGGCAGGCATCTACCTGGTGGCACGCCTGGCCCCGGGGTTCAACGAGACAAGCTTCTGGCAACCCCTGCTGCTGGGGCTCGGCCTGGCCACCATGCTCGTTGGCGGCTGGCATGCGCTGAAGCAACACGATTTGAAGCTGCTGCTGGCCTATGGCACCGTCTCCCAACTGGGCTTCCTGATCCTGATCATGGGCATGGGCAGCCCCAACGCGGCCCTCGCTGGCCTGGCCATGATGCTGGCCCACGGGTTCTTCAAGGCAACGCTCTTTTTGGTGGTGGGCATCATCGACCACAAATCCGGAACGCGCGACCTGCACCAGCTCTCGGGACTCTACAGGTCCTCGCCGTACCTGTTCATCGTCGCAGCCATTGCGGCTGCCTCCATGGCCGGACTGCCGCCGCTGTACGGGTTCGTCGCCAAGGAAGCGGTCTACGAGGCGTTGCTGGAACACGCCAACGGCAATGGTGCCATCGGCGTGCTGCTCCTTGTCGGGGTGCTCCTGGGGGCGGTGATGACCTTCGCCTATTCCGCACGCTTCCTCTGGGGCGGGTTCGCTTCCAAGAAGGGCCTGGAACCCACCTCGTTCCCCCGCGTGCCGGTCCTGTTTCTTGCCCCGCTGGTGGTGCTCACCGGCGCCACGGTGGTGTTCGCCTGGATCCCGCAGGTGTTGGAGGGAGCCATCGCCCCCTACCTCGAGCTGTTTGTTGCCGCCGGCAAACCTATCCATCTGGGGCTTTGGCACGGGCTGAGCCCGGCACTGGGCTTGAGCGTGCTGACCATGGCCCTGGGCACCGCGGTGTTCCTGGGGCGCAAGAAGGTCTTTGCCGCCCAGACCAGGCTCCCTGCCGTGCTGGATTCCGAACGCGACTACAAACGTGTGGTCATCGGCGTGGACAACCTGGCGATTTGGCTCACCGGCAGCACCCAGCGCGGTTCGCTCTCCTTCTATCTCGTGGTGATCCTGTCCGTGGCATTGGTGCTTCCGGCCACCGCCGCGATCTGGCTCAGCACCCCGGACCCGGGAAACTTCATCGCCTTCGACACCCCCGCCCAGGTGGTGATCGGGCTGATCATGATCCTCGGCGCCCTGGGTGCCCTCCAGGCCAACAGGCGGTTTCTGGCCGTGCTGATGGTTTCCGTCAGCGGATACGGGATGGCCGGGATCTTCGCACTGCAGGGAGCCCCCGACCTTGCGGTGACCCAGCTCCTGGTCGAAACCATCGTGCTGGTCGCCTTCGTGCTGGCCCTGCGTGCCCTGCCGGTGGAGCTGTGGGCCAAGAACCCCACCGGCCACCGGCTTAGCCGCGCGGTCATCGGCATCGGGTTCGGCGCGTCAATGGTCTACATCGCCGCGACCTCGATGGCCTCGCGGGTTGCCGAGCCGGTCTCGCTGGCCTACCCCGAACTCGCCTACACCGGCGGCGCGGGAAAGAACATCGTCAACGTGACCCTGGTGGACATGCGTGCCTGGGACACCTTTGGGGAGATCACGGTGCTGGCGGCCGCCGCGACCGGGGTCGCGTCGTTGATCTTCGTGTTCGGGCGCGGGGACAAACGCCTGCGTGCCGCCACGGTGCCGCAGGGTTCGGTGGACCACGGCTCCGAGGCCATCGGTCGCACCGGGCAAAGCGCCGCCGGGTTGGCGGTGGCCCGGACCTTCGCGATCTCCAAGCGCGATTCATGGCTCGTCGCGGGAAACACGCTGGCCCCTGAACGTCGCTCCATCACCTTCGAGGTGGTCACCCGGCTGCTGTTCCACAGCATCCTGTTGGCCTCGCTGTATTTGCTGCTGACCGGGCACAACACCCCGGGAGGCGGTTTTGCCGGCGGGCTGCTGGCGGGGCTGGCCCTGACCATTCGCTATCTGGCCGGTGGCCGGGTGGAACTGGCCGAGGCAACCCCGGTGAGCCCCGGAACCCTGCTGGGCACCGGGCTGGGGCTCGCGGCACTGACCGCGGTGGCGCCGCTGGCCTTTGGTGCCCAGATGTTCACCTCCGCGGTCATCGAGTTCAATTGGCCGCTGTTCGGGGAACAGAAGTTTGTCACCTCCACGATCTTTGACATCGGTGTCTACCTGGTGGTGGTGGGGCTGGTCATCGACGTGTTGCGCTCCCTGGGCTCGGAAATCGATGACAGGTCCGAGGGTCGCAGCCCCACCGATGCCCATGACGTGGCCTCCGACGCCGAGACGGGAGTGGGACGTTGAGCACCAACATCACCTTGCTCATTGTGATGGGCGTGCTTTTTGCCGTGGGCATCTACCTGCTCCTGGAGCGCTCGCTGACCCGGGTGCTGCTGGGCATCGTGCTGCTGGGCAACGGGGTGAACCTTTTGATCCTCACCGCCGGCGGACGCCGCGGAAAGGCGCCGCTCTACCAGGAGGGGCTCGCCGCGCAGGCCTACACCGACCCGTTGCCCCAGGCGCTGATCCTCACGGCCATCGTGATCACCTTCGCGGTGACGGCCTTCATGCTGGCGCTGATCTACCGCTCCTGGGTGATTTCCCGGGCGGACGTGGTGGCCGATGACGACGAGGACCTCCGCGTCTCGCAGCAGTCGCCCTTCGACTTCGAGGAAGACTCACCGGTTCCCGAGGACACCACGGAATTCGATGCCGAGAACGAGGCCCCGGACACCCCACCGGCACGCCACATCCAGCGGAAGGGGCAACGCCCGTGATCGACGCCCCCTTGACCGCCGTGTCATTCGCCCCGCTGGCCGTGGCCTTGCCCATCTTCGGCGCGGCACTGGCCTTCATCCTGCGCCGGCGCCGACGCTCCCAGCGCGTGGTGACCATCGGGATCCTGGTCATCACGCTGTCGCTGGAAACCTGGATGCTCTCCCAGGTCTGGGGAGGCGAGACCTACTCGGTGACCCTGGGCGGCTGGGCCCCGCCCTTCGGCATCTCGATGGTCGTGGACGGGTTCTCCGCCTTCATGCTGGTCGTCTCCTCCATCGTCTCGCTGGCGGTGCTGCTCTATGCCACGGGACAGGGCATGGCCGACGGGGACGAGTCCGGGCCGGTCTCGATCTTCCACCCGGCCTACCTGATCCTGGTGGCAGGGGTGTCCAACGCCTTCTTGGCCGGGGACCTGTTCAACCTCTATGTGGGCTTCGAGATCCTGCTGACCGCCTCCTACGTGCTGATGACCCTGGGCGGGACGACGGCCCGGATCCGCGCCGGAACCACCTATGTGGTGGTTTCGGTGGCCTCCTCGATGTTGTTCCTGATCGCCATCGGCATGATCTACGCCGCGACCGGCACCGTGAACATGGCGGACCTGGCGGTGAAGCTTTCGGAGATTTCCCCGGGCACCGCGATGGTGTTGCACGTGATGCTGCTGGTGGCCTTCGGGATCAAGGCCGCGGTCTTCCCGCTGTCCTTCTGGCTCCCGGATTCCTACCCGACGGCGCCGGCACCGGTGACCGCGGTGTTCGCCGGATTGCTGACCAAGGTGGGCGTCTATGCGATCATCCGCACCGAAACCCTGTTGTTCCCCGGAAACCAGCTCTCCAACGCGCTGATGGTGGTCGCCGGGTTGACCATGCTGATCGGGATCCTGGGCGCGGTGGCGCAGACCGACTTCAAGCGGATGCTCTCCTTCACCCTGACCAGCCACATCGGCTTCCTGATCTTCGGGGTGGCGGTGGGCAACCAGCTGGGCCTGGGGGCCACCGTTTTCTACGTGGCCCACCACATCGTGGTGCAGACCTCGTTGTTCCTGGTTGCCGGGCTCATCGAGCGCCGCGCCGGGACCTCGAGCATCGAACGGCTCGGCTCACTGGCCAAGCTCTCCCCGTTGCTCTCGGTGCTGTACTTCATCCCGGCAATGAATCTGGGAGGGATCCCGCCGTTCTCCGGGTTCCTGGGCAAGCTCGGGCTCATCCAGGGCGGTGCACAGCTGGGCACGCCCCTGGCCTGGGTGCTGATTGGCGTCTCGCTGCTGACCTCGCTGCTGACCCTGCTGGCGGTCGCGCGTGTCTGGAACAGGGCGTTTTGGCGCAAGGCGGAGGACGCCACCGACCCCGATCCGCTGCTGCTGGTGGGCGCCGGGGAGATTCGCGGGGCGACCTATGACATCGTGGCGCAGGAACCGGCAAGCCGTTACAGCGACCGCGGGGACACCGCCCTGCTGCCCTCGGGCATGCTGGCGATGACCGCGGCATTGGTCCTGGTGGGGGTGGCACTGACGGTGTTCGCCGGTCCGCTGTTCGAATTCAGCGATCAGGTCGCCGGGCAACTGCTGGAGCGCAACAACTACATCGAGGCGGTCCTGGGCACCTCCGGGGGGCTGGGACGATGAGCCGGGACCAACGCCTGTACGACGGATCCGACGGGGACGCCGCCGGTGCCCGGCACCGGCGCACCACCCTGCGCCAGGAGCTTCCGCTGCTGGGGTGGATGATGCTGGTCTGGGGAGCCCTGTGGCAGGACTTCGCAATCGGTAACCTCATCTTCGGGTTGCTGCTCTCCCTGGGACTGGTCCGGGTCTTCCGCCTGCCGCCGGTGATCCTCTCGGGGCGCTTCAACATCTGGCGCGCAGCGGTGTTCGCGGCGGCGTTTTTGCGCGATGTGGTGCTGGCAAGCTTCGAGGTCATGTACCTCGCGGTGTTCCGCGGACCGCGCACCAAGAGCGCCATCATCGCCGTCACGCTGCGCACCGAGTCGGACCTGTTGGTCACCTTCGTGGGACACGTACTGACCCTGGTGCCCGGTTCCTACGTCGTGGAGGTGGACCGGCGCTCCTCAACCTTGTACCTGCACGTGCTCAACGTCAACGACCAGGCCGGCATCGATGCGGCCAGGGCAGACGTGATGATGATCGAGGAGAGACTGATCCGCATGATGGGAACCACCGAGGAACTCGCGGCCCTGGCCGCAGAGAAAAGCGGCGCCCGCAACGACGGGGCGGGTGCCTCATGAGCATCGTCCTATGGGTCTGCGGCATCACCTTGTCGATTGCCGCGTGCCTGACCATCATCAGGTTGGCCAAGGGCCCCTCGATCCTTGAGCGGGTGATTGCCACCGACGTGCTGCTGCTGATCCTCTCCGCGGCATTGTGCATCGAGATGACCGTGAACAAGCACACCGACAACCTGATCTTCGTGCTGCTGGCCTGCCTGGTCGGGTTCGTCGGATCGGTAACGGTCTCACGCTTCGTCACCGATCGGAGAAACGCCTGATGCTCGATACCGTGATCGATGTCGTGGCCGGGACGTTCATGGTCGTGGGGTGCCTGATGTCCCTTGCCGCCGGCATCGGGATGCTGCGCTTCCCCGACCTGCTTTCACGCCTGCATGCGGCAACCAAGCCGCAGGTGCTGGGGCTGTTGCTGCTGCTGGCCGCGCTGGGCCTGGAACTGCGGTCCTGGGTGGTGTTGCCCGTGCTGCTCCTGGCGTGGTTGCTGCAATTGCTCACCGCACCGGTCTCGGCGCATATGGTGGGACGCGCCGGATACCGCACGCGGCACCTCAGGCGCGAGACGCTGATTGTGGACGAGCTCGCGGCCGTCGTCCAGGCGGCGGCGCAGCGCGAGGAGCTCGAACACGGGGCGGACGGGCAACGGGACCGCTCCGACTTCCTGGACTAGAGGCAAAAACCCCGGCCCCATCGCCAACGATCGTTGGTGTGGGGCCGGGGCGTTGGGTGCGCACAGCGCGGCGCCCTACTTGGAGAGCTTGGCAACCGCCTTCTGCGTGCCACGGTCGGCAAGCACCTGGATCAGGGCCGCGACAACGGCCGAAATCACCGCGAAAACGACGGCCTGGCGCATCGAGGCCTCGGCCTGGGCCTCCTTGTCGCCATGCTTCGGCGGCTGCTGGCCGGTGAACCCCACCCACGCCTTGTCGACGATCTTTCCACCCACGAAGCCCGCGGCGATGGAGATCACTGGACCGACTAGTTTCATCAAGCTGTTCATGGGGACTCCCAAATGTTTCGACAAAGGTACGGGTCCCAGCATAGCGTGAGGTAGCATCGAAGAACTGAAACAATCACGACAGGGGAGCGTCGTGCGGTGAAAGCCGCACCCAGACGCTGAGAGTGCGCACAGCCGCAGACCCTCGAACCTGCCCCGGCTAGTACCGGCGAAGGAAGTCGAGTTCTCAGGGGTGCAAGGCACGACGGGCATTCCCTCCCCTCCTTGAATCCAAGGAGGATACACACCATGAGCATCACCAAACAGCCCCTCGGGCATCACGCCGCCACCAGCTGGCGCGTCGTGGACATTGTCATCGCGGCGGTCATCGCCGTGTGTTCCGGAGTCGTCTTCTGGGCCTGGAACAGCACCCACCACATCTTCGACGCACTCTTCCTGGCTTTCCCGCCGGCAACCTCCCTGATAGCCGGGATGTGGCTCTTCCCCGCGGTGCTCGGCGCACTGATCATCCGCAAGCCCGGTGCGGCGATCTTTTGCGAGTTGGTTGCCGCCGCGGTCTCGATGCTGATGGGTTCGGAGTTCGGCTGGACCGTGCTGGCCGCGGGCCTGGTGCAGGGCCTCGGGGCGGAAATCGTCTTCGCGGCGTTCCGCTACCGCAAGTTCAACCTGCCCGTGGCCTTGTTGGCCGGCGCCGGCGCCGGGCTCTTCGGGGGTGCCAACACCGCCTACGTTTTCCGCTCTTTCCCCGAGTACACGCAGGGCATGTTGGTGGTTTATGTCGTGTGCATGGGCATCTCGGGCATCGTCATTGCCGGGCTGCTCTCGTTCCTGGCCACCCGCGCGCTGGCAAAGACCGGGGCGTTGAGCGCCTTGGGCAGCCGCAAGGCCGCCAGCGAACCCATCTTCGGCTAGGCGGGGCGGAACGAGATGGCAACGGCATCAATGCTGCAGGGGGATCGGGATCCCTTCGTTCGCACCGATGGGCAGAAAGCACGGGCAGTCGGGGTCAGCGTCAGCGCGCGGGACTGGGGGTGGCGGCACGCCGGACGTACCGATCCCGCGCTGTGGGGCCTGGATCTGGAAATCCGTGCCGGTGAACGCGTGCTGCTGGCCGGACCCTCGGGCGCCGGGAAATCCTCGCTGCTTTACGCCTTGGCCGGTCTCCTGGCCGAGGACGACGAGTCCTCTGCATCCGGGGAACTGCTGCTCGACGGAAACCCGGCGGGCCACTGCCGGGGCCTGGTCGGGCTCATGCAACAAGACCCCGAAACCCAGGTCATCCAGGCACGCGTCGGTGACGATGTGGCCTTCGGCGCCGAGAACCTCTCGGTGCCGCCAGAAGAAATCCAGGAACGGATCATTGCGGCACTTCAGGCGGTGGGCCTCGATATCCCGTTGGACCATCCCACCGCGGCGCTCTCGGGCGGACAGAAACAACGGCTGGCGCTCGCCGGGATCCTGGCCATGGGCCCGGGGCTGGTGCTTCTTGATGAACCGACGGCGAACCTTGACCCCGAAGGCGTCTTGGAGGTCCGGGACGCGGTGATCCGGGCACTGGATGCCACCGGCGCCACATTGTTGATCGTCGAGCACCGGCTCGAAGCCTGGGCCCATCACATGGACCGGGTCATCGTGCTGGAACCCGGCGGCGGCATCGCCCACCAGGGAACACCCTCAGAGCTTTTTGCCCCCGGACCGGTCCGTGAGGAACTGATATCGGCCGGTGTCTGGGTCCCGGGCTACACCCCTGTGTTCGAGGCACGGATCGATGGGGCCCAGGAAGGCCCCGTGCTTCTGGAATCACGCGAACTTGCGGTTGCCCGCAAGGCTGGCGGCCGGGTCGCGGCCGAGGGGCTGGAAATCGCCGTGCGCGGGGGCCAGGCATGGTGCATCCGCGGAGCCAACGGCGCCGGGAAATCAACCTTCGCCCTGACCCTGGGCGGGCTGTTGCCCAAGGCCGCCGGAACCGTGTTGGCCACCCCGGAGCTGGCCTCCGTGCCTGAGGCGGACCCCTACCGGTGGCGCGCCACCGAATTGGTGGGCCGCATCGGTTCGGTGTTCCAGGAACCCGAGCACCAATTCGTCACCAACTCGGTGGCCGAGGAACTGGCCTTCGGCCCGACCCACGCCGTCAAGCCGGGAACCCGGCAACCGCTTTTCACCCATGGGCAAATCCAGGAGCGGGTACAGGAACTGTTGGTCAGGTTGCGCCTGGCCCACTTGGCCGACGCGAACCCCTTCACGCTTTCCGGAGGGGAGAAGCGCCGCCTCTCGGTGGCCACGGTGTTGGCCTCGGGTCCCCAGGTGTTGATCCTCGACGAACCGACGTTCGGCCAGGATGCCAATACATGGCGCGAACTGGCGTTGTTGTTGCGTGAGGAACTCCAACGTGGCACCGCCATCATCGCGGTGACCCACGACGCCGAATTCGCCCGCGCCCTGGGCTCGCGTGAATTCACCGTGGAAGCCGCGGCACACGGAGGGAAAGGGCCCGGGAAGCGTGCCGGGTTGTTGGAGGAGGACTCCAACGGCGCAGCCAGTTTCCTGGGTTCGGTGAACCCCTTGGCCAAACTGGCCGCGGTGGTCTTGGCCACCCTTCCGCTGATCGCCTCGATGGACTGGCTCAGCAGCGGGTTGGTGGTTCTGGCGACCCTGTTGGCACTTCCGCTGGCGGGAATGTCGATACCGCGCTTCCTGGCCCGGGGGTGGCCGTTGATGATGGCAGCCCTCTTCGCCGCCTGGGGAACCACGCTGGTGGGCCGGGACTCCGGCGCGGTATTGGTGCATTTGGGGATCTTTGACATCACCGAAGGATCCCTTGCAGCGGGGGCCGCCACGGGTCTCAGGGCCTTCGCGGTGGCGATCCCGGCGGTGCTGTTGCTGTTCACCACGGACCCCACCGACCTGGCGAACTCCCTGGCCCAAAAGGCAAGGCTTCCACACCGCTTTGTGCTCGGTGCCTTGGCGGGCATGCGCCTGCTGGGCCTGATGATCGAGGAATGGACGACCCTGGGCATGGCCCGGCGCGCCAGGGGCGTGGGAAGCAGGGGATCCGCGCTGGCCCGCTTGCGGGCAAACCTTGGCCAGGTGTTCGCCCTGCTGGTCCAGGCCATCCGGCGCGGGTCGCGACTTGCGGTGACCATGGAGGCCAAGGGCTTCGGGACCACCGAGCGGACCTGGCTGCGCAAGTCCGTGTTCGGGTTCAAGGACGCAGCGGTCGCGGCATCCGGATTGCTGATCGGGCTTGGTGCGGCCTGCGCGGCAATCGCCGTGGGCACCTGGAACCTGGTCTGGGGCTAGACCCCGGGGCCAGGGCCATCCCCGAAACCCAGGGAGGCAATTGCCGGCAGGGTCTTTGCCGCAAGGTTCTCAAGCACATATCGTTCGTGCTCGGGCATGGGTTCGGGCAGGTCGTGAAGGTCGAACCATTCCATGGCCGCGCACTTGCCCGGCTCCATGATCGTTGGCGTCCCTGCCCAACGGGTGGTGGAGAAGAAGAAATCAACGCGCTGGGCCAAGGCACCTTGCCCGTCGTTTCTGCGGTGCAGCGTGCTCAGCGGCAACAGGTCCAGCGGGTCCACCCGGAGACCGGTTTCCTCGGCTGCCTCGCGGAGCGCTGCGGCGAGCGCGGATTCCCCGGCCTCGACGTGACCGGCCGCGGCGCAGGCCCAATGCCCGTCCATGAAGCCGGTGTTTTGGCGCAACTGCAACAACACCTGGCCTCCGCGGCGAAACACCACATAGGAGGCGGGTACCAGCTGGAAAAGTTCTTGCACTGAAACCCCCCGTTCGGGCAGGTTCTCCCCATAGGGGGAGAACGATCACTGGATGGCGTTGACCATGGCTGTCAGTTCTGCATGCAACTGCGTATCGCGGGCAACCGGGGTTCCGTCAAGGGAGTTCACCGGAGTCAGCAGCCGGACGCTGGACACCAGCCAGAGTCCCTCGGCATCGGCGAGATCCTCGGGAACCAACGGCCCGTAACCCAGCTCCCAGCCAGCTTCCCTGGCAGCGGCAAAGATCGCGCCCTGGGTCGTTCCAGGCAGGATACCGGTTTCCAGGGTGGGGGTGATCAAGCGTTTGGTGTCCCCGTCCCGGTGGGCCAGCAACACCGTGGACGTGGGGCCCTCCAAGACGATTCCGTCACTGGAAACGAAGATGACGTCATCGGCGCCCTGTTTCCTGGCATGGCGCAGGGCGGCCATGTTCACGGCGTAGGACAGGGTCTTGGCACCCATCAACAGCCAAGGCGCGCGCTCCGCGACCGTCGAGTCGTAGCCGCGGTCCAACAGGAGCACCGAAACCCCGGTCTCGCGCTGCTTTTTGCCCAGCTCGGGGGCGGGGGAGACCATGACCCAGCTGGTGCCAAGCTCCGTGGCGTCGGTGCCGCGGGTGGCCACCAGCTTCACGACGGCCTCGGCGCACGGGGTTGCCGCGTCGAATTCGGCTATTGCCGTGTCGATCGCGGAGCGCCATGCGGCTTCGTCGGGGATCGGCAGGTCGCATACCTGGGCCGAAACACGCAGGCGTGCCAGGTGCGCGTCCAGCTTGCGGACCACCTGGCGGGTGTAGAGCGCGGATTCGAAGATCCCGTCACCTCGGGTCACCCCCTGGTCAAGGACCGAGAGCTGGGCCGCGGCCGCGTCGGCGATGCGGCCGGCGGAAAAATCGGGGTCAAGAAACACAAGAGCAGTCATGGGTACAAGATTACAACCGCACCGATGGATCTGCGGTGTTTCGCGACTCGACGGTAGTCTGGGATGGAGCTTCAAATCGCGTACTGGCAAGGAGGGTTCCATGACGTTGGGCAACGACGCGCTGACCATGGGAGCCGCCCTGTGGTCGGTCGCCGTGGGCATCGAGCTGACCATCCGCATCGTCATGGTCGGGATCGTGCCTGGCAACCGCCGCCCGACGACGGCGATGGCATGGTTGCTGGCGATCTTCTTCCTTCCCGTGGTGGGCCTGGTGATCTACCTACTTTTTGGAAACAACAAGCTCTCGCGGCGCAGGATCGAACGCCAGCGCAGCGTCAACGACTCGATCCTGGAATCCACCCAGCACATGAGTGGTGAGCGGTGGGCGCCGGAGGCCCCGGAATGGGTGCTCTCGGCCGTCGAGCTGAACCGGACGCTGGGGGCGTTGCCGCTGCAGGCGGGAAACTCGGTCAAATTCATCACCGGTTACCGGGAATTCCTCGATGAGATGCGCAGGGAGATCGACAGGGCCCGCCGCTACGTGCATGTGCAGTTCTACATCATCGGCGAGGACGATCAATACGTCGGGCCCATCCTTGAGGCCATGGAACGTGCGGTGGCCCGCGGGGTGAAGGTCAGGGTGCTCTTTGACCACCTGGGCTCGCTGCGTGTCAGCGGGTACTTCGCACTGGTGCGCAGGATGAGTGCGGGTGGCATCAAATGGCGGCGGATGTTGCCCCTGGCACCCTTCCAACGGCGTTGGCGGCGACCGGATTTGCGCAACCACCGCAAGATCGTGGTGGTTGACGGGGAGGTGGCCTTCACCGGCAGCCAGAACCTCATCGAGCCGGGGTACAAGCGTGCCAGCGCGCACGCCATCGGACGCGAATGGGTCGAGCTGATGGTGAAGGTCCGCGGGCCCTTGGTGGGCAGCTTCGATGTGGTCTTCGCGACGGACTGGTCCCAGGAAGGCGACGAGGATCTGCTCCACGACCTGGCGATCGTGGCCGAAACAATGCACGAGATGCCCGAGGCGGGTGAAAGCATCGGGCAGCTGGTGCCCAGCGGACCGGGGTTCGAATCGGAAAACAACCTTCGGTTGTTCAACACGCTGATCTATTCGGCCACCGAACGACTCTCGATCACCAGCCCCTACTTCGTTCCCGACGATTCGCTGCTTTACGCGATCACCACCGCCGCCCAGCGCGGTGTCCAGGTGGAGCTTTTCGTCTGCGAGAAGGGTGACCAGGCACTGGTGCAGCACGCCCAACAGTCCTACTACGAGATGCTGTTGCGCTCAGGGGTGCGCATCTACCGTTACCCGGCGCCCACCGTGCTGCATTCCAAATACATGGCGGTGGACAACGACGTCGTGGTGATGGGCTCCTCGAACATGGACATGCGGTCCTTTTCGCTCAACCTCGAAATCACCTTGATGCTGCTGGGGCCGGCCCCGGTCAAGGAACTGATGAGGGTGCAAGATGCCTACCGGGCCATCGCCACGGAACTGACCCTTGAGCAATGGGACACCCGCACCCCGCTTAGCCGGTGGATCGATAACGTGGCGAGGCTCTCGGCCACCTTGCAGTAGGAGCCAATCCCACCACCGGCGCCTTGTTACCCGTCGGGGAAGACCGAGCCCAATGCCGAGAGCACCCCGAACGCCTTGGTGCGAACTTCGTCCCATTCCTCGGCCGGGGACGAATCCGCGGTGATCGCCCCGCCCACCCCCAGGGAAAGGTCCCACCCTCCGGACCCCGGGTTCCTGCTCATCACCAAGGTGCGGATCACCACGGCAAGGTCGCTGGCACCGGTGGCGGAGAAATACCCGACGGCGCCGGAATACACGCCGCGGGGAACCCCGTCCTCCAGGGAATCAAGAATCGCCATGGTGGAGACCTTGGGGGCCCCGGTCATGGATCCGGCGGGAAATGCGGCGGCAATGGCCTCGGCGCGCGGTGCCCCCGGCAACAGCCTGGCCTCGATGGTCGAGACCATCTGGTGCACGGACGCGTAACTCTCAATGGCGCAGAGGCGCTGCACCGACAGGGTGCCGGGAGAGGCAAAACGTGAGAGATCGTTGCGTAAAAGGTCAACGATCATGATGTTCTCGGCCCGGTCCTTGGGAGAGGATGCCAGCTCCGCGCGCAGGTCTTCATCCGCGGCCCGCGTGGATCCACGTGGGCGTGTGCCCTTGATGGGTTCCGCACGCATCCAACCATCGGCACCGAGGCACAAAAAGCGCTCGGGGGATGTGCTGGCGGTGGCGAAGTCGCCGAACCGGAGGTAATGGGCAAAGGGTGCGGGGTTCCCGGCGCGCAGGCGCAGGTAGTTCTCCCAGGGATCGCAATCGATCGCGGACGCGGCCAGGGAGGTGGTCAAGCAGATCTCGTAGCTGTTGCCCTGGCGGATCTGTTCCTTGGCGGCACGGACCTTTCCCAGGTA
>JAUNVO010000028.1:0-8639 GCA_030540695.1 Micrococcaceae bacterium | reverse complement strand
TGCCGGTCCGGCCCCGAGTCCCAGGTATCGGCCAGCCAGTCAAAAAACCCTCCGGTGATCCGCGCGGTGGCGGTGCCCTCGCGCAGGATCCCCGTGGAGTGGCGTTGTTCGTAGACTGCGCACGCATCGGTGGTGGCAGCCCCCATGATGGAATAGCGGTTGCGCTGGCGCGGGTCCGTGAAACCGAGGTTGCTCGATTCCAGCAGCACCGCATGGCGTGCCTGGCCAAAGAGCGCTTCGAAGAGCGCCGAGGCATCAGGGGTTCCCTGCACGATGCGGTGCATCGGTTCAAGTGCCGCACTCTCGGAGCGCTCCGGGGCCAGCACCCGGTGGCAGGCAGGCAACACCTGCAACGCGCGCAGCAGGTGCTCGGCGGCGCTGCCGTCGGCACGGTTCTCCAGCGTGACATCGGCGTGGGCGGGCACGGGGTCCGCACCGAGGTAGCTGTCCTCCTGGGCGGCCCAGGTATCCCAGTGCGATGCAAAGGTTTCCCCGTCACGGGCCAAGGCCCGTTCCTTGCGCGTCCCATCGGGGACCTGCACCCAGATCAGGGCATCGAGCAGCGGACGGGCGGCCTCGCAGCCGGCGCCGACACCTTCGATGATGATGACCGGGGCGGGGGCCAAGGTGGAGAGCGGACCGGTTGTGCCCCGGGCCCAATCCCAGGTCTCCCACGTTGCCCGCTGGCTGTTCACCAGCGGACCCAGGACCGATTCCACATAGGCCGAGGTGCCCGCTGCCAGTCCGTCCCAGCCAGGATATATGTCCTCGAGGTGGAAGAGGGCTACCTCGCGGTGGCGCCGCAGCGCTGTGGCGAGCTCGGCGGCCATCGTGCTTTTCCCTGCCCCGGAGCGACCATCGATGCCAAGGACCAGGACGGGGCTAGTTGCCACGTGAGGGCATGGTGTGGGCGCGCACGTAGTCAAGGACTCCCGGGATGGCGGCGTTGACCATTTGCCAGCACAGCCGGAAGTCGGCTGAATCGCCGAACCAGGGATCGTAGATGTCTTGTTCCCCGATCGGGGCCGACGCCAGGGAGGTATCGAAGGAACGCATCATGCGTAACTCCGGGCGAGGCGTTGCGGGATCGGTGGGCAAGAGCTTCGACAGCACTGCGTGGTGGTCCTGGTCCATGGCCAGCAATAGGTCAACCCCGGGCAACGCGTCCGGGTCCAGGGTGCGGGCGACATGTTCCTCGGCGTTGATTCCGTGGGATTGCAGGATGGCCGCTGCCCGTGGGTCGATCCCGTGGCCGACCTCGCCGTCACTGGTTCCGGCGGACTCGACGGCGACGTCCGTGATCCCCGCATCCCCCAGTGCGGTGCGGAGCATGTACTCGGCCATGGGGGACCGGCAGATGTTGCCCGTACACACTGTCATTATCCGAAACATGTTTTTAGTCTAGGACTCTTACGCCCCTAGTGACAGGACCAAACGCGGTTCGGGTCGATGGTTATCGGATTGTGCCCTTCGCCTTCGCATCCGGGTCGTGAAGATGCGAGGGCCGACTCAATGGATGAACACCAGCAATGCGGCGACGAAGATGAACAGGGTGCCGAAGAGGAGGTTCAGGATCCGCTGGCCGCGCTCGGTTGCCGTGAAGCGACTGAAGCTCTTGGCCGAGGCGGCGAAGAACAGCCACATCACCACGATGTCCACGGCCACGATGGTGCCGATGAAGACCAGGTATTGCGAGAGCACCGGGGCATCGAGCCTGATGAATTGGGGAGTGAACGCCAGGAAGAAGACGATCGCCTTGGGGTTGAGCAGGTTGACCCACAACCCGCGACGGAACATCGAGGCAGCCGATTCACGCCCCCGCACATCGATATCTTCGCTTCCCTGGGGTTTGGCCAAGATCAGCCGTACCCCCAAATACACCAGGTAGGCGGCACCGGCGTAGCGGATGGCGGTGAAGATCGCCGGGGAGCGGGATACCAGCAGGCCCACCCCGGCGGCAACGATGAGGACATGGACCAGCAGGGCGGCCTGCTGTCCCAGGATGCCCCACATGGATCGGCGGAAGCCGGAGTTCAACGCGTTGGTCATGGTGTTGATGGCCCCGGCTCCGGGGGTGAAGCTGATCAGCGTGGAGGCGCCAAGCAGCGAAAGCCAAAGGGAAAGAGTCACCGCACAAGCTTAGGGTAGCGCCGCGGCGGCAACGGACCGGCTCCAAGGCGAACGCCCGCTAGGACCACGCAGGGACGTGGTGCGATGCGGCCACGCGGGCGTACCAGAGGGCCGAGGCCTTGGGGATGCGCCGCTGGGATTCGTAATCGACGCGCACGACCCCGAAGCGCTTGGAGTAGCCAAAGGCCCATTCGAAGTTATCCAACAGGGACCAAAGCAGGTACCCCGTCACATCCGCACCTCGTTCCATGGCACGGTGCACCGCCCGCAAGTGGGCATCGATGAACGCCAACCGGTCCCGGCTGTCATCGACAAACCCGTCGGCGTCGGGCGCATCCGTGTAGGCGGCACCGTTCTCGGTGATCACCATGGGGATGCCGGCCGGCCCGGTGTACTGCTCCTGCAGGCGCAACAGCAGTCGCTCAAGGCCCTCGGGCTGGACTTCCCAGCCCATGGCGGTGCGCGGCAACCCGCGGGGGATCTCCCGCACCCGTTCGCTGCCCACCATGGGGGACCGGCGGTCCAGCCCCCGCTCGGAGGCGAACACCAGGTCCGAATCGCCGGCGGGAGGCCCGAGAGGGCCGGCCACCATGACCCCGTTGTAGTAGTTCACGCCCAACACATCGATCGGTGCGGCAATGATCTCCATGTCGTTGTCCCGGATATGGCTGCCCAACCCTGCCCCGGCCATGTCCCCAAGCACGTCGGAGGGATATTGGCCGCGGAAGACGGGATCCAGGAAGACCCGGTTGAAGGCCCCGTCGATGCGGCGTGCGGCGTCGATGTCCGCGGGGGAGTCGGGATCCGCTGGATCCGCGAGCGTGAAGTTCAGCGTGATTCCCAGGCGGTGCCCGGGACCGGCAGCCTCCCGCATGGCGGATGTGGCCAGGCCGTGGCCCAGGAGCAGGTGGTGCGCCGCTGCGACGGCCTCGGAAGGGTCGGTGTGCCCCGGGGCGTGTTCGCCGGCGGCGTGGGAGAGGAAGGATGAGCACCAAGGTTCGTTCAGCGTGGTCCAGTCGGTGACCCGGTCCCCGAGGTGTTCGAACACCTCCAAGGCGTAGTCGGCGAAGCGGTAGGCGGTGTCCCTGTTGGCCCAGCCGCCCCGCTCGCCCAGCGTCTGGGGCAGGTCCCAGTGGTAGAGGGTGAGCCAGGGGGAGATCCCGTGCTCCAGCAATTCGTCCACGAGCCGGGAATAGAAATCCAGGCCCGTCGGATTCAGCTTCCCGTCCCCTGGCTTGATGCGCGGCCAGGAGGTGGAGAACCGGTAGGTGTCCAGGCCCAGATCCGCCATCAGCGCGACGTCCTGGGGCATCCGGTGATAGTGGTCGGCGGCCACCGAGCCGTCATGGCCGCCGAAAACCGCGCCGGGAACCTTGCAGAAGGCATCCCAGATGGATTCTTGGCGGCCGTCCTCGGTATTGGCCCCCTCCACCTGGAATGCGGCAGTGGCCGAGCCGAAACGAAACGAAGCCGGGAAATCCAGGGCCCGGGCCGAGTTGAACCCGGCGGCAAGGGGATTGGGTGCATGCAGGCGGTTGGCGTTGATCGACACGGTGCGGTTCCTTGGGTTCTGGTGCGCGGTGACTCCCGGACGGGGATGAACCAGAGCCTAGTGGGCGTTGCGTCCTCCGGCCATGGGAAAAGTCCGGACAGCGGGGGCGGTTCCTCGCGGGGAACCAGGCAGCTTCGGCAGGGTTGGGCCCGGCGCTCGCCGGATACCGATGCCTACGTGCATTCCCCGTCCTGGCGGGCCTTGTCCACCCCGGCGGCAGCATCGGACATGAAACGCGAGATCAGCTTGACCTCGTCCTCGGTGTATGCGGAGATGACACCCATCATGCTGGCGGCCAGTGGTGCGAACATGGCTTTCCCGTCCACATGGGCCTTGGGCGTGGCCTTGATGCGCACCACACGGCGGTCCTTGTCGATGCGAAGACGTTGGGTATGGCCCATGCGTTCGAGCCTGTCGAGCATCGCGCTGGTGGCCGGCGAACTCAGTTGCAGGATCCGCGAGAGGTCACCGGGGGTGGGGCAGGTCCCCTCGCGCTCAAAACCGATGATCACCGACAGTGCATTCATGTCGGTGCGATGCGTGCGGTGACGTGTTCCGGTGGATTCCACGTAGCGGTCCGAAGCCTGCCCGAAACGCTGCAGGAGCATCACGAGTTCAAAGGCGGCGGTTGGGTCCATGGGAACCATTGTATGCCGCAGCTTGAATTAGTTCCATTATGGAAATACTCTTTGAGGCAGAAACATTTTGCATGAAGCGGGGTTCTGCCCGCGCGACGAGGGGAACACCGTGGGAAAACACCTGAAGGGTGCCGAAGCGGACACCCGCCGCCCAGGCCAATCCGAGGGCCGCGGGAGTGGAAAAGCCGTCCTGCGTGCGCTGCTGGCCGTGGTGCTTGTGGTGATTTGGCTTGGTGTCGCCGGGATCGGCGGTCCGACCTTTGGAAAACTCAGCGACGTGCAGACCAACGACCAGGCATCGTTCCTGCCGGCTTCGGCGGAGGCAACGCGGGCATTGGAGTGGCAGGCAAAGTTCCGCACTTCAGATGCGATCCCTGCCGTCGTCGTGGTGGTGGGGGACTCCAAGCTCGACCAGGCCGAAATCAAGAAGCTAACGGCATCGCTGGATGACCTCGGTGGCCTGGACGGAAAGATCGTTGGCCCGTTTGCCTCCGAGGACGGCTTGGCTGCACAGTTGCTGGTTCCGCTCGACGGAAACGGCGAAGTGAAGGAGTCCGTCGACGCACTCCGCGCGGAACTCGCCGAACGGGTGCCCGAAGGAACCCGGGCCTACGTGACGGGCCCTGCCGGATTCACCGCTGATCTTTCCGAGGCGTTCTCCGGCATCGACGGGGTATTGCTCGGGGTGGCCCTGAGCGCCGTCTTTTTGATCCTGCTTCTGGTCTATCGTTCCCTGCTCTTGCCTCTGGTCGTCCTGTTCACCGCGGTCGCTGCACTGTGTGCGGCCATCCTCGCGGTGTATTTCATGGCCAAGGAAGGCTGGATCCGGCTTGATGGCCAGAGCCAGGGCATCTTGTCCATCTTGGTGATCGGCGCGGCGACGGACTACTCTCTCCTGCTGGTGGCTCGGCACAAGGAAGCCCTGGCCCACGGCCAGAACCGTTGGGAAGCGGCAGCCACGGCATGGAAGCGGTCGGTTGAACCGATCCTGGCCTCCGGCGGCACCGTGACGGTGGGGCTGCTGTGCCTTCTCTTCTCGGACTTGAACTCGAACAAAGCCCTTGGCCCCATCGGCGCCAGCGGCATCATCTTCTCGATCATCGCTGCCCTCTCGTTCCTTCCGGCGGCGCTTGCCCTGCTGGGGCGCGCGGCCTACTGGCCATTCATGCCCAAGCAAGCCGCGCCGCTTGGCCCCGAGGAGCTGCCCCCGGGACTGTGGGGACGCGTCGCGGGGTTCGTCGGCCGCCACCCGCGCCCGATCTGGGTGCTTACGGTGATCGTGCTGGCAGCAGGTGCGCTGGGCATGACCCAGCTCAAGGCCTCGGGAGTACCACAAAGCGACTTGGTGCTGGGCCAGACCGACTCCCGCGACGGCCAAGAGATCCTGGGCGAGCATTTCCCCGGGGGAACAGGGAGTCCGGTGTTTGCCGTTGTCGAGCAAGGCCGGGCCGGAGAGCTCCTGCCACGGGTCGAAGGCGCCGGAGGCGTGGCGTCGGCCTACATCCAGGCCGCCGACGGCGGACCTGCCATGCCCCAGGCCGGACGCGACCCCCAGGTCGTCGACAACCGGGTACTGCTCTCAATCACTCTCAGTGATGCCGCGGATTCCGAAGCGGCAAAATCAACGCTGGTTGAGCTGCGGGAGATCGTCCATGCAGCGGATCCCGAGGGGCTCGTCGGGGGAACCACCGCTACCTTGAGTGACACCGCGGCGACTGCGCAGGCGGACCTGGTCAAGATCATCCCGTTGATCCTTGGCGCCATCCTTCTCATCTTGATGTTGCTCCTGCGCTCGATCCTGGCGCCGGTGCTTCTGGTCGCCACGACGCTGCTTTCCTATGGGACGGCCATGGGGGTCTCGGCGTGGGTCTTCAACGGGATCTTCAAATTCCCCGGGGCGGACCCGTCCGTCCCGCTCTTCGGTTTTGTGTTCTTGGTCGCGTTGGGCGTGGACTACAACATCTTCCTGATGACCAGGGTGAGGGAGGAATCCCTTGGCCATGGAACCCGTTCGGGGGTGTTGCGCGGGTTGGCGGTCACCGGCGGGGTGATCACCAGTGCCGGGGTGGTCCTGGCTGCCACGTTTGCCGCGTTGGGCATCATTCCGATCATGTTCTTGGTCCAATTGGGCTTCATTGTGGCCTTCGGGGTGCTGCTGGACACCTTGGTCGTGCGCTCGTTGCTGGTGCCTGCGCTGGTGCATGACATCGGGCCAAAAGTATGGTGGCCCAGCAAGCTGGCACGCACAAAGTAACGAAGCTCTCGTTCGACCAAGGGTCGGGAACTGCTAGGCTAGAGACTTGTAGATCGACCAAGGTTGAATTTTCACTTCACCACATGTTGGTCTATGCGTCGACAGATTAGATTTCCCGATCCGCCGTCTTACTTGACTCGACCTCGAGTCGAATTCGGTGTTCATGCGGTGCACATCCCGTGCACCAGCCTGGCTCTCTCTTTCTTCGGCGACCACGCGCGCCGAAACCGTCGTGCGAAGCTTTGAGAGAAAGTACCACGTGAGTCCTTCATTCACTTCCCTTGGCGTGCCCGCGATCTTTGCAGATGTCCTGACATCGCAAGGCATCGAAACCGCATTCCCCATCCAGGAAGCCACCCTTCCCTCCACCCTCAACGGTGGAGACGTCCTGGGCCGTGGCCAGACCGGCTCGGGCAAGACCCTGGCGTTCTCCCTCCCGGTGGTTGCCCGTTTGGCGGCGAACCCCAAACCACGCAAGGCCCGTTTCCCCCGTGCGTTGATCATGGCACCGACCCGCGAACTGGCCACCCAGATCGCCAAGGTCGTCGAGCCGTTGGCGAAGGCCGTTGACCTGCGTACCGCAGTGGTCTTCGGCGGCGTCTCGCAGCTGCGCCAGGAAAAGGACCTCAACGCCGGCGTTGACATCCTCATCGCTTGCCCCGGCCGTCTCGAGGACCTGCTCAAGCAGCGCGTTGCGGACCTCTCCCGCGTGGAAATCTCCGTACTTGACGAGGCCGACCACATGGCCGACCTTGGCTTCCTGCCCGTGGTGAAGCGCATCCTGGACCAGGCCCCGCGCGGCATCCAGCACATGCTCTTCTCCGCGACCCTGGACAACGGGGTGGACAAGTTGGTCCAGCGCTACCTCTCCAACCCCACGGTTCACGAAGTGGATGCCCCCACCGCGGCGGTGAACACCATGGAACACCACGTCTTCATGGTGTCCAACGACGACAAGAAGGAACTGATCCGCACCCTGGCCTCCGGGTCCGGGCGTCGCATCATGTTCATGCGCACCAAGCACCACGCCAAGAAGATGGCCGTCTGGCTTTCCAAGTGCGGGATCCCCACCGTGGACCTGCACGGCAACCTGAGCCAGAACGCCCGTGACCGCAACCTGGCAGCCTTCTCGGCAGGAGATGCCCGCGTGCTGGTGGCCACCGACGTTGCCGCCCGCGGCGTGCACGTCGATGACGTCGAGCTCGTTGTACACGTCGATCCGCCGGCCGAGCACAAGGCCTACCTGCACCGCTCGGGCCGCACCGCGCGCGCCGGTTCCTCCGGAACCGTCGTCACCATTGCGACGCCCGACCAGCAGTCAGATGTGAAGTCACTGCTCAAGGCGGCCGGCCTCAAGGTCCCGATGGTCAAGGTGACGCCTAATTCACAGGTTGTCTCCGACGTTGTCGGAGATCGCGCCGAACCCGTTGCCTATGTTGCCCCGCAGCTGCGCAGCACCGCCTCGGTTCGCACCCAGGCCTTGAGCGACTCGGACGCCGCGGGTGGCCGTGGCCGCCGTCGCGGTGGTCGTGGAACCGCCAAGTCCAACACCGGCGAGGCACCCCGCAACCGCGACGAGAACCGTGGGGAGCGCCGCAGCGAAAGCCGTGGGGCCAACGCCCCGGCTTCACGAGGCACCGAACGCCGCTCCGAAAACCGCGGCGAAGGCCGTGGCTATGCTGCTCCGGGCGGCCGTGGCGGCGAACGCCGTGGCTCCGGCGCCGCCGGTGGCCGGGGCGGCGAACGTCGCAGCGAGAACCGCACGGAGAACCGTTCGGATCGTCGTGCGGACATGCGCCAGGACGACCGCGACGTTGCTCGCCGCAGTGCTGTCCCGAACCGTGGCTCCGCTGCCTCACGCAACAACTCGGGCCAGCGCCAGGGTTCGGGCGCCGGTTCGCGTCCGCGCGGTGGCAACACCATTGGCGAGGCCCTGGGCGCATCCAAGGTCGAAGCCGCAACCGGTGCAGGCCGTGGACGCGGTCCGCGTCGCGCCTCGGCACCTGCCTCGGGCAACCGCAGCCGCTAAGGAACTTCGGTCCCCGACGGCCGAACCCGGTCCACC
>JAUNVO010000027.1 GCA_030540695.1 Micrococcaceae bacterium | reverse complement strand
CTTCGAAGGCCGCATCAACCCGGACGTGAAGATGAACTACCTGGCCTCACCGCCGTTGGTCATCGCCTACGCCCTGGCCGGCACCATGGACTTCGACTTCGAAAACGATTCGCTGGGCTCCGACGATGCGGGCAACGAGGTGTTCCTCAAGGACATCTGGCCTTCACCGACCGAGGTCCAGGAAACCATGGACGCCTCGATCGACGCGGACATGTTTGCCCGCGGCTACGAGGGTGTCTTTGACGGGGACGATCGCTGGAAGGCGCTTGACACCCCGGCGGGGAACACCTTTGAGTGGGCCGAGGATTCCACCTACGTCCGCAAGCCCCCGTACTTCGAGGGCATGAAGGCAACCCCGGAGCCGGTCACCGACATTTCCGGTGCCCGCGTGTTGCTCAAGCTGGGCGATTCGGTCACCACCGACCACATCTCCCCGGCCGGTTCCTTCAAGTCGGATTCCCCGGCGGGGCAGTACCTGCTGGCCAACGGTGTGGATCGCAAGGACTTCAACTCCTACGGCTCGCGCCGTGGCAACCACGAGGTCATGATCCGCGGCACGTTCGCGAACATCCGCATCAAGAACCAGCTCCTGGACGGCGTCGAAGGTGGTTTCACCCGCGACTTCACCGTCGACGGTGCCCCGCAGTCCTTCGTTTACGATGCTGCGGAGAACTACAAGGAAGCCGGCACCCCGTTGGTGGTCTTGGGCGGCAAGGAATACGGTTCGGGTTCCAGCCGTGACTGGGCTGCCAAGGGCACCGCGTTGCTGGGCGTCAAGGCCGTCATCACCGAGTCCTTCGAGCGTATCCACCGCTCGAACCTCATCGGCATGGGCGTTCTTCCGCTGCAGTTCCCGGCCGGCGAAAACGCCGACACCCTGGGCCTGACCGGCACCGAGACCTTCTCCGTCGAGGGAGTGACCGAACTCAACAACGGCACCACCCCCAAGACCCTGAAGGTCACTGCCGTGGGCGAAGATGGCAAGAAGGTCTCCTTCGATGCGGACCTGCGTATCGATACCCCCGGCGAGGCGGATTACTACCGCAACGGCGGGATCCTGCAGTACGTCCTGCGCCAGATCTCCGCCAGCTAACCATTTGGCGTAGATCCACCTGAGCAAGGGCGGGCCGATCCGGGGAATCCCGGTTTGGCCCGCCCTTGCGGCATTTAACTGAACAGCCCTGTTAGCATCGTGGCCACGAGGGGTCTGCCCTTCGAAGCTCCAGAGAAACGGAGGCAAGCCAATGGACGGATTGCAAGGCTGGCACCTGGTGATACTGGCCAACCTGCTCATCATTGCCGTCGTCGTGTTCCTCATGTATTGGTATTTCCGCGGCGCCCGCAAGCGCCGGGAACGCCGGAGCGCACCACCGGCGCCTGGTCCCGGGGACCGGCATGAATGATGCGAACAGCGCTGGGGCGCCGTTCGCCCCACTGCCCAGCGCCGCGCCCGGATCCTGGCTGCGTGAGCTGTTGGCCGAGGACTTCGGCGAGCCAAACACGGTGGTGCCACGCGGATTCGACGCCTACGCACGGATCCTGCACCCCATCGCCCGTGACCGGCCCAAGGCGCCGGATACCTGGGCCACGGTGGATGGCGCCACATGTGCGGATATCGAAAGGGAAGCCGGTTCCTGGGCGGAGCTTGCCGCAGCCACGTCCAACCGGCTTGGCCCCTACACGCAAAGCGCGGACATCCTGCCTCCCCGGACCACGGAGCATCAGGAATGGTTCACCCCCGAGGGCTGGCGCTATGGCCAAAGCGAGGAGGGGAACCTTGATCTCGATACCTTGGCGCGGGTCGCCATGGTGCTCTCACGGCACACCGGCACCACGCAATCCGGTGTCGCGGCCGTCTGGGAGGGCTGGGGGACCGGGTCCTCGACGCCCTACTACCCCTCGAAGGCGCAAATGAGAGCGCACCGGATGGGTAGCTTGCTCAGGGGCTTGCGGCGTGGCGGGAGCACCGGGAAGAAGCAACCCAAACCTGCACGGCTGGAGTTGCCGGGCAGGACCCACCAGATGTACGAAGCGGGGGTCGCAACATTCACCGACACGCGGTGGCCCTCGAAGGCGCCGTGGGTCGAACACGACTGGGCGCCCCAGTCACCGAGCGTCCTCTGGCCCGCCGACCATGCCTGGGTCATGGTCACGGAGGTTGACTATGATTCGACGATCGTTGCCGGCAGCCAAGACCTTCTCACCGAGCTGCTGGCCACCGATCGTGTCGAGGCTTTTGCGGTGGGGGAGGATATCGAAGAGTACATGTGGGTCATTCCGCAGTGACGTTGATCCCAGCGGCCGCCGGGGTATTTCAGGATTGTCCCCCGGCGATGTCGTGTTCGAGTTGGACGACCCTGGTTTCAAGATCTGAACGCAAGAATTCCATCCGCTCGCGATCATTGGCCAGTGATTCCGGCGCCGTGCGGGGAACCCAGCGCTCCATGGCGACCCCCTCGAGTTCCGGGACCTGCGCCCCGCCCACGATGATGACCCGATCGGCCGCGCGCAGCCGTGCCTCGCTCAGTGCGGAGGGAACCTCGGAGCGCATGTCCGCACCGTTTTCGGCGAGCACCTCGGCTGCGAGCCGATTGATCTGGCCGGCCGGCACAAGCCCGGCCGATTCCACCTGAAGGGCGTCGCCAGCACGCTGGCGCAAGAGGGCCGCGGCCATTTGCGACTTGCCTCCGTTGGTGTTGCAGACGAACAAGATGCGTGGCCGCGGGGAATCACCGTGTGTATTCATGGGTTCTTGGTCCTAGGCAGGGAGGGAAAGGGGGAACTGTTGGTGTCCATGATTGCATGACACTCGGAGGGAGAGCCGGGATCTGGCGGCACATGGTGCCGCGGGGACAAATACGGGGCGGTAGGATTGAAGGGGTATTTGCCACTGCGAAAGGACTGCCACCGTGTCATTGCTTCGGACCATTAAGGAACCCCGGGATCTGCGTGGTTTGAACATGGTCGAAATGCACCAGCTGGCCGATGAGATCCGTACGTTCCTGATCGGCAATGTGGCGCGCACCGGTGGCCACCTCGGGCCCAACCTTGGCGTCGTGGAATTGACCCTCGGAATCCACAAGCTTTTTGATTCACCACGCGACTCGATCATCTTCGACACCGGCCACCAGTCCTACGTCCACAAGCTGTTGACCGGGCGGCAGGACTTTTCCACGTTGCGCCAACAGGACGGAATGTCGGGATACCCCGAACGTTCCGAATCCGTGCACGACATCGTCGAGTCGTCGCATGCATCCTCCTCGCTGTCTTGGGCCGACGGTATCTCCCGGGCCCGCAAGCTGACCGGGGAAGCCGATCGGTACGTCGTTGCATTGGTCGGCGACGGCGCATTGACCGGCGGCATGGCCTGGGAAGCGATCAACAACATCGCCGCAGACAAGGATCGCCGCGTGGTCATCGTGGTCAACGACAACGGACGCTCCTACGCACCGACCGTGGGGGGCCTGGCGGACCAACTTGCCGGGCTGCGCCAACGGTTGGACCAGTTCCGCACGCACCCGGCCTACGAGAACACCATGGATCGGCTCAAGAACAGGCTGAAGGACTCCGGCGCGGTGGGTCAATTCGCCTACAAATCGCTGCATGCCACCAAGAAGGGCGTCAAGGACTGGTGGGCCCCCCAAGGCCTGTTCGAGGACCTGGGCATGAAATACATCGGTCCGATCGACGGACACAACCAGGCCGCGGTCGACGAGGCGTTGTTGCAGGCACGAAACTTCACCGGGCCGGTCATCGTGCATGCCATGACCGAGAAGGGCCGCGGTTTCGCACCGGCCCGCGCCGATGAAGCAGACCAATTCCACGCCGTCGGAGTGATCGACCCGCAAACGGGCAAGCCGGTTTCCAAGGCCTCAGCACGCTCCTGGACCAGTGTCTTTGGCGAGGAAATCGCCGCAATTGCCGATGAACGCCATGACATCGTGGCCATCACCGGCGCCATGCTGCAACCGGTGGGGCTCAAGGCGATGGCCGAACGGCACCCAACACGGGTGCTGGACGTGGGAATTGCCGAACAGCACGCCATGACCTCCGCGGCGGGGCTGGCCTTTGGCGGCCTGCATCCCGTGGTGTGCATTTACGCGACCTTCCTGAACCGCGCGTTCGACCAGTTGCTCATGGACGTGGCCCTGCACAAGGCGGGGGTCACCGTGGTGCTGGACCGGGCCGGGGTCACCGGGCCGGACGGTCCCAGCCACCACGGCATGTGGGACATGGCACTGATGCAGATCATTCCCCATCTCCATCTTGCAGCACCGCGCGACGCGGTGCGGCTGCGCGAGGAGCTGCGCGAGGCGGTGGCCATCGGTGACGCGCCGTCGGTCGTACGTTTCTCCAAGGGAAGCGTGGGCGCCGAGATCGTTGCCGTGCAACGCCTGCATGACGGGGTGGACGTCCTGGTCAAGCTCGGCCCCGGCGAGGAACGTGACGTGTTGATCGTGTCCGTCGGAGCCATGAGCGAGATCTGCCTCGACGTGGCCTCCCGGCTGCACGCCCAGGGCATCACCGTCACCGTGGTCGACCCGCGCTGGGTGCTGCCGGTTCCGCGTTCGATCATCGGCCTGGCCGCCCGGCACCGCATCGTGGTCTGCGTCGAGGACGGGGTTCGCGCCGGAGGCGTGGGCTCACGCATCCGGCAGGAAATGCGTGCTGCCGGGGTGGACACCGCACTGAATGAGGTGGGCCTGCCCACCGAGTTCCTGGCCCACGGCAGCCGCACCGAAGTCATGGACCGTGTTGGGCTCAGCGCCGACAGGATCGCCAACGACACCCTCGCGCAGGTGTTGGGAACCAAGGTGCCCTTTGCCCGTCCGCTGCCCGGAGCCCAGCTTCCCACCGGCCAGATTCCCCAGCTGTGAGTGCTGCGCCGATCATCCCGGTCGACCTGCCCCGGGACCCGGTGGGTGCGGCCCCGGGCGACATGGTGGTGGCACGGGCCTGGAAGTACGATGGCCAGCCGCACTGGGTGGTACCCGGACGCTACCTGGGCCATGACGACCACGGCCACTGGATCTACCAGCCTGCGGGCTCCCTGGTCGCCCGGCCCGGCCACGGGCACTGGGCAGAGACGGACGCCGTATGCCTGGTCCCGGCCTCGGGGCACTGGATCGGCACCTTTTACGACCACACGGACGAAGACTTCCGCATCTACCTTGATTTGTCCACGAACATCGGTTGGCGCAAGCTGGCCCGCGGTGGATGGGAAGCGAACTCGGTGGACATGGACCTCGATGTCATTGATTCGCGCTCGCGCGGGATCTTCCTCGATGACGAGGACGAATTCGCCGAACACACCGCTGTCATGGGGTACCCCCCGGCGCTGGTGGAATGCATCGCTGCCGAAGCCCAGGCACTGCTCGGTGCCGTGCGACAGGGTGCGGAACCCTTTGACGGCACCGCCACGGACTGGCTGGTCCGGGGACGAACAAAGTTTTCACGCAACGCATCTCGCTAAGGAGCACCACCGCATGTCAATAGTCCGCACCTACCGCCGCGACGAAGACGGAACCATGAAGTTCCGCGAGGCCTGGTTCTCCACCTATGAAGGCGAAGCGCTTGGCCAATTCGTGGTGAACCATGGAACGGTCGGGCACCTGTCCACGACCGAGACGGCCAAAGACGTCAACGAGGAAACCGCCCAGGGCCTGCTGGCCGCGTTCACCGAACAATGCGAGGCCGACGGCTTCGCAACGATCACCGAGGCCGACCAAGGCTGGGTCATCGTGCAGTACGCGCTGAAGAGCCTGGAGGGAACCGATCGGGACAAGTACCTGGAAAGCACCGCCAAGGAAGCGCTTGTCGGCCACCTCGCCTGGCGTGGACTGGGCACCGTGGAGTCCTCGGACTACGGCCCGCGCAAACTGAACATCCGTGTGCTCTCCCCGGAGCCCAAAAAAGCCGTCTCGGCCATCAAGACCTGCCTGCGCGAAGCGAAGCTGGATTTCACCAAGCTGTCAATCGCCACGGCACCTTTCGAGGATGTCGAGAAGCTCCGCCAGGCCTACCCCCTGCCGGCAAAGACCCCCTTCACCCTGGGCTAGCCAACGCTTCCGGTCGAGGGCGGTAAAACATCTTTCACCGCGCTCGGATCCCTTCCACTTAGCGATGGTCGCTGACCAGGAAAAGCATCGGAGGTCGCGTCCGTATGCGGTCCCCGGGTCCACGGGCATATGGGTCCAAACAGGCCAAAAACCCTGCGGGGTATGGTGGAGAGGATACCTAATTCGAAAGTAGGAGGTCTCGTGGAACTGTTGACAAGCAACGATATTGCAGCCTTGGCGGAGCCCGGGCAGGATCAGACCCATGTCTGCCTGTTCATGCCGACACACAGATTTGGACGGGGAGTGGAGGTGGACCAGGTTCGATTCAAGAACCTGGTCTCCGGCGTCGAAGCGACCCTGGAAAAGACGATGAAGCGGCCCGAGATCGACGCACTGCTCGCTCCGGCACGTGAGCTTCGCGACGATGCCATGGAATGGCAGTACATGAGCGATGGCCTGGCCATGCTGTTGGGCAAGGATTCGCACCGCACGTTCCGGGTGGCTGCGCCGATGCCCACGCTTGCCACCGTCGGTGACAAACCCGTCCTTGGCCCGATGCTGCGCCTGCTTTCCGGTGACGGAAACTTCCTCGTTCTGGCCCTGAGCCAGCGCGAGATCCGCTTGATGGAAGGCAGCCGCAACACGGTGGAGGACGTGCAGCTCACCGATGTGCCCACCAGCCTGAAGGATTCCATCACCCCCAAGGAAGCCCGCTCGGACACCATGAGCAGGCCAGCGGCGAAGGCGGGCCGCGGCGCAGGTGCAGCCGTCTTCTACGGACATGGCGCCGGTGACCAGCACGTGAAAACCCTTGAGGTGGAGCAATTCCTGCGCAATGTGTCCAACGGGCTTAAGGAAGTCCTGTCCGGACAAACCGTGCCGATGGTCCTGGTTGGCCTTGACCATCTCGTCTCGGCGTACCGAGAGGTCAACAACTACCCGAACGTCATTGACGGCTCGGTTGATCGCAACCCGGATCAGCTCTCCGCCGAGGAACTGCACAAGTTGGCTTGGCCGTTGATCGAAAGCCGGCTTCGCGCGGACCGTGCGAAGGTCATCGATCGGTTCAAGGAACTGAACGGAACCGGCCGCGTCTCCAGCGACCTGGCGACGATTGTCGAGGCAGCGGCCGAGGGCCGCGTGGAAACCCTGTTCGTCAAGGCGGATCCGTGGTGCTGGGAGCGTGTCACCGACGAGGACGCGCCAGTTGTCCAGCTCGGGGCCGACGAACGGTTCGCCGATTGCGAGCTCGTTGACGCGGCAGCCGTGGCGACCCTGAACACCAGCGGCAGGGTCTTCGCTACCTCCGAGACCGTGGCGCCCGGCAGCGAAGTCGCGGCAATCCTGCGGTACTAGGAAATCCGCGTGCCAATGCGGGCCCCGGGTAGTCGCTTGGTGCGGCAACCCGGGGCCCGCGGTTCGGGAAAGCCGGTGGAGGGGCAGCCATCGCACACAACGGATGAGACGGCGTGCAACACTGGCCCCATGAGCTCCTTCACCATATCGACCAATCACACGGCAACCGACGCCGAAGTCCTCGCGCTCTATGGGTCCGTTGACTGGGTTGCCTACACCAACGATCCGGACCTGCTCTTTCAGGCGCTACGGTGCTCGGCATTCGTTGTTGCGGCCCGGAACCGGGATGGAACGCTGATTGGCTTGGCCCGGACCGTTTCCGACGATACGACGATCTGCTACCTGCAGGACATCTTGGTCCACCCGGAGGCCCAAGGCACCGGGGTGGGACGCGCCTTGTTCGACGAAGTGAAGCAGCGGTACGGGCATGTGCGCCAGATGGTGCTCATCACCGATGACGAACCGCAACAGCGAGCCTTCTATGAAGCAATGGGGCTGCGTGAGGGATCGGATTTCGACTCCGGCCCCGTGCGCGTGTTTGCCCGGTTCCGCTAGGAAGGTGCAGGGCCAGAACCGGCGTCCCGGCGCGATAAACGCGTGGAGGTAGCCACCCGCCCACCGGTGGCCGGCCCGTTTCAGGACAGTGTGCGGGAGCCCTTCCCCCGGGGATTTGTTGTGTGGCGGGAATAGCTGGAGAATCGGTTCATGGTAGGCACTTTAGGGGAAGACGGTTTTGTGGTTCGAGTCGGGGGCCACTCCCGGGTTGAGATCATGCAATTGCTGCGCCGTGCGAACATCTTGCACAATGACCATGCCGAGACGCTGCTCGCTCATCCCGCGTTCGATGCGCCTGAGGCTCGAAGCCTACGGATCGTGGAACGAACGGTCCGCGAGCTTGGCTTCGAGCATGGGGCGGTGCAGTCACGGGTCTTCACCACTGCGAGGAACCAGGGCCTTGAACTCTGCCCGCTGGTGACCGGCCCTTACCTGCGATTGGCGATGACGGAGCAGTCCAACGCACCGGACTCCGTATTGTCCGCAGGCCAGGCCCCGACCGGAGCAATCCACGTCGCCTCCGACCCGCCGAGCCAAGACGTGGAGTACCCCAAGGGATTCTACCTCCGTGTCGTTAACGGACAGAGGTGGCTCAGGGGTTACCGGTGTGATGACATATACGAGTGGGCGCCAGGGCAGCGGCTCGCATTGGTGTTGCCAGCTGGCTAAGCGTGTAAGAGCCCATATTCGGATCATGAGCGAAGGGAAAGTTGCGCTCATCCACCACATCGCCATGAAGTGTCCGTAGGAGGAAGCGCTTTCGAGACCCAAGCTTGAACAGATTACCCAGCGGTGGCCCAACTTCACCTGGACGGCCGAAGATGACACCTTCGGCGCCAAATGGAACCAAATGGGGCAGACCTATTTCCTATAGGGCTCCAGCGGCGATAACGCTGTTCCAGGAGCCTTGCTGTTTTTCCGACGTACGGCGGATACTTTGCGACGGTGTAGGCGGCGTTAGCGCTATCAGAACCAAACCGAACACCGAGGAACGGCCTTTGGCGTGCCTCGCTGCGCATCCGGAACCGGTTTTTGCCTCAAGGAACTCGCGCGCATGCTCAAGACAACGGAGTGCATGATGTATGTGGAGGGATGCAAGCCGGCCACCCACGGAACATCGGTCGGGTAGGTGGCAAACAAGCTGAGCGAGCCAATCACCAAGCTGCCGCGCGTGGTTGCCGCGTATCCTGACGTGCGCCGCAACGCTGCGGACGTGGTGGAGCCCAGGAGACCGCCAAACACCGATGCCCAAATGGGCACGCTGGCTCCGCTTGGGCAAAAGCGGCGGGGATCGAAAACGGCATCATGTAGGCGGCACCGGCCAAAGCGCTGAAGATGGAAAGGGGGGGGGCACAGCAACCGGTGACGGAGCAACCACACTGCGCCCGCGTCCACCTCCCGGTGGAGCTGAAGCTGCTGGGAAACCAGCCGTGCAGACGCAGGGGCGGAAGTTTCGAGGCAAGTCAATGGTGGCGGTGAACATCAAAGCACCCGCAGAAGCACCAATGGGCGGGACCGCCAGGAACCTGGCAGCGGCATGGACCATTGGCTGCTCCGCGAGCGGCATCGGGTTGGACGCAAACGCCGTCGCCGGAAGCGGTATGGTTTTGAAGCCGTTGCCGTCAGCGACGTTGGAGGCCGCGTTCCCGCCCACAGCTTTCTGTGGTCTGCTCCCAGCGCCATGGTGACCGGGGCTGCCGGGATATCCGTGTCTTCCTGGTGATCACAGATTCACCGCCCTCCGGAATGCCGGCGACTCTTGGCGAAAACCGGGTTATTTCAGGACCTGGCTGAACCCGTATTGGAACTCTCCGTCGGAGGTGATTGAGAACAGCGACTTGTCTCCGGCACCGTGGGACGGGCAATGTACGCGGTAAAGAACGGCCTGCCCATCCATTGGTTCGTCGTCGCACGGAACCGCTGTATCGGCATTATCGCCTGAACCGACCAGGAACCGTGTCTGTGCAGGGGCCTCGATCGTCATTTCCACGAAACTTCCGGTCTCGCGGGTGACGGTTTTTTGGCTAAGGACACGTATGGACTCGGCGCTGAACGTTTTGCCCTCTCCTTTGGTTTGCCCGGAGGAACCTTCACCGGATGAGGCTGCGGGTCTCGGAGGCTTGGAATCATCGGCCGAGGCCGACACATCACTTGGCCGCGCAGAGGCGTCCAGTGGAGTGCAAGCCGTCGCTGTCAGCAGAACAGCGGCAATCACGAGCGCGTGCGCAAAACCGGCTGCCGGACCGTCGCCACTCATTCCCCGGGCCCTTTCTGGTTCCTGCCAGGTTCTGCGGGGCCGCATCGCATACGCAGGGTTTCGGCGCCCGGTCCGTTGAGTTCGTCGCAGTAGGTCCCGCGGCCAGCCATGGCCATGGCAAGTGCCAGGGTGCTGCCGGAGACCAGTGGACCGTTCCCGGAGGCAAAGGGCCCGTCGTTGGCCACGAGCCGGAGTCCGGCGGCGGTGCTCTTGCTGTTCACCGCGAAGTCCCGACCCGCATAAAAAACGGCAACGGATGTAGCTGCTTCCATCGGAACGGTGTGCTCGATGCCCAGCGGACGACGGATGTCCTGGGCATGGATGATCACTTCGCCCAGCCACGCCTGGACCGGTCCAAACGGCGCGGTGCTGTTGTTCACGACATGGCGAAACCGGGCGAGGGTATCGGCAGGGGAGGATCCGAGATGTTCGGCCATGCGCCGCTCGTTGTGCAGGTCGAAGTCGAAACGGGCCCCCAGCACGCTGGCAAACCAACGTGCCGGCCCGATGCTCGCCGCGGCGGTGAGGTGGGCGAGGACCTCACGGATATTCCAGCGGTCGCACAGCGAGGGTGAGGACCATTGCGCGTCACCGAGCGTGGACAAATCGGCAACCAGCGCAGCGCGCTCACGGTGGGCAGCGGACCAGAGCTCGTGCCGTTTGGTGTTCCTGGACAAGGCCCCTCCGATCTGCGGCAGCACGTTGTCGATGCGTCTAGCAAGCATACGCGGCAAACGGCATGAAAAAGGCGGTGCCACCTACTGTTCTCCCGGTAGGTGGCACCGCCCGACGCTGCGGCCCCGAAGGGCCCAGCACGGTTCAGGCTTAGTCGGTGCCCGAATCGAAGGCCGCGCGCTCCGAGGCGCGATCGGTGGCCAGGCCATCGGGGTCCACTGCCTCGGCGTCGACGATTGCGGAGGCGCCGCCGGCCTCGAGCTCGCCGACGAGCTTGACGGTCTTGTCGCCCAGCAGGCCCTGGTTGGCGTACTGCTCCAGGCGTGAGCGGGAATCGGCGATGTCCAGGTTACGCATGGTCAGTTGGCCGATGCGGTCCAGCGGTCCGAAAGCGGAGTCGCCCACGCGTTCCATGGAGAGCTTGTCCGGGTGGTAGCTCAGGTTCGGGCCGGTGGTGTCCATGACCGTGTAGTCATCGCCGCGGCGCAGGCGCACGGTGACGGTGCCCGAGACGGCGGAGCCGACCCAGCGCTGCAGGGATTCGCGCAGCATCAGTGCCTGCGGGTCCAACCAGCGGCCTTCGTACATCAGGCGGCCCAAGCGGCGGCCCTCTGCGTGGTAGTTGGCAACGGTGTCTTCGTTGTGGATGGCGTTGAGCAGGCGCTCATAGGCGATGTGCAGCAGCGCCATGGCCGGGGCCTCGTAGATGCCGCGGGACTTGGCCTCGATGATGCGGTTCTCGATCTGGTCGCTCATGCCCAGGCCGTGACGGCCGCCAATCTTGTTGGCTTCGTCGACCAAGGCCACGGCGTCGGCGAATTCGACACCGTTGATGGCGACGGGGCGGCCGGCCTCGAAGGTCACCGAGACGTCTTCGGTCTTGATGGCCACGGATTCGTCCCAGTAACGCACTCCCATGATCGGCTGAACCGATTCCAGCGAGGTGTTGAGCAGTTCCAGGGTCTTGGCCTCGTGGGTGGCGCCCCAGATGTTGGCATCGGTGGAGTACGCCTTTTCGGCGGAGTCGCGGTACGGGAAGTTGCGTTCGGTGAGCCATTCGCTCATTTCCGAACGACCACCGAGTTCGTGCACGAATTCCGGGTCGAGCCACGGCTTGTAGATGCGAAGCTTCGGGTTCGAGAGCAACCCGTAGCGGTAGAACCGCTCGATGTCGTTGCCCTTGTAGGTCGAACCGTCGCCCCAGACATCCACACCGTCCTCGCGCATGGCACGCACCAGCAGGGTGCCGGTCACGGCACGGCCCAGCGGGGTGGTGTTGAAGTAGGACTTTCCACCGGAACGGATGTGGAAGGCGCCGCAGGCCAGGGCCACCAGCCCCTCTTCGACGAGGGCCGGCTTGCAGTCGACCAGGCGGGCGGCTTCGGCACCGTATTCCAGGGCGCGGCCGGGAACTTCATCGATGTTCGGCTCATCGTATTGGCCGAGGTCTCCGGTGTACGTGTAAGGGATGGCACCCTTTTCACGCATCCAGGCAACGGCGACGGAGGTATCAAGGCCACCGGAGAACGCGATACCTACGCGTTCACCAACGGGCAGGGAGGTGAGGACTTTAGACATAAGAACCATCTTAAGGGTTCGCGGGCGTTTAGGCAGAACCCGCCCCGCAACGGCTCCGACACACTGTGGGGCGCCCCTGGGGGCATGCTTGGTGGGGCGGGTGCGAGAACCCCGGGGGCCGGCCCCCGCGCCGTGGGCGCGTGGCCGGTTTCCATGAAGCAGCAGGTGAAAGGACGAACACGCATGGAGACCATGGAATATCGGCGATTGGGTTCTTCGGGGCTGGTGGTTTCCGCTGTGGGACTGGGCTGCAACAACCTGGGCCGGGCGGGAACGGCAACCGAGGACCAGGCAGGAACCGACGAGGTGGTCAATGCCGCCCTGGAGTCGGGGATCACTTATTTCGACGTGGCGGACATGTACGGCAAGGAACCCGGACTCTCCGAAACCATGCTGGGTAAGGCGCTGGGATCCCGTCGCGACGAAGTCATCATCGGCACGAAGTTCGGTTTGGACATGAACGGCGCCAATGGCAAAGACTTTGGCGCCCGTGGATCGCGCAGCTACATCATCCGTGCGGTTGAAGCGTCCCTGCGCCGCCTGGGAACGGACTACATCGACCTCTACCAATTCCACACCCCGGACCCGCTGACCCCGGTGGCCGAGACCCTTGCTGCGCTCGATGATCTGGTGCGCGCCGGGAAGGTGCGGTACCTCGGGCATTCGAACCATGCCGGATGGCAGATCGCCGCGGCCGAGTTCACCGCCCGAATCCAGGGCTCGGAGCGTTTCATCTCCACGCAGAACCATTACAACCTGCTCGATCGTCGCGCCGAGCTCGAAGTGGTTCCGGCGGCGCAGGCTTATTCCTTGGGCTTGTTGCCGTATTTCCCCCTGGCAAACGGGCTTTTGACCGGCAAGTACTCCGGAGCCACAGCCCCCGAGGGATCCAGGCTGACTCATGCCAGACAGCATCTGATGCACACCGTGGATTTCTCCCAGCTGCGCAGCTTCTCCGATTTTGCCGCGGAACGGGGGTTCGCCGAACTCGAGATCGCCATTTCGTGGCTCGCTGCCCAACCCGGCGTCTCGAGCGTCATCGCCGGAGCGACCCGTCCGGAACAGATTGTGCAAAATGCGCGCGCGAACTCCTGGACGCCAAGTACCGAGGACCTTGTCGAGTTGGACGGCATCTTTCCCCGGACCCCGAAGATTGCCTTGTTCTGAGTCACGCCCGGCCCTGGAACCAGTGGGGGAAGCATTCAGCAGTGGTGCGCTGCGCGTCAAGCAGGGATGGTGGCAGGGTACGCCTGCCGGTACAGTGGGCGTCTTTGGGGACAGAGCCAATCAATCCGCCGGAGGGCCATGCTGAAGGAATTTGAACGTTGGGAAGTGCTGGTCCAGGAGGAACAGCGTGTTGGAGTGCTCTACCGCTGCCTGGAGTCCAATGTCTTGCTCACCCGTATCCTCATCGAGGACGGTGTGGAACCGTACCAGGCTGAATCCCGGGTCCGGCTGGACGACGCGGGCGAGACCTGGGAGGTGAGCTGGTACAAGGACCTGGGCGTGGACCAAGCCACTTTGATGCGCCGTGAGGCCCAAGGCCTGCCGGTGACCTCGATGCCAAGCTTTGGAGACGTGTTGATGCTGATGCGGGCGGTCGAATCCCCTCAAGCCCCCGTGAGGTACTGGCGGTTGAACGAGTCGGATCCGCACACCCACACGCTGGCCAAGCAGCGCCCCGCCGAACCAAACGCCACGATCCATCGCGTGGGGGAGGCGGAGGCCTGGTCCGGCCGGGGCGGGAACACCATGTTGACCCATCGTTTCGAATCCTGGGCCGATGGGGTGTTGGTGGCAACCCATTGGGTAGATGAAGACAATGAATTGGTGCGTACCCGGTGGAGCGCGACCCTCAACAGCTATCGCGTGCCGGGGGACGCCAGTGAGGCCGGCTGGCGTTCGCTCTCGGGCCTCGGCGAAGGGACCGTCGAGTTCATGACCCGGGGTTTCGGCCCCCTCGCATAGAGGCTTTCTAGTAGCCTCTGGAGGAGTCGGCCAGCGTTGTCGCTGACCCGAGCGTTGCAATGAACTGATCGCTCGTGGCCGGAGTGGAGAACATCGGGTAGTTGAAGCGCACCGCGGATTCTCCTTCCTCCACGGAGGTTGCGGCAACGGCGTCGGTGAGGGTCACGACCTCGAAGCCGCGCTCATAGGCAGTGCGCATCGTCGATTCCACGCAGCAATTGGTCAGGAACCCGGCAAGGACCAATTTGTTGATGCCCTTGGAGCGCAGGATGAAATCCAAGTTGGTGCTGCCAAAGGCGTCCAAGCCGCGTTTGCCCTCGATCACGATGTCGCTGGGTACCGGGGTGAACCGTTCATCGAAGTCCGCTCCCCATTGGCCCTTCACAAAGGCGGTCGCGTCCACCACTCCCTTGAGGATCCCGTAGGGGTGCGCAGAGATCTCGTTGTAGCCCGGGGCGAAACCAATGGGGGAATGGATCACCGTGGCACCGTGTCTGCGAGCAGCTTCAAGGACCTTGGCGGCATTGTCCATCGTGGAGTTTGCCTCCATGGAGTCCTTGACAGCATCGTGCAGGACACCTCCGGGGGAGGTGAAATCGTTCTGGAACTCGATGAAAACCACTGCTGTGGACTCATTGGCCATGGCTGGGGAACTCCTTTAAGGCTCTCGGCGGGTATGGCTGCGCTGTCCACGAACCTATTATGCATTCGGTGGCAAGGGAAGAGCCCTGTCTCCACAACCCGAAGCCCCTAGACGTAGATCAGGACGTCCCCGTCCTTGATCTCGGCCGCGAAACGTTCAAGTGCTTCGCGCGCCGGACCGGCCATGGCTTTGCCGTCCGCGGGTTCGAAGTACGAACCGTGGCAGGGGCAGTAGAAATCATCGCCCTTGGGTGCCTTGGTGGTCACTGCACACCCCTGGTGCGTGCAGATGGCGGTGTATGCCAGCACCGATTCCGTGGTGGGGCGGAAGAGCAAGAATCCGGCCTCTTTGCCGGTGTCATCGCCCCGGGTGCGCTTGGCCGCCACCGAGAGGCGTGCGCCCACGGGCAGCTCCTTGGTGGTGGCAACGACGGTTGCTTCTCCTTCGGGCTCCGGCGGGGCCGAGGGCTCGTTGTTCGGGGCGGCGGAGGACCCGTCTCCGCAGGCGGCCAAGGCCAGGGTGGCACTTGCCGCCACGGTGGTTCCGACAAAGGCGCGGCGGGTGCAATCAGGGATAGGCAAACTCATGAACCCAATCATTCCATGCACGGGCGCAACCGCCCGGCACCAGTGGGTGCGATGTCACTTACAGCGCTCCATGGATGCCGGGTTTCCCGGGGGTGCCTAGAGGAAGAGCTTGACCTCGTTGCCGTCGACCTCGGTGGCATAGCGCTCAAGGGACTTCGGGGCAGGGCCCTGGGTCACCGACCCGTCGAGCTTGGAGTACTCCGATCCGTGGCAGGGGCATTTGAACGTGGTCCCGCTTCCGGTGCCGACCTTGCACCCCTGGTGCGTGCACACCGAGGTGTAGGCAAGCACCGTGGACTCGTCCGGGCGGTAGAGCAGGTAGTTGTGGCCGTTGACGCTCACCGAGGCGCTGCCCTTGACCGGAAGCTTCTCCAGTTCCAGGGCGTCGAAGGCCTGGCCCGTCGGTTCGGGGATCTTCTGGCCGTCCTTGCCGGAACCGCACGAAACCAATGTCACCGCGGCCCCGGCCACCAGGGAGGCCTCAAGGACCGTTCTGCGCGTGGGTGCGAGTTCAATGTGCTGTTTCATATCCACAGTGTTGCGCACTTCGCGGCCAAGGTCGATGGGGGCCTTCGCAGGGCACGGCAGAGGCCGGGTGATGGCCGAAGCCCTCACCCGGCCTGCACGGATCGGTGACGCGGGATCAGCGCTGGTGGAACGTCTTGCCGTTGACCCTCTCGGAGGCCCCGACCTGGTCCAGATACGGGGTGATGCCGCCCAAGTGCATTGGCCAGCCGGCGCCCATGATCATGCACAGGTCAATGTCCTCGGGACCGGCAACCACACCCTCGGCGAGCATCAGCCCGATTTCCTGGGCCAAGGCATCCTGGGTGCGCACCAGCAGTTCCTGGCCCGTGCTGGGGTTGTTGCCGAATTCCAGCAGCTCCAGGGTCGCTGCAGGGATCTCTTGGCCACCGTCGGCGGTAGGCGCCCACAATGACTTGATGCCGTGTTCGATGAGCAGCTGCTGGTTCTTCGAGACATGGAAGCGCTCGCCGAATGCGGCGTGCAGCGACTCCGAGACATGGTTGGCCACGGGGATGCCGACCATGGCCAGCAGCGTGAACGGGCTCATGGGAAGACCCATGGGCCGAAGCGCGCCGTCGGCGACCGAAGCCTCGGTGCCCTCGTCGAAGGCGTTGGCGATCTCGCCCATCAAACGCAGCAGGATCCGGTTCACCACGAATGCGGCCTCGTCCTTGACCAGCACGCTGGTCTTGCGCAGTGCCTTGCCCAGGGCAAAGGCGGTCGCCAGGGTGACATCGTCGGACTTCTCGGCCCGGGCGATCTCCAACAGCGGCATCTGTGCCACGGGGTTGAAGAAGTGGAAGCCGACAAGGCGCTCGGGGTGCGCCAGGTCCCGTCCCATCTCGGTGACCGAAAGCGAGGAGGTGTTGGTGGCCAGGATGCACTCGGGGGAGACCACGGCCTCGACCTCGGCAAAGACCTGCTTCTTGACCGCAAGTTCCTCAAAGACCGCCTCGATCACGAAGTCGGCATCGGCGAAGGCCTCCTTGGACACGGATCCGGTGACCAACGCCTTGGTGCGGTTCGCTGCGTCGGGTGAAATGCGGCCCTTGGCCAGCTGCTTGTCTATCTCCGAGTGGATGTGGGCCAGGCCCTTTTCCACGCGTGCCTCGTCGATGTCCGTGATGACCACCGGGACCTTGATGTTCTTGGCGAAAAGCAGCGCCAGCTGTCCGGCCATGAGCCCGGCACCGACGACGCCGACCTTGGACACCGGACGGGCCAGCTTCCGGTCGGGGGCCCCGGCGGGACGCTTGGAGCGCTTCTGTACCAAATCCAGGAAGGCATAGACGGTGTTGTGGAACGCATGGGTCTGCATCAATTCGGTCAGCGCCGCGATTTCCAGCGCCGCCGATTCCTTCTGCGTGATCGAGGCTCCGGCCTCGAAGACCTCAAGGACCTTGGCAGGGGCCGGGGCGGCGTTGGCGATCTTGGCTTCCACAAAGGCACGGGCCTTGTTGGCTGCGGCGCTCCAGCGCGCTGCGACCTCCGGGTTGCCACGGGGTTCGGCGGCGTTGGGACGCGGCACCTCGGCGCCGCCCAGGATGCTATCGGCCCAGAGCAAGGACTGCTCGAGGAAATCGGCGGGTTCGAAGATGGTGTCGGCGATGCCGAGCTTTGCCGCCGTGACGCCGTTGATCGATCGGTTGTTGTTCAGCGGATTTTCAATCATCACCGTCATGGCGGCCTCGGGGCCTATCAGCCGCGGGAGCTTATAGACCCCGCCCCATCCCGGGATCAGCCCGATGAAGGCCTCGGGCAGGCCAATGCCGTTGGCGCCGGCCGACACGGTGCGGTAGGTGCATGCCAGGGCGATCTCCAGGCCGCCACCGAGCGCCACACCGTTGATGAAGGCAAAGGTCGGTACGCCGAGATCTGCCAGCATGTCGTAGCAGGCGTGCCCCAGGGTGGCCATGGCCGCCCCGTTTTCCGCCGAGGCCAGGGACTTGACTCCGTTGAGGTCCGCGCCGGCCACCAGGAAGTGCGGCTTTCCGGTGAGTGCAAGGGCCTGGATCTCGCCGTTGGCCGCACGCTGCTTCTGCTCGGTGAGCACGGCGTGGAGTTCCAGCAGGGTGTTGGGGCCCAGCGTGGTCGGTTTCGTGTGGTCGAACCCGTTGTCCAGGGTCAGCAGGGCGACCTTCTGCCCGCTGGGCAGCACGGCGTCCTTGATCAGCGAGTGGGTGACGATCTCGTCGGGGACCAACGCTGCAAGTGAAGCGAAATGTTCAATGGTGCTCTGGTTCATGGCCTTAGGCATCCTTTCCGAAGTCTGCATGGTGCGGGTTTTCCCAGATGACGGTGCCGCCCATGCCCAGACCGATGCACATGGTGGTCAAGCCGTAGCGGACCGTTGGGTCCTGTTCGAACTGGCGAGCCAGCTGGGTCATCAGGCGTACGCCCGAGGACGCCAGCGGGTGGCCCACGGCGATGGCGCCGCCGTAGCGGTTCACCCGCTCATCGGTGTCCTTGATGCCGTAGTGGTCAAGGAAGGAGAGCACCTGGACGGCGAATGCCTCGTTGATCTCGAAGAGCCCGATGTCTTCGATGCCAAGTCCGGCCTGGGCCAGTGCTTTCTCGGTGGCCGGGACCGGCCCGATGCCCATGACCGAGGGGTCGACCCCGGCGAAGGCGTAGGAGACCAGGCGCATCTTCACGCCCAGCCCAAGTTCCTCCGCGGCCTCGGCGCTGGCCAGCACCGCGGCGGTCGCCCCGTCGTTCAGCCCGGCGGCGTTGCCTGCGGTGACCCGGCCGTGGGCGCGGAAGGGGGTGCGCAGCTCCGCCAAGGATTCCACGGTGGTGCCCGGACGCGGTGGTTCGTCGACGGTGTTCAGTGCGAAGCCCTCGCCGGGGCGGCGTGCCGCCACCGGAACGAGGTCCGGCTGGATGTCCCCGGAAGCGTAGGCAGCCGCGAGCTTGGCCTGCGAGGCCGCCGCGTAGGCATCGGTGCGGTCCTTGGTGATCTCCGGGAACCGGTCGTGGAGGTTTTCGGCGGTGTTGCCCATGTTCAGTGCCGCCGGATCCACCAGGCGCTCGGACATGAAGCGCGGGTTCGGGTCCGCACCTTCGCCCATCGGGTGGTTGCCCATGTGCTCGACGCCGCCGGCGATGACGACATCGTAGGCGCCAAAGGCGATGGACCCGGCCGTGGTGGTCACCGCGGTCATGGCTCCGGCGCACATCCTGTCGATGGCGAAGCCCGGGACCGACTGGGGCAGGCCGGCCAACAGGGCGGCGGTGCGTCCGATGGTCAGGCCCTGGTCGCCGGTCTGTGTGGTGGCGGCGATGGCCACCTCGTCGACCCGTTCGGCGGGCAGGGACGGATTGCGGCGCATCAGATCGCGGATGCACTTCACGACGAGGTCGTCGGCGCGGGTGCCGTGGTAGATGCCCTTGTCTCCGGCTTTGCCGAAGGGGGTGCGGACACCGTCGACGAAGACGACGTCGCGGACCTTGCGCGTGTTGCGCGTGTTCACTGGCTGGGGGCTCACCGGTACTCCTTGTGATCGGGATGGGGATGTGATCCAACCCATACGCTACTGGTGAGTAACTTATAGTGCAAGCGCAGCCACACTCCGGTGACCGGATTTCCCGCCCGCGGCGTGGCTAACGCTTGGCCAGTTCCTCCGGATCAAGCAGCGCCACGGTGAGCAGCGGACCCACCAACTCGATCTGCCAGCGGCGAGCGCCGAGCGAACGCAAGGCCGTCGAGACGGTGTCCAGATCGATTTCCTCCGGCGGGCTCCAGCACAGCCGGCGTAGGGTGTCCGGGGTCAGCAGGTTCTCCGTGGGGATGTTCAACGACTCCGCGGTGCGGGCAACCCGTGCCCGTGCGGTGGCGAGGCGGGCTGCTGCCACGGGGTCCTTGTCGGCCCAGACCTTGGGCGGGGGAGGTGAATTCGAAGGCACCTGGTTCGGTGGCAAGTCCTCGGTCACTGCGGCGTCCTGGAGTGCGCGAAGCCATTTCGGGGCGTCCTTTGCGGCCGAACGGCCATGGAAACCGGGTGTCTTCAGCAGCGCCGGAACGCTTTTGGGCATGGCCTTGGCAGCGACGACCAGCGAGGAATCCGGGATGAGCCGGCCCGGTGCCACGTCGCGGGTTCGGGCCAGGGACTCCCGGGTCTCCCAAAGCGCACGCACCGCGGCGAGTGTCCGGCGGTCACGGATCTGGTGCAGCCCGGAGGTGCGTCGCCAGGGATCAACGCGTGGCGGTGCCGGGGGCGCCGTCCGCACGGCCTCGAATTCCTGCTCGGCGTAATCGAGCTTGCCGTCGGCTTCGAGCAGGTTGATCAGTTCGATACGCAGTTCATCGAGGACCTCGACGTCCAGCGCGGCGTAGCGTAGCCACGGCTCGGGCAGCGGGCGGGTGGACCAGTCGGCGGCCGAATGCTCCTTGGCAAGGCGCAGCCCCAACAGCGACTCCACGGCAGGGCCCAGCCCGACGCGCGGCAACCCGGCAATTCGGGCGGCCAGCTCGGTGTCGAAGAGCCGGGCGGGTGACATGCCAAGCTCGCGCAGGCACGGAAGATCCTGGGAGGCGGCGTGCAGGATCCATATCTCCTCACCGATGGCCTCCTGGATCTCGTCCAGATTGTTGAAGGGCACCGGGTCGATCAGCCAGCTGCCGGCCCCGGCGCGGCGAAGCTGGATCAGAAAGGCTCGCTGGCCGTAGCGGAATCCCGATGCCCGTTCGGCGTCCACGGCCACGGGGCCGTTTCCTGCGGCAATGGCCCGTGCTGCGCGATGCAGGCCGGGAACGGTGGTGATAACCTCCGGAACACCGTCCCGTGGGGTATCCAGCAGGATCGGTTCCGGATGCTCCTGCTGCGGTGCCGGGTCCGTTTCCGGTGCGGCCGACGCGTCGTCGGAAGGGTTGCTGGTGGGCTTCGGGGCGTGTTCAATACGGGTCATGATGTACCGATTCTAATACCTGCCACCCGGGCAGCGGGTGGCGCACGGATGACCGGGCGTGGTCGATGGGAGCGGTAGCCGGTGGAAAAGTGAATAATCCGTTGCTGCCGCCGCGTGCGGATACAGGGGCTTCAGGAATTGGGCAGCAACCAGGAACGACCACGTCGAAGTGACTTTGCCAGCCTGTCGATCGCGCGAACGGATTTGGCCGTTCCGTCATGAAAGGAGCCCATCGCGCCGTGCAACGTGAAAGGCTTCGCGGCGGTCCCACGAAGCCCTTGGGGTGTCGGCGACGCCGAGGAGCCGCTCCTCAAGCCAACCGGCAACATGTCTGCGCTGATCGCGTTCCCGGAAAGGGCAACGACACGGACTTCCGCGCTGGCGGAAAGGATTTCATCGCGGACATATCCCGGGGTCCATCACTCGCTCATCGCGGGCGCATCCAACGGACTACGCGAAGCCACCATGCGTCCTGGGCATGGACCACCCCACGCAATGAGTCCTACAAGCAATCGTGTGCGGGAAAGTCGTGGCTGCGGCATTCATCGTGTTTTCCGGGGTGCGGGTCAGCACGGGGAATGTCAGGTGGCCATATGACCTCCTCGCTGACTGGAATGCAACCTAATGCGCTATGCGACACCGGGAATACGTGGGTGGTGGATGGCGAGTGCTTCCTTGCAGTAGTCAACGGACGCCCGGCCAGCCGTGTGCTTGACTTCGGATGAGGTAAGGCTCGGTTGACGCTGCCGGCGATCGCGTTGTTGGCAGTGATCCAGATTCCGACGCGCTTGCCGCTGCCAGAGGCAAACCCGAAATGGGAACGCGGACCGGGTTCCGGAACCTCTGCGCATATCCGCCGAAGGCGGACTTTTCGACGAAGCAATCATGGCCTACCGCGTGGCTTAGGTAATCAGTGGTGGTGTTGCCCGGGAGCGGATCCGCGCGATTCAGTGACCCGGGCGCGGGAGTGCTCGACACCGGTCGAAACAGGGGGGCTTATATATTAAGACTGATGGCAGGACATTCGAGACCTGGGTCGAATGAACTGGGCCAGCAGACGGACGTATAACGATGACCGAGCACCGCATGGGTCTGGCGGCTATCGAGGAGACCGACATCCTGGTCCTCGGCTTCCGAAGCTAGGTGCAGGCGCGGGAGGACCTCGGAACCGAGGGAGCCCCCGTGGCGCGGTGCCCGGCGAAGGGAACGAAGCAGCAGTGGGTCGCGAGCGCGGTGGGCTAATCGTCGTTGTCAGGAAGTGACAGTGTGTAGAGAGTCATGCTCTCGGGGTAGACCGGCCGGTTCCTATCCTTCCAGCAAGTCCCAGACCAGCCACTGACAAGTCTCACAAGGGTGAGGTTCCGGCTTGGTCGGGTGATGGGCACCCGTTCTCCCGTGCTTGACTTGGATCATCCAGGTTGTTGACTGGATGCCTAAGGTGAGCTTGCGGATCATCACGGTGCCGATCCAGTCACAAGGCATCATCACCAGAGAAAACGT
>JAUNVO010000026.1:8553-22676 GCA_030540695.1 Micrococcaceae bacterium | reverse complement strand
CTCTTCAAGGAGATCTTCAGCTTCATAGAATTCGTCAGTGCCGTCGGTGATCGCCAAGGCGTTGGTGAGCTCGGCCCATGCGCTTACATGCTCGGCGCGGATCGGCTCCTGATGCATTGCATCCCCCTTGGTACTGTGACGGCATTCCCGCCCCCCTGCAAGGAAGTCGCAATACCTTTGGGCAATTATCCACAGCCTTGCACATCATGACTGCCATGGCATCCACAAAACTTAGTAACATGCTGTGCACTAAGTTATCCACAGGTGGGGATAAGGCTGTGGGTTTAGCCTCACTTTCCCTCAATTTACCGCTCTTTCGGGGTTTCCCACAAGATGAATTACATGTGTGTAAGTTATTAACACTGTGGATAAGATGTGTGGAAAAGGCTCGAATCGCAGTAGAGGATGCATGGATTTTCCGCATGATCACGCGGATTAGGTCATACTTTCGAAGAATACAGACGGAGCATTGTTCCACTCGGGGCCAGCAACACTACACAGGTTGTGCACTAAGTTATCCACAGGTGTGGATGAATCTGTGCATATTCACTCAAACTTCCTTAAATACACGAGGGACCAGCGTCAGCGCGGGCGCTGGAGCAGGTCCCTCGTTAGTGAATTACAAGGCTGTGAGTTATTAACAGTGTGGATAACCCATGTGGATAACTTTTCCCATAGTCACCAAATTCGTCTCATCCAACTCGAACGTTGACGGCACCATACAAAGTCAAGGCCACCAGTAGCAACACCAACAATGCCGTGCCTGCCCACTGCATCACGGCTTGCCTGTTGCCCTTGGGGGAATAGGCAAATACGGCGGCCATGGCGGCGCCGAGGATCAACCCGCCGATGTGGGCTTCCCAAGCAATTCCGGGGAAGATGAATCCAATAACCAAGTTGATGGCAATGAGGACGACGATCTGCATCGTCTGGACCCCTCGCGAACGCAACAACACGAACATGGCCGCAAACAGGCCGAAGACAGCACCCGAGGCACCCAGGACCGGAACCCTCGGATCGGTGATCAACAGCACGGCAACCGATCCACCTAGACCCGATACGAGATAAAGGGCCAAAAAGCGCAACCGCCCCAACATGGGTTCAAGGACGCGCCCACAGATATACAGCGCATACATGTTGAAGGCAATATGCCCGATGAAAGACGTGGAATGGGCAAACATCGAAGTCACCATCCTCCACGGTTCCGGCTCGAAATAACCGCTGGTGTACAGACCCGCGTAGACCAAGTGGTTGGTGAAACCGGGGATGAGCATCTGCAGGCCGAAGACCGCCACGTTGATGGCAATCAGCACGTAGGTCACGATGGGTCGCCCATCAGTGGCCTTTCCTCCGAACACGGTCCGTGTGCTTGGCAAATGCCTGTTGGTCTCTCGCACGCAATCCACGCATTGGGTACCGACGGCCGCTGCCACCTGGCATTCGGGGCACGCCGGCCGGGAACATCTCTGGCAAGTGACATAGGAGATCCGCTCTGGATGCCTGGGGCATACCGGGGCCTGCGCTGCCTGGTTGGGATTAGACAGTCCATAGGACATGAAAATGATGCTCCTGTGTGAGTACGTTCATGGTCCCGGTATCGCCGGTACCGGTTCTTGTCGCGGCTTTTCCGCCGGGCTGGGGCGGATTCCTACGTCCTTAGTGGCATTGGACTGCACGGTGATGCAAAACGGCCCCATTGGACCATCCCGCGCCCGTCATTCACTTTCAGGTAAAAGTGAACAACCGGCCGACGGGTCGGACAATGGGGCCGTCCTCGTTTATCGGGGCAGGTGAATGCTCCCTAACAACGGGTTTAGAGCGCGGTGATGTCGATGCTGTTAATAACAACATCTTCCAACGGCTTGTCACGACCGTCGGTCGGAACGACGTTCAGCTGGTCAACAAGCTTGCGCGAAGCCTCATCGGTGACATCGCCGAAGATGGTGTGCTTGCCCTGCAACCATGTGGTCGGGATCGAGGTGATGAAGAACTGTGAACCGTTCGTTCCCTGTCCCATCTGGATGCCGGCGTTGGCCATGGCCAGCTTGTAGGGCTCACGGAAATCAAGCTCGGGGTTGATTTCGTCGTCGAAGCGGTAGCCGGGGCCTCCGGTGCCCTGACCCAGCGGATCTCCGCCCTGGATCATGAAGTCGGAGATGATGCGGTGGAAGATCGTCCCGTTGTACAGCGGGGTGTTGACCTTTTCCTCACCCGAGCGCGGGTCGGTCCAGGTCTGTTCTCCGTTGGCCAGACCAACGAAGTTCTTCACGGTCTTCGGGGCGTGGTTGCCGAAGAGGTTGACGACGATGTCGCCCAATGTGGTGTGGATGGTGGCTGTGTGAGTTGGGATTGCAGTCATTCAGCCATTCTTCCATGAGCACTTGGGCTGCCGCTGCGATTGGCTACGCGTTCAGTGAACAAAAGGAAGGGTTTGCATATATGCCGGTCAGGTAATGGCTCCGGGGCCATGGGACGTCGTAGGCTAGGACTCAAGCATACGAAACGATCAAAGGGGTCCCCGTGAAGCCAGAACGTACTGCTCGAGACTTTGGAGAAAGTGTTGCCACCGGTGCTGAACAGGCGCTGGATTGGGCCGCACCTAAGGTGGACACTGCGGTTAAATGGGCCGTTCCGCGCCTGGAAAAGGGCATAGAGAGTGCTTCGCCCAAGATCCAGGAAGGATTGACTTGGGCCGCCCAGGAACTCTCCGACACCGTTGCGAAGGTCAGCCCCATGATCCAGGATTCACTTGACCGCGTGGGACCGCGGATTTCCGCGGCCATCGACGATGCGACCCCACGGGTCCAGAAAGCCGTTGACCGTGCCACCCCGGCGCTGAACGAGGCGATGGAGAAGGCCAGCCCCGCATTCAACCACGCCCGCGATGTAGTGCTCAACGAATACTTGCCGTCGGCCAACGAAAAGATCGGCAAGGCCGCCAAATACACGACGCGCAAACTTGACCAAGCCAAGGTCCCGGAGGCACTGCACGAAGTTTCCGAGAAACTCAAGCCCAGCGCCGAAACCGTCTCCCGGCTCCAGGACACCGCCAGTGCCGCTGTTGGCCATGTAAGCAAGGAACTGGAAAAGGCGCAGAAACCTGCCAAGAAGAAGAGGGGCTGGCTCATCGTTGCAGTGATCGCCGCTGCCACCGCCGCTGGTGTGGCCGCGTGGCGCGCATCCAAGCCCATCGATGACCCCTGGAAGACTCCTACACCCGTGGAACCAGCCACGGTGCGCGCCAGCGGTCCGGTCGAGGTTCCGGCAAGCGTCGAGGAAGTACGCGACGAAGTGGCCTCTTCGGCAGCCGAAGCCAAGGCACACGCCGCTGAGGCCACCGAGGACGCCAAGGACGCGGTCGAGGATGCCGCTGAGGCGGCCAAGGTGACCGTCTCCGAAACCAAGGAGAAGCTCACCGAGAAGGCAGAGGAACTCTCAGAGGCTGCCGCCACCGCCAAGCACAAGGCCGAGGAAACCACCACGGATTCCACGCCAAAGCCCGGTCCGCGCAGCAAGAAGTGATTCCCCTCGGGGCGCCCATCTCGGACGTCTGAGGAAAAGCAGGTCAGGCAGGGCAGTAGCCGGCCCGTCGCAGTCTCCGGGAACCGGGGCTCGACGGCCTAGCTGCTGCCCTGTTCTTTTGCCTGTTCATCGACCGTTTCCGGATCCGCTATTGGATCGTCGATGTCCACCGAGACCAGTGCCCGTGCTTGGGCATGGCCCTGGCCGCGAACGACGAAGAACAGCCCGGCCAGGATCACCGTCAATCCCACAACGGTGCCTGCCGGCAGGACCTGGCCCAGGAACAATGCGGCCAGCAGCGCTGCGCCGGGAATTTCCAACAGGATCAGCGTTGACACGGTCAATGGACCCAACGAGGACAGCAGGTGGTTCAAGGCCGAATGTCCGAGGACCTGTGAACACAACGCCAAGGCGATGATCCCGATCCATCCCTTGAGGTTGAATCCCCAGATGGGTGCGCCGGCAATCAAACACATACCCAGCAGCAAGACCGAAGTCATCCCGTAGCAAATGGTTGTGTAGGAACTGGTGCTCATCGTTGCCCGTGCTTTGGAGCCGGCCAGCGTATAGGATGCGGCCAGGATCCCGCCGATAAGCGCGAAGGCATCGCCCGTCAATGCTTCGGAACCCGATCCGATGTCCAACCCGGTGATGACCAAGACTCCGGTGAACGCCAGCACGATGCCCAGCCCCACACGCCAGCCATATTTGGTTCCCCGAAGCGACTGGAACATTGCGATCCATGCCGCCTGTAGGCACACCAACGCCGTGGAAGCCGCCACGGTGGTCATGCGGATGGATGTCATGAAGAACGCGAAGTGCAGCGCCAGCGAAACGGCAGCCACAGCGCTCCAGCCCCATTCGTGGCGGCGCAACCGGGCAAGGGTGCGTGGTTCGTTGGCCAACGCGGGAACGGCCATGACAGCCGTTCCTACGGCGTTACGCCACAACGCCATGGAGAGTGCCGGAACGGCGGGGAACGCGGCGATGAGCGGTCCTGATGCAGCAACACCCAGGACACCCACCAGGGCCAGAAGAAAAGTCACGATCCCACTCTATTGGCATTGTGCCCCGCTAGGCAGCACCCGGCGTTTGCCTGCGGCGTTACCGACGAACCAACGCCGGTTTAACACGAAAAAGGCCCGGAACCTAAGTTCCGGGCCTTTCGCTTCGGTGGAGACTAGGGGGGTCGAACCCCTGACCTGAAGCTTGCAAAGCTACCGCTCTACCAACTGAGCTAAGTCCCCGTATGAATTCAGGATACCTTATCGGTGCCCTGACTCCAGGTGGCCTTTTCGGCCGTAGATTCCTTGTACTTACGGTACCCGACAAAGCTTGCGACTATTGCCGCAAACACCAGAAATTTCCGCATGGACATTTCCTTTCAGTTACCGCTCGGATGAGGGAATCCGTGGGCGTACCTGGACTTGAACCAGGGACCTCTTCGTTATCAGCGAAGCGCTCTAACCGCCTGAGCTATACGCCCTCTTTGTTCCCGCTGGGAACGAGATAAAACTTTACCCGAGGAACTGCCCCGGAGACAAATCGGCCTCCGAAGCATCATTCCAGACGGGCTTCGAAGGCCGATTTTTGCCTTGTTTCCGCGAATTAATCGTCGGTAAGGGTCACTCCAATACCGCCAACCAGGGTCGAGGAGAGGTTGTAGAGCACCGCGGCGAGCATCGAAAGCGCCGTGAGTAACACCACATTCACCACGGCGATGATGGTGGCGAACGAAGCGACCTGCCCCAGTGACGCGATCTTCATCAAGTCGAAGCCACTTTCAGAGCCTACGATCTCACCCAGGAGATCGTTGACGGCCTTGAAGATACCCGTCAGGTCGAGCACGGTCCAGAAGACCACTGAAGCAACGACGGTCACGATGCCCAGGGCCACCGACAGCAGGAACGCCATTTTCAGCACCGACCAGGGGTCCACCTTTGAGACCAGCAGGCGGGCCTTGCGGACCTTGGCCTTGGGTGCCGGGCGCACCAGCTGGGGGTTGCCGGAACCTGGGCGCGGAGCGCCCGTCTGGGGCTTCGCCCCCGAGGGCCGCGGGGCGGAACCCGGACGCGGTGCTCCAGCAGGACGCTGTGCGCCTGTGGGTGCCTGTCGTGGCGGTGCCGGACGGGTACCACCAGTGCCGCCGCCCGGGCGGGGCGTATTTGGGGTGCTCACGCGTTACCTCCGTCGTTGGTGGCCTCTTCGTCGTGTCCAAGGTTTCCCTCGGTTCCTTCAAGGCTTTCATCGCCCGGAAGGGCCTCGGAGGCCGGTTCTTGTGTCTTTTCCGCGTTCAACGGTACTGCATCTTCCTCGGGAATCTCTCCGAGTCCGCGTTCGGTGTTCTTCGCCACGGCTATGATGCGGTCCTTCTTGTCCGGCTTGGCGAAGATCACACCCATGGTGTCGCGGCCCTTGGCAGGCACCTGCGAAACGTCCGTGCGAACGACCTTGCCGCCCTCCATCACAACCAGAACCTCGTCCTCATCGTGCACAATCAATGCCCCGACGAGGTGACCACGGTCTTCAGCGAGCTTGGCTACCTTGATGCCGATGCCACCACGGGATTGAACCCGGTATTCATCAACGGAGGTTCGCTTGGCGTAGCCACCCTCGGTGACGACAAACACATACGAACCTTCGGTGACGACGTCTGCTGCGAGCAATTCGTCCTGTTCGCGGAACTTCATGCCCGTCACCCCGGAGGTGGCGCGGCCCATCGGCCGCAAGGCCGCATCGGTGGCGGTGAAGCGCACCGATTGGCCCTTGCGCGAGACCAGCATCATGTCATCGGTCTCGCTGACCAGCTGCGCCGAGACGAGCTCGTCACCCTCGCGCAGGTTGATCGCGATGACCCCTGCGGTCCGGTTGGTGTCATAGTCGGTCAGTCGGGTCTTCTTGACCAGTCCGTTGCGGGTGGCCAGCACCAGATACGGGGCGTCCTCATAGGTTCTCAGGTCAAGGACCTGGGCAATGTGTTCGTCAGGTTGGAAGGCCATGACGTTGGCCACGTGCTGGCCCTTGGCATCGCGTCCGGCCTCGGCCAATTCGTAGCACTTGGAGCGGTACACACGGCCGTGGTTGGTGAAAAAGAGCAGCCAGTTGTGCGTGGTGGTGACGAAGAAATGCTCCACCACGTCGTCCCCTCGCAGCGCGGCGCCCTTGATGCCCTTGCCTCCGCGGTGCTGCGAGCGGTAGTTATCGCTCCGGGTGCGCTTGACGTAACCGCCGCGGGTGATCGTGACGACCATTTCCTCTTCGGGGATCAGGTCCTCGATGCTCATGTCGCCGTCGAAGCCCATCAGCACCTTGGTGCGGCGGTCATCGCCGTGCTTGTCGACGATTTCGCCCATTTCCTCGGAAATGATGGTGCGCTGGCGCTGCGGATCGGCCAGGATCGCCTTGTACTCCGCGATTTCCAGCTCAAGCTCGGCATGGCGGTCCTGGATCTTCTGGCGTTCCAGGGCGGCCAGGCGGCGCAACTGCATGTCCAGGATGGCCCGGGACTGCAGTTCATCGATGGAAAGAAGTTCCATCAGCCCGTCGCGGGCTTCCTCGGTGGTCGAGGAACGACGGATCAATGCGATGACCTCGTCCAGTGCGTCAAGGGCCTTGAGCAGGCCGCGCAGGATATGGGCTTCCTCCTCCGCCTTGCGCAAGCGGAACGCCGTGCGCCGGGCAATGACTTCCATCTGGTGGGCCACCCAGTGGCGAATGAAGGCGTCCAGTGACAGCGTGCGGGGCACCCCGTCGACGATGGCCAGCATGTTCGCGGAGAAGTTCTCCTGCAGCTGCGTGTGCTTGTAAAGGTTATTGAGCACCACCTTGGCCACGGCATCGCGCTTGAGCACGATCACCAGGCGCTGGCCGGTGCGGCCGGAGGTCTCATCGCGCAGATCCGCGATTCCCGAGACCTTGCCGTCCTTGACCAGTTCGGCGATCTTCACCGCGAGGTTGTCCGGGTTTGCCTGGTAGGGCAGTTCGGTGACAACCAGGCAGGTGCGTCCCTGGAGTTCCTCGACACTGACCACTGCACGCATGGTGATGGATCCGCGCCCGGTGCGGTAGGCGTCGGAAATCCCCTTGGTGCCAAGGATCATGGCGCCGGTGGGGAAGTCGGGGCCCTTGATGCGCAGCATCAGTTCCTCGAGCAGTTCCTCGCGTCCGGCTTCCGGGTTTTCCAGGTACCACTGGACGCCGGAGGCGACCTCGCGCAGGTTGTGCGGGGGAATGTTGGTGGCCATGCCCACGGCGATGCCGGAGGAGCCGTTGACCAAGAGGTTCGGGAAACGGGCCGGCAGGATCGTGGGTTCCTGGTTCTTGCCGTCGTAGTTGTCCTGGAAGTCGACCGTATCTTCGTTGATGTCACGGACCATTTCCATGGCCAGCTGCGACATCTTGGTTTCGGTGTAACGCGGGGCGGCGGCGCCGTCGTTGCCCGGGGAGCCGAAGTTGCCCTGGCCCAGGGCCAGCGGGTAACGCATGGTCCAGTCCTGGATCAGGCGTACCAACGCATCGTAGATGGCGGTGTCGCCGTGCGGGTGGTACTGGCCCATGACCTCGCCGACCACGCGGGCACACTTGTTGTACGACCGGTCGGGGCGGTAACCCCCGTCATACATCGCGTAGATGACGCGGCGGTGCACCGGTTTCAGGCCATCGCGCACATCCGGCAGGGCACGTCCGACGATGACGGCCATGGCGTAGTCAAGGTAGGAGCGCTGCATTTCGGTCTGCAGGTCGATCTGATCGATCTTGTCGGCGCCGATATGCACCGGTGGCGCGTCATCGATCACCGCACCCTCGAGGGGTTCCTCGTGGCCGGCTTCGTTGTCCTGCGGGTTCTCGGGAGTCTGATCGCTCATCGATTTCTTCCTCTAGTCAAAGTTCTATGTCGTACGACGCGTGGGGGAGCGGTGCCGGACTAGATGTCCAGGAAGCGCACATCCTTGGCGTTTTGCTGGATGAAGTTTCGACGTGATTCGACGTCCTCGCCCATCAGCACGGAGAAGATCTGGTCTGCGGCGGCCGCGTCCTCCATGGTGATCTGGCGCAGCGTGCGGTGCTCCGGATCCATGGTGGTGTCCCACAGTTCCGAGTAATCCATCTCTCCCAGGCCCTTGTAGCGCTGGATGCCGTTTTCCTTGGGCAGGCGCTTGGACTTGGCGGCCCCGGCGGTCAGCGAATCATCGCGTTCCCTGTCCGAGTACACGTATTCGTGGGGTGAGTTGGACCATTTGATGCGGTACAGCGGGGGCTGGGCAAGGTAGACGTAGCCGTTTTCAATCAGCGGGCGCATGAAGCGGAAGAGCAGTGTCAGCAGCAGGGTGGTGATGTGCTGGCCATCGACGTCGGCATCGGCCATCAACACGATCTTGTGGTAACGCAGCTTGGCCATGTCGAATTCCTCGCCGATGCCGGTGCCGAAGGCGGTGATCATCGCCTGTACCTCGGCATTGCCCAGCGCACGGTCCAGCCGGGCACGCTCCACGTTCAGGATCTTGCCTCGCAGCGGCAGGATGGCCTGGGTGTGCGGGTTGCGACCGCGCTTGGCGGAGCCGCCTGCGGAGTCGCCCTCCACGATGAAAACCTCGCACTCGGCGGGGTTTTTCGAGGAGCAGTCCGAGAGCTTTCCGGGCATTCCGAAGGATTCCAGCGGAGACTTGCGGCGCGCATTGTCGCGGGCCTTGCGCGCGGCCATGCGCGCCTGCGAGGCCAGCTGGGCCTTGCGGATGATGTCCCGGGCGGTGTTCGGGTTGCGTTCAAGCCAGTCGCCGAGTTCATCGTTGACGACTCCCTGGACAAATCCCTTGGCCATCGAGTTGCCCAGCTTGGTCTTGGTCTGGCCCTCGAACTGCGGTTCGGCAAGCTTCACCGAGATCACCGCGGTCAAGCCCTCCCGGATGTCATCGCCGGTGAGGTTGTCATCCTTTTCACGCAGAATGGTCTTTTCGCGTGCATAGCGGTTGATCAACGAGGTCATGGCGGCGCGGAAGCCCTCTTCGTGGGTGCCGCCCTCATGGGTGTTGATGGTGTTGGCGTAGGTGTGCACCGACTCGGAGTACGAGTTGGTCCACTGCATCGCCACCTCGACGCTGATGCCCTTGGTGGTGTCCTCGGATTCGAAGGCGATGACGTCCTCGTGGACCAATTCAACCTTTTTGGCCGAGTTCAGGTGCTTGACGTAATCCAGCAGCCCATCCTTGTACAGGTAATCCACCACGCGGTGCTTGGGGGCATCGTCATCGTTGTCAGCGACGACCTCCGCGGCGATTTCGTCGCCTTCGGTCTCCAGGGTCCGCTCGTCAGTGAGCGTGATGTGCAGGCCCTTGTTCAGGAACGCCATCTGCTGGAAGCGGGCCCGCAGGGTTTCGAAATCGAAGTAGGTCGAATCGAAGATGCCGGCATCGGGGTAGAACGTCTGGATGGTGCCGGTGGCATCGGTGTCCTCGCCCTTGACCAAGGTTCCCTGCGGCTTACCGCCGTCGGCGAAGGTCATCCGCCAAACGCTGCCCTGACGCCGGATCTCGGTGTCCACCCGAGAGGAAAGTGCGTTGACGACGGAGATGCCCACGCCGTGCAATCCACCGGACACCGCATAGCCGCCCCCGCCGAACTTTCCGCCGGCGTGCAGGATGGTCATGACGACCTCTACGGTGGGCTTGCCCTCGGTGGGGTGGATGTCCACGGGGATGCCGCGGCCGTTGTCTTCCACACGTACACCACCGTCGTCGCGCAGGGTGATCTTGATGTGGTCGCAGTGCCCCGCCAGGGCCTCGTCCACGGAGTTGTCCACGACCTCGTAGACCAGGTGGTGCAGCCCGCGCAGCGACGTGGAGCCAATGTACATGCCCGGACGCTTGCGCACCGCTTCGAGCCCCTCGAGCACCGTGATGTCCTGGGCCCCGTAGGTGTGCTCCACCCGACCGCTGACGTGCTCTTCCACGGCTTGCGAAGTGGGGGATTCACCTGCCTCGGCGGAATCGAATGGCTCCTGGGGTGTGGTGTTATCGGTAGACACAGGTGCTACAGACTCCTCAAACAGTGGAAGGCCGGACACCGAAGGTGTCCGATCATGAACCGATGTCTTGCCGCATGGACAAAACACCTCCATCAATTCTACCGCGTAGCGCCAATTTAATCGGACATTGACCGGCAGCAACATAGCGCTAATAGCCGCCAAGCGTACTTAGGAGCCGTTAAGGCCGAGTCGTCTGGGGGGCTATGTGCTTTGCGAGCTCTGGGCGCACCAGCGGGCCAGCTACGCGTTTTGGCCAAGCTACCCGTAGGTGTCCCGCGGACCACGGCCCTTAACCGAACGCCCACCATGCCTCCAGGTGGGTGCCGCCGGACCCAAAACCCGGATCACGGTGATCACCCCCTGCCCGAGCTCCTTGTCGAAATGCTTAAGTAGTTCGTGCGAAAGCAGACGTACCTGGGTGGCCCAGGTCGTGGAGTCGCACCGCACCACCACGGTTGAGTCCTCGAAGGACTCGGGGATGCAATGCTGTGCTATTTGCGGTCCCACCAGTTCGTTCCAGCGTGAGAGCACCGATCCCACGGCAACCGGTGCACTCCAACCACGATCCCGGACGATCTTGCCGAAAAGGTTTCCGATCTCCTGGGGGTCCCGACCGTCGGTGTATTTGGCAGGCGCAGACGAAGCACGCCTGCGTGTCTTGCGCGCAGCTGCAGCATCCTCGAACCGGGCCGCCTTCGCTGCGTCGATTCGTGCTTCTCCGCGGCTGAGTGCCGATTCGCGCATGCGGTTGAGTATCGCGCGGGTGGCATCGAGTGCTTCCGGTGCATGCGGATCCTTCTCATCGCTCACGTGCTCACCACCCCCGGGCTGACTTTCAGGAAAGTGCCGCCCAATTCTTCGGGCACATCCGAGGCCACTGCCGCGGTGACTATCACTTGGTCGGCTCCGGCGACGATACTCGCCAATCGGGTACGGCGGGTTGCATCGAGTTCGGCAAACACGTCATCGAGGATCAAGATCGGTCCGGCGCCCTGGCGCGGATCGTCCTCGCCCATCACCTTGTAGGCAGCCAGCCGCAAGGCCAAGGCAAAGGACCAGGTCTCACCATGGCTGGCGTATCCCTTGGCCGGGGCGTTGCCCAGGGTCAGCAGGACATCATCGCGATGGGGGCCGACAAGGGTGATGCCGCGTTCACGTTCCTTCCCGCGGTTCTTCAGCAGGGCCGCGAGGAACATCTCCTCGAGTTCCTCGATTCCGGCATCCAGCAGCGCAGCCGGGGCGACTTGCGTTGAATCGACCTGGGCGGTTCCGAAACCGTTTGCAGCTTCCTCGTCATCGGGATCTATCACCACCGTGGATTGGTAGTAGGCGCGGGCATCCTTGTTTGCGTCGGCCAGCGAGGCATATGCTGCGCCCATATAGGGCGAGAGCAGACTCAGGACCTCAAGGCGGCCACGTAGGACGCGGGCACCGGCACGGGCCAGATGCGTGTCCCAGACATCGAGGGTAGCCTCATGCGTTGTTGAGAGCCGGCCTCCGGAACGGGCCGATTTCAAGAGGGCATTGCGTTGCTTAAGGACCCTTTCGTAGTCGCCTCGGGTCGCCGCCTCGCCGGGGCGCAGGATGACTAACAGTTCATCGAGGAAACGGCGTCTGTTCGAGGGGTCGCCCTTGACCAGGGCAAGATCCTCGGGAGCAAAGAGAACCGTGCGCACAATGCCGAGGATATCGCGGGCTCGCACCGGATTTGCACGATTGATACGGGCTCGATTTGCCTTGCCGGCGGTGATTTCCACTTCGATGGTGGTTACGAGCTTTGCCCGCTGGACGCGCGCCCGAACCAGTGCCCGCTCTGTGCCGAAGCGCAGCAGCGGGGCATCATTGGTGACTCGATGCGAAGAAAGCGTTGCCAAGTAGCCTATGGCTTCGACAATGTTGGTCTTTCCAACACCGTTTGCACCTATCAGGACATTGGTGCCAGGTCCGAGCTCGACATCGGCTTGCGCATATGAGCGAAAGTCGGTGAGAGAGACATGTGAGATGTACACCTAAACGTCCTGCGATGGGATCGAGCGTTGCGATGCCGTCGATCGGGTAACAGCGGGTTGGCGGAAAACGCCAAGTGATGTTGTGTTCGACCGCTCCGGTTGGAGCGGACATGGAGCGGCCGAACACGGGATTGCGGCGGCAAGGAAGAAAAAACCTTCCTCCGCAGGCAATCTAATTGGGCAAGTTTGGTAGACGCACCGGCATGACCAGGTAACGGTATTCGTCGCTGTCCTGTCCGTCCAAGGAGGACTGGGCTGTCATCATGGCTGGTTTTGGCGCACTTGTGAATGAGAATCGCACGAATTCACTGGTGAATGCGTTCAGTCCCTCGCTGAGATAGGCGGGGTTGAATGCGACGGTGATTTCCTCGCCGTCGATTTGCGCCTCGATGGATTCCTCGGCCTGGGCGTCTTCGCCGGTTCCGGCATCAAGGGAGAGTTGCCCTCCGGCGAAAGATAGCCGAACCGGGGTATTGCGCTCGGCAACAACCGCCACGCGACGCACGGCTTCCATGAGTTCGGAGGTACGTACGGTGGCGTGGATAGGTGTGTTCTCTGGGAACAACGAGCGGATCTTCGGGTAGTCGCCGTCGACGAGCAACGATGTGGTTCGTCGGTTTCCGCTTTCGAAACCTATCAGCTCGTTGCTTTCCCCGAGGGCGATTTTCAGCTCACCGGCAGAGCCAAGCGTTTTGGCAACTTCGTTCAGGGTCTTGGCCTTGACCAATGCGGAGGTCGAGATGCCTGGTTTTGAGGGCTTCCAGTGAACCTCGCGCATCGCCAAACGGTAACGGTCCGTTGCCAGGAAAGTGATCAAGTCATCTTCAATTTCCATCTTCACTCCGGTGAGGATGGGCAGGGTGTCGTCCTTGGATGCAGCCACGATGACCTGGTTGATTGCGTGAGCAAAGGCTTCGCCATCAACCACGCCGGTTACCTCGGGAAGGACTGGAAGTTCGGGGTATTCGGCGACGGGCATGGTGGCCAAATGGAATCGGCTTCGCCCGCAAGTGAGCGTGACTTTGGTTCCGTCGGTCTCGATGACCGCAGTTGCATTTGGAAGGCTGCGGCAAATCTCCGCCAGCAATCTACCCGACACGAGAATCGTTCCTTCGGAGGCGACATCGGCCGCGATCTCCAGGTGTGCAGAGACTTCGTAATCAAATCCGGCGAGAGAGACCGTGCTGTTTGTTGCGGTGATGAGGATGCCTGATAGCACCGGTGAAGGCGGTCGCTGGGATAGTGAACGGGCGGTCCAGGATACGGCTTCGGCCAGTACATCCTTTTCAACGCTGAACTTCACGAAGTGGTCCGCCTTTCAGGACGAAGTCGATTTTATGTGACTGAAACAAGGGTAGCTGTCGCGGGAAAATGAAGCACACGCAATTCAAAGAAAGAGCGAAGTGCATTTGCCCGTTTGCCACGTGAACCGACTGCTTGGGGTGGCAGAACTAGGACACAGCCCTCAAGCATACCGGCTTTGGGAACCAAAAAAGGATGGGTCTTGAAGGCTGGTTCAGATAAGTGGTCCGGAAGGAACGAATCACAACAGGGCAGGTCGATGGCGAACA
>JAUNVO010000026.1:4694-8453 GCA_030540695.1 Micrococcaceae bacterium | reverse complement strand
AGTCGGTTGAACCGGGTTTGGGCATCAGGGGTCTTGTTATCTGGATGAATAAGAAAGATGGGATTAGTAGTGTTAATAACCCCTGTGGATACTGTGGATAACCACTTGGAGCCGCGGGAATGAACCAATTATGCATGTGCACAACATGTGACTGGGAGTGGGACTGAGTGCCACCGACCAGTGGACAACTTTCCGCGTGGATTAAGGGATCCACAGGTAGCCCTGTAGTTATCCGCAGGAAAACCGAGTCGTCCACTTAATGATCCACAGGTTTATCCACACCTGTGGTTATCAGGATTATGGAGGGTTAGCCTTCTCGCTGTCGTTGCTTGATTCGGTTCGTCAGCTCAGTCACCTGATTGAAGATGGCCCGTCGTTCGGCCATCAGTTCCCGGATCTTGCGATCCGCGTGGATCACGGTGGTGTGATCGCGGCCTCCAAGTTCTTGACCAATTTTCGGCAATGACATATCGGTGAGTTCACGGAGAAGGTACATGGCGATTTGCCGTGCCGTTACCAGGGTCCTTGTTCTTGACTTGCTGGTGAGCTCCTCGATTGTCAGGTTAAAGTACTCGGCGGTCTGGGCAACGATGGTTGCCGGAGTGATCTCCTGAGCACCTTCATCGGTAATCAGATCCTTCAAGACAGTCTCAGCCAGACTCATGTCGACGGTTTGGTTATTGAGTGAAGCGAAAGCCGTCACGCGTATCAGCGCGCCCTCGAGTTCGCGGATATTCGTCGAGATCTTTGAAGCGATGTATTCCATGACTTCATCGGGAGCGGAAAGATTCTCGGCTGTGGCCTTTTTGCGCAGAATCGCAATGCGGGTTTCAAGCTCGGGAGGCTGGATATCGGTTAGCAGGCCCCACTCGAAACGGGAACGCATGCGATCCTCAAATCCGGAAAGTTGCTTGGGTGGAAGATCAGAGGTGATAACCACCTGTTTGTTGTGGTTATGCAGGGCATTGAAGGTGTGGAAGAACTCTTCCTGGGTGGCATCTTTGTTGGCCAGGAATTGGATGTCGTCAATCAGCAGAATGTCGACGTTCCGATAGGTCTGCTTGAAGCTTGCCCCTTCGTCATCACGAATTGAATTGATGAAATCGTTGGTGAACTCTTCCGAGTTCACGTAGCGAACGCGAATCCCGTTGTACAGATGCCGCGCATAATGCCCAATCGCATGGAGCAGGTGGGTCTTGCCCAGGCCGGAGTCGCCATAGATGAACAAGGGGTTGTAGGCCTTGGCCGGCGCCTCGGCTACGGCAACCGCCGCAGCATGGGCGAAGCGGTTCGATGAGCCAATGACGAAGGTATCGAAGATGTACTTCGGGTTTAAGCGACCAAATTCCTGGGAATTCGAAGGAGGGGAAGGCTGGGGCAAAACATCGCTGATGCGCGCCTTCGGGACCGGGGGCAGCTCAACTGGGGGAGCGGGAGCCTCTTCCGGGAGCAGATCTGAGTCAATACTAAAAGCACAACGAATATCCGACTGGAAAACGAGTTTTAGTGATTGCTCAAGTGGGTCCTTGAGTTGGGTCTGAAGAACATCACGAGTCAATTCGTTGGGCACCGCGAGCAAGAGGGTGGTGCCGATGAGCCCTTGGGGCTGCGCCAAGGCAGCAAATGCACGTTGCCGTGGAGTGACCCGATCATCTTGTTCGATATGGCGAACTACCTGGCGCCAGGCACTGCCGACACTATTGGTCTCGTCCGTGCTCACAATCAAGGCCCCTTTGTTCTGTTGCATCGACCAAACGGGCGACGAATGGGGTCCTTAGCTACTGAACCCAACGGAATGATTCTAGCTGTCATCCACAGTGTTATGCACAGACGGTGGATAACTTGTGGTGGATAACTCTTAGGGGCTTGCAAATCTGCGGAATTACAAGTAGAAATTGAGATCTAGGACATGGGAAGCGATCCCTGAAACTGGGGTGGACCGACATTTATCCACCAAGCTATCCACAGCCTTGAGACACTGCGCGTCAGGGGTTTAAGTAGGTAAGTGAAACGACCAATTTGACGTGCCTTCACTTCCACCCCTATCGTTGTGTAGTCCTATGTGTGCACTTTTGGCACTGTGAGGTACCTTCGAGAATCTCTTGATTGATCGAAAGCACGGAACAGTCCACGAGGCCCACCTGAATACGAGCGTCAGCCTGTTCTTCCCTACTTAGTAGCAACGGGCAAGGCGCATCACATGATCGTCTTGGAGTTACTACCGTGAGCAAGCGGACTTTTCAGCCGAATAACCGTCGTCGTGCCAAGAAGCACGGTTTCCGACTTCGTATGCGTACCCGTGCAGGCCGTGCCATTCTGGCAACTCGCCGCACCAAGGGCCGCAGCGAACTTTCTGCATAACCATTAAGCACTATTTTCCTGAACTAGCGCAGGTAATCGTGGGTTCTTTGTTTTTTAGACTCGACGCGTGACGTTGTGTTGCCAAAGAATCAGCGATTGCGCCTATCACAGGACTTTACAGCCACTGTACGTTCCGGCGCCCGAACTGGGCGCCGGAACGTAGTGCTATATGCGCGGATTCGTACTGACGAACCCCAGGGCAATAATCGTTTTGGTTTCATCGTTTCCAAGGCCGTTGGCAATGCCGTGCATCGCAATCTCGTCAAACGACGAATGCGGGTTCTGGCCGCGCAGTTTACTGCGGAAGCCATCGGTCTCGATGTCGTGGTCCGGGCTTTACCTGGTTCCTCTGACATCACGTGGGACGAGCTGAGCCAGCAAGTCCGATCGGCGCTTGGGTCTGTTCTGCAAAAGGCAGGGGCCAAGCATGAAAAAGGACTCTAGGCCCAGAAGCGGAATTCTCTGGTTTTTGATAGATATTCCGAGAAACCTGATTATCGGGTTTCTCATGGTCTATCGAAAGATCATTTCGCCGGTTTACGGCGATGTTTGTCGCTATTTCCCTAGCTGCTCGGCCTACGGTCTTGAAGCGGTTACGGTACACGGTGCAGTTAAAGGCATCGGGCTAAGCGTCTGGCGCGTCTTGAGATGTAATCCGTTCAGTCATGGTGGGATCGATTACGTTCCCGAAGGCCGACGGATTTGGCCAGAAGGCAAGACCCCCAAGATCATGGTGTTGAATCATCCTCCGATTCCCGCCGACGAAGATGCCGCAGACGCGGCCTGAGGAGCATGACCGGTAATGAACTTTATTGACTCGATTCTGACCCCGTTTCGGTATGTAGTCTCGTGGATCCTCTGGGCGTTCCATGAACTGTTCGGTCTCATTGGTATGGATCCCAACTCCGGTTGGACATGGACGCTTTCCATCATCTTCCTGGTGATGTTGATCCGTACTGCTCTGATCCCGGTATTCGTCAAACAGATCAAGGCGCAGCGGGCCATGCAGGCGCTGCAGCCGGACCTGCGAAAGCTCCAGGCCAAATACAAAGGCAAGAAGGACCAGCTTTCACAGCAGGCCATGATCGCTGAACAGCGTGCACTGTTTAAAAAGCACAAGACCAATCCGTTGTCTTCCTGTTTGCCAATGCTTATCCAGATGCCGTTCTTCTTTGCTCTTTTCCGAGTGTTGAACAGCGCCTCGCAAGCAAGCCAGGCTGGCGAAGGGGTCGGCAAACTATCTGCGGAATCGATCCGTAGTTTTGACCAGTCTTCGATTTTCGGTGCGCGTCTTTCGGAAACCTTCTTGGGGACGATTAACTCCGACGGCCCGATCAACGTCGCAGTGATCATAGTTGCCATCATCATGATCTTGGCAATGACTGGGTCGCAGTTCAT
>JAUNVO010000026.1:0-4594 GCA_030540695.1 Micrococcaceae bacterium | reverse complement strand
GGACTTCCTCCCCTCGGACAGAAAAAGGCCGATGAGGATGCAGCAGCGGCAATTGTTGAGGAACCAAAGGTGCAGCGCGTCCAGCCACAGCGCAAAAACAGGAAGAAGAAGTAGCCATGAGCCATGTTGAGCAAAGTGATGCTATCGATAACGCAGTGCCGAACGAGGAAACAGAAAATCTTGATGTAGCCATCAGCATCGAGGAAGAAGGCGACATCGCCGCTGACTATCTTGAGGAACTGCTAGATATCGCAGACCTCGACGGCGACATCGACATTGAGGTACGTGGCGGTCGCACCTATATCTCAATCGCCGGAGAACCCGAGGACGAGGCATCCCTACGGCGTCTAATAGGTTCCAAGGGGGAGGTCTTGGACGCCTTGCAGGAACTGACACGACTGGCTGTGTTGACCGCTACTGGCAGTCGATCACGTCTAGTTTTGGATATCACTGGCTACCGTCATGGACGTGCCAACGATCTCAAGAGGATCGCCGAAGAAGCCGCGGCCAAGGTCAAAGCCGGCGCAGACGATGTTTCTCTTGATCCAATGAGTGCCTATGAGCGCAAATTAGTGCACGATTTTGTCGCAGGCTTGGGTATGCATAGCGAGTCTTCGGGTGAAGGCCCGCGACGCCACATTGTCGTGTCCCACGGCGATGCCTAAGCACGCAACTAAGGAAACTCAAGCAATGAGCAACGAAGTAGAACTGACTCCAGAAGAGAGCCGAGCCGCTAAGGCAGTGTTCGGAGATCGCCTGGGACTGGCCGAACGCTATGTCCAGCACTTGGCCACGACGGGCATGGAACGAGGCCTCCTAGGGCCACGCGAAGTTCCCCGGCTGTGGTCCAGGCATGTCTTGAACTGTGCAGTCGTTGCGAACCTTATTGAGCAGGGTGCACACGTGGCCGACGTGGGTAGCGGTGCAGGACTCCCCGGCCTGACCTTTGCCTTGGCCAGGGCCGACCTGGAACTGACGTTGATTGAGCCACTTGAACGTCGTTGTATCTGGTTGAACGAAGTTGTCGAAGACCTTGGTCTAGGGAACGTTACGGTGCTGCGAGGCCGCGCGGAGCAGGTTGTGGATCAAGTCAATGCGGACTTCGCAACGGCGAGGGCAGTATCCGCTTTGACGAATCTGGCAGGACTTACTATTCCGTTGCTTCATGGCAAGGGAACCGTGTTGGCCATCAAGGGCCGTTCTGCGGCCGAAGAAGTGGAAAAGGCTGCCAAGGTAATTCGCCGTCTGGGTGGGTCCCGTACCGACGTCGTGACGGTAGGGGAAGAGATTCTGAGCGAACCGACGACAGTGGTGCGAATCCACGTAGGCTGAAGCAATCGCGATAGGCTGTATCAGGTGGTTTGATATCACTTGTTGAGTTAGTAGAGAGAACCGTTTTGAAGCGTAACGTTAACAAGATTCCACCGTTTGCAGCGCTTTTCGCTAGTTTTGGTCTCTCCAATAAGCTTGAGCAACCTAAAAACATTGTTTTGGAAGAATCCGATCATGTTTCACGTGAAACGATTCCAACCGCGGTGCCGATCCTAGAAAAGGCCGAAACTGTGGAACTAACGGCTTCCGATGGAGGGAACACAGTAGTGGCGAAGGAAACTATGGCTGCACGAAATGTTTTCGATACCAGCGATGATAGTTCTCCGCTGGCCAGCCAGCTTGCAAGCGAACACAAACGACGGGAAAAGCTGAGTGGGCGGAAACTGCCGACACCCGACATCACCCGTTATATGACCGTGAGCAACCAAAAGGGCGGAGTTGGTAAGACCACAACCACTGTCAACATCGCTGCCGCGTTGGCCATTGCCGGACTAAACGTCTTGGTGATTGATATAGACCCTCAGGGGAACGCCTCGACTGCCTTGGGTATCGAGCACCATGCGGATGTGGATAGTATCTACGATGTTCTTATCAACGACATGTCGTTGTCGGAGGTTGTCGCTACATGCCCAAATATCGAGAATCTCACGGTCGCGCCGGCAACGATTCACCTTGCGGGTGCGGAAATTGAACTTGTTTCCTTGGTTGCTCGGGAACAGCGTCTTCGCAGGGCACTTGAAGAATATTCCAAGTTCCGTGAAGCAAATGGAATGGATCGTCTCGACTACGTATTTATTGATTGCCCGCCAAGCCTAGGCCTGTTGACGGTTAACGCCTTCGTCGCGGCTAATGAGGTCTTGATTCCGATTCAGTGTGAGTACTACGCCCTGGAGGGGTTGAGTCAACTGCTCAAAAACATTGAAATGATCCAAAAGCATCTCAACTCGGACCTTTCGGTTTCAACGATACTCTTGACGATGTATGACGGACGTACAAACTTGGCGGCACAGGTTGCGAGTGAAGTACGTGAGCATTTCCCTGATCAGGTTCTCAAGGCAGTGATTCCGCGGAGCGTACGAATTTCGGAAGCTCCCAGTTATCAACAAACCGTGATCACCTATGATTCCAGCTCCAGTGGCGCTCTCTCGTATCTGGAAGCTGCCGCCGAAATCGCGGAACGTGGCAAAAGCTAGTCATACGTATTTTGTTATGTTCGAGAGCCAGCAGTACCCATTTATGAATTTCAAGAGGAATCTAAATTTAATCATTTGAAATCGGGTGTATTAGGCATACAAGAGCTCCAAACTGATTCTTTCATTGACGGACCTGTCACCCGACCACTGCTAGGGCTCTAACGCCCTGATCTGGCCCCACCCGCCCCACTAGTGAGCCGTGTCCTTGGGTTTCGAGGAGCAGACAGTAGAATTGCCTTGAGTTAAGAGGTAGCAACGGTGTCGAAAAGGAGTGTCATCCAATGTCGGAAAAGCGACGTGGTTTAGGACGAGGTCTCGGTGCATTGATTTCGAGCAGCCCTGTCGTTGAGACTGAGGAAATAACTTCGCAGGATGTTTCACGTGGAACAACAAGTCAGAAAAATGGAATCAACGTGAAGGCAGCGGAACCAAGCGTTACAAAGCGGAAGACCTCAGGAACGACGTCGAGTGCTAAGACCGCACGGCCGGTCGACATGTTCTTTGTTCCTGGAAGAACTGAAGAGGATGCTACCGCCGAACAGGTTTCTCCTGCTTCCAGTCCATCGACTGCGGCCAAGAAACGGCGGGCACAAATGCCCGGTTTGATCGCATCTTCGGGTCGAGCCGGATCAAACGATACACCGGAACCGGACTCTGGTGAGCTCGTGGACGTACCTGGAGCTAGTTTTGCGGAGATCGGCGTGGAGAAAATCCATCCGAACCGAAAGCAGCCACGCTCATACTTCGATGAAGAACACATGGCCGAGCTGGTTCACTCCATTCGTGAAGTGGGTTTGCTGCAACCGATTGTCGTCCGTCCATCACGGGAAAACGATAAGGGAATGTACGAGATTGTCATGGGGGAGCGCCGTTGGCGCGCTACCCAAATGGCAGGTTTGAAAACCATTCCCGCGATTGTTCGTGAGACTCAGGATGATGATCTTCTCCGTGATGCCCTGCTGGAGAACCTTCACCGGTCTGAGCTGAATCCCCTTGAAGAAGCGGCAGCCTACCAACAGTTACTCAATGAGTTCAACTGCACTCAGGAAGTTCTGTCCGATCGTATCGGTCGTTCAAGGTCTCAGATCTCCAACACCATCCGCCTCATGAAGTTGCCTGCCCTAGTGCAACGTAGGGTAGCTGCTGGCGTGATATCAGCTGGTCATGCCCGCGCCCTACTCGGCCTTTCCGACTCCGCCGCCATTGAACAGTTGGCGCAGCGCGTAGTGAGCGAGGGCATGTCAGTTCGTGCAACTGAAGAAGCTGTTGCGATGAGCGATGACCAGCAGAAACTCCGACAGCCAAGTACGCCTAAGCAGACGCAACGCCATGAGCGCTTGGATTTTCTGGCTTCTTCACTGTCTGACCGCCTAGACACGAGCGTAAAGATATCACTTGGCGCCCGAAAAGGTCGTGTCAGTATTGAATTTGCCAGCGTGGACGACCTCAATCGCATTATGGCTGTTCTCTCTCCAGAAGAAGTAGCCAAATAGTACCTGTTTTCTACAAAGTGGAGTGTTTCACGTGAAACACTCCACTGTTTTGTTCATCTCGTGCGAACGGGTTGAGTGTTTTCGGGCCACGCTCGTTGCCAATCAAGGAGCCATCCGTGGGTTGGAACTATTTTCGGGACTAGCCGGACATTGGTGGATATCGTGAAACGGTGCAGAGTCGTTCACTCCATGGCCGCGTGAAGCATGGAGCTCTAGTCAGCGCACCTTCCAATCAAAGGCAATGAGGCCACCAGGAGGCTCCTGTGGCGCCTAGGACGCCCCAAGGCGTAGAGAAGGCGGCGGGCCGCCCTGAGGCACGACAGCGGGCGTATGGCGACGCTCTGAAGGCATTGCTCAGACCTGAGGGGAAGTTGTTGATGCTGTATTCCCTTGTTATGGGCATTTGAGACTATGAGTACAACGCAATCATGCGGTTCAGCACCACAAATCGTACGAGAGAGCGCCAGTGGGGGTTTGGTTAGGTGCCGCCATGCTAAAGAGACGTCTTCGTCCTCGGCGCAACCGATAGAACCGGTCGTGGCTGATGGCTGCCTGCTCCGCGCTAGAGGCTGTATC
>JAUNVO010000025.1:11897-22803 GCA_030540695.1 Micrococcaceae bacterium | reverse complement strand
GATCCTCTCCTTCGGCGAAGCGTTCTCCAACCCGCGTTCGGACAAACTCCCACCGCTCTCCACCTCCACACGAACCACCACCGCACCCACCACCGCGCCCGGCACCGACACCGGCGGCTTCGAGGCCCAAGCCGGCCTGAGCCCGGCAGGAACCCCGGCCCCGGGGTGGGCACTACCCCCGGACATGGACCCGGAACAGGTGCCGCTCAGTGAATGGTCCACCGGCGGTGCCGGCGGCACCGGGGCGTTGGTTGATGCCCCGGATCCACGCACCACCGCGCAGTTGCTCCTGGATGGGGTCATTGCGGCGATCACCGGGGCATTGGGCGCCACCACGGTCGGCGGGACCGGTGGCCAGCGGGTGAAGATCGGGGTATTGATCGGGTACCGGGCGTTGTTGGGTCAATGCGAGGACGCGGGAATCACCGCCCACGGGCGTGCGGTGTCCGCCGCGAATATCCGCATGCTGGCGTGCAACGGCGCGATCCTGCCCGCGGTGCTCGGTTCGGCCGGTGAGGTCCTGGATCTGGGGCGCGAGGTCCGTGGCTTCAGCACCGCCCAGCGCAAGGCGCTGGCGATCCGTGACCGGGGGTGCGTGATCCCCGGATGCCGGCGTGCCGCTTCGACCTGCGAGGCACACCATGTGAAGCCGTGGTCCCAGGGTGGGCAAACCAGTGTCGGGAATGGTTCGATCATCTGCCAGCACCACCATCTGATGGTGCACGCGGGGCTGGTCACCCTGAAAATGCTTGGCGGTGTCCCGTATGTGGTGGTCCGGGCCGGTGAACCTCGTGGGGATCCGCAACGGAACCTTTATTGGCATCCGGAGTTGCGCACCGCTGGATACACCCCACCACTGATCACCGACTAGTGCTTGGGTCGGGAGCATCGTTAGGCTCGATGGAATGAACATCGAATTGAGCCGCTTCCGCGTCCGGGAGGGTCAGATGCCCGTCGTCGAGCAATGGCTCTCATTCCTGAACGAGAACATGGATGCGGTCATTGAGACACTGGAGGGGGAGCGGATGCTGGTGGAAACCATCTTCAGCGAGCACCTTGATGGGGCCGACTACCTGTACTGGTTCAGCATCCAGGGTGAAGGCGGGATCGAGGTGCGCGAATCGGCGCATTGGATCGATGCCAGGCACCTGGAATACTGGCGGGCATGCATCGATGACTCATACGAACATGTGGATCTCGCGCCGCGGGTGAGCATGATGCCCCGACGCATCCGCACCCAGCTTCGGATCGCGGCGCAGCAACCGGTCACGTAGCATGCGTCACGCCGGGCCTCTTGAAGGTGCAAGCGGGCGCCGCGTCCGGCTAAGCTTAGGCGCGTGACCCACACCCCCAGCACCCCAGAGCAACAGCCGGTTCTGGTCGTCGATTACGGGGCCCAGTACGCACAGCTGATTGCTCGGCGTGTACGCGAAGCCAACGTTTACTCGGAGATCGTCCCGCACACCTTCACCACCGAACAGATTCTCGCCAAGAACCCGGCGGCAATCATCCTCTCCGGCGGACCCTCGAGCGTATACGCCGAAGGTGCCCCGAGCGTCGGTGCCGACCTTTTTGAGGCAGGTGTCCCGGTTCTGGGTATCTGCTACGGCTTCCAGGCCATGGCCAACGCCCTGGGCGGCGTTGTGGCCGAAACCGGATTGCGGGAATACGGCGCAACCGACGCAACCGCCACCGGAACGGCCCGTTCGATCCTGGCCGGGCTTCCCGAGGAACAGAACGTCTGGATGAGCCACGGCGATTCCGTCGCCACCGCACCGGAGGGCTTCGACGTCCTGGCCACCACCGCCGGGGCGCCGGTTGCTGCCTTCGCCAACGAAGCCAAACGACTTTACGGCGTGCAGTGGCACCCGGAGGTCAAGCATTCGGCCCACGGGCAGCAGGTCCTGGAAAACTTCCTGTACAACGGCGCGGGCCTGTCCCCGTCGTGGACCGCGGCGAACATCCTTGACGAGCAGGTCGAGAAGATCCGCACCCAGGTCGGCGACGGCCGGGCCATCTGTGGCCTCTCCGGCGGCGTTGATTCCGCCGTGGCCGCTGCCCTGGTGCAGCGTGCCATCGGCGACCAGCTCACCTGCGTCTTCGTGAACCACGGGCTGCTGCGCGAGGGCGAAGCCGAACAGGTTGAAACCGACTTCGTCGCCGCGACCGGTGCCAAGCTCTACATTGCCGACGAACGCGAGCGGTTCCTCACCGCGCTGGACGGGGTCACCGACCCCGAGACCAAACGCAAGATCATCGGGCGTGAATTCATCCGCGCCTTCGAGGCCGCCGAGACCGCGATCCTTTCCGAGGCCGCCGACTCGGGCCAGCCCGTGAAGTTCCTGGTCCAGGGAACCTTGTACCCCGACGTCGTGGAATCCGGCGGGGGCGAAGGCGCGTCGAACATCAAGAGCCACCACAACGTCGGTGGCCTGCCCGAGGACCTGGACTTCGAACTTGTCGAGCCGCTGCGTGCGCTCTTCAAGGACGAGGTGCGTTCGGTGGGCAAGCAGCTTGGCCTGCCGGCGGAGATCGTCATGCGCCAGCCCTTCCCGGGCCCCGGCTTGGGCATCCGCATCATCGGTGCCGTGAACGAGGAGCGCCTCGAACTGCTGCGCAAGGCAGACGCCATCGCCCGCGCCGAGCTGACCGCTGCCGGCCTTGATGAGGAAGTCTGGCAGATGCCGGTCGTCCTGCTGGCCGACGTGCGTTCGGTGGGTGTCCAGGGGGACCACCGCACCTATGGCCACCCGATCGTGCTTCGCCCGGTCTCCTCCGAAGATGCGATGACGGCCGACTGGTCGCGACTGCCCTACGACCTGCTGGCACGGATCTCGAACCGGATCACCAACGAGGTCGACGGGGTCAACCGCGTGGTGCTGGACGTGACGTCCAAGCCGCCGGGAACCATCGAATGGGAGTAAGGCCCTCGGCGTAAGCACGCCGCAGGCAAAGTTCAGGGGGAGACCGGGGAACGGTCGCCCCCTGAACTGTTTCAGCAGGGATGCCCCCACGGCGCAGGGAACGGCAAGGACCCGGGCGCCTATGTGTTTTGGTTCGGCATCGGCGCCCTGTTTTGCACTAGATTGGTAGAGGCTGAATGTAACCGGGTGGCGAGACGCCACGGCGGTGCTGCCGCATTCAGGCAAAGGTGAAGGGACGGTATGGTGACTGAACACCAGCAACACGCAGATGAAATGGTCTCCACGTGGGTTGACTCCCTGGGTCCCGGGGTGGGGACCGACACGCTGCTGAGGTTCGCCCCGTCGGTGTCCAACAGCATCGATATCACCCATGCCCATCCCTCGGGACTGGCACAATTCCTGGCCGGCCGGCGTACCCGGCTCTCCACGCTGCTGCGCGACTCGGATCAATATGATTCGGCCCGACGCACCGCCGATGCCCTGCGCTCAAAGATCCGCGAACTTTGGGACGAACGCGGCATCGATGTCGGATACCTTTCCGCGGGCCTGGCCAACTGGCGTGCCGTCCACGAAGGCCGCAGCGAGCAATTCAGCGCCCCGATCATGCTGGGACGCATCGTGCTATCGATCCGCGAGGACCAGGAAGACTTCGAGATCCAGCTGATGGGCAGGGCCGAACTCTCGCCCGCCCTGCTGCGGTACTTCAAGCGCCAGCACCATAACGAGATCGACGTCGAGGCGATCAACGCCGCCGCCTATTCCATTGCACGTTTCGATCCGACCCGCGCCATGGATGCACTGCGGACGCAGGTTGCCGACGTCTCGTCCATGGTCGTTGCCCACCGACTGCTGATCTCCACCTTTGCAGATCTCGCGGACCCTGCCGATCCGGGTACCATCGACCCGCAGCACCCGGTGCTTGCCAAGCTCCTGGATTCAGAGGTCAGCGGGTCCCGGCCAGACCAGGCCACCCCCCGCACCGATCCGGTGAAGACCTCGACGCCGGCCAATGCATCCGGGAAACATGGCGGGCAACGCAAGCGCCGCAGCAGCGATGACCGCGACCCGGCGGACGAGCTGTTGCTCCTTGACGCCGACGAATCCCAGCAGGGCGCCCTTGACCTGATCGAAGCCGGCGAATCGGTGGCCATCAGCGCCCCGGCCGGCAGCGGGCAGACCCAAACCGCCCTGAACGCCGCAGCGGTCCTCGCCGCCCAGGGCAAACGCGTGTTGGTGGTCGCCGAGCGCCGTTCCAGTGCCGAGGAGTTCGTGTCCCGCTTCACGGATCTCGAGCTGGCCGGCACCGCGTTGCTGCTGTCACCGGAGGACGACCCCGATGACCTGCGCAACCTGCTGACCCGGGCCATCCTGCGCAACGAACGCGCGACCGAACCGCAACTGGGCAAGTTGCACGAGGCCTTGCGCGGACACCGCCATGCGCTGCTCGAACACGTCCACTCCCTGCATTCCACACGCGCGCGCTGGGGCTGCTCGCCGTACCAGGCAATGCAGGAACTCGCGCGGCTTTCCTCGCTGGCACCGGCACCGGCCACGACCGTCAGGCTCAAGCGCTCGGTACTTGATTCGATCACCGACCGCAGTTCCACCGCGGCTAAGCTCAAACGCGCCGCCGAGCTGGGTGCGTTTGTGAAGGCATCGGCCTCCAGCCCCTGGTACGGGGCCAGGCTGCTGAACAAGCGCGACACCGATACCGCCCTTGACCTGGTCACCGGGCTGCAGCGGGATCTGCCCATCCTGCAAGAGCACATGCTCAAGGTTGCGGCGCATTCCGAGATCCGGCTGGCCGACTCCTACAACAAATGGGGAGAGCAGCTTGAACTGCTGGTGGCCGTCCGTGGCTCGCTGGACAAGTTCGAGTCGGATATCTTCGATAAGTCGGTCGAGGACCTGATCTCGGCCACCGCATCCTCCTCCTGGCGTCGCGAGCGCGGCATCGAGATGAGCTCGATGACCCGTTCACGCCTGCGCAAGGTCGCCAAGGACTATGTTCGCCCCGGGGTGCACGTCTCGGACCTGCAGTCCGCCCTCGAAGCGGTGCAGGAACAGCATGTGGCCTGGCACCAACACGCCACTTCCCAACGCCATCCGATGGTTCCGGCCGGTCTGCTCGACGTCAATACCGGTTACCAGGATGCCGGGTCGCGCCTGGACAAGCTCGCAAGCCTGCTGCCGGAATCCTCCGGACCCACGCTGCGCGAGGTGCCCATCTCCGCGTTGCTCGATCGCATGGCCAAGCTCCTGGAGCACCAAGGCGAGCTGGAGCAGCTGCCCGAACGCACGCTGCTGACCGAACAGCTGGCCGAACACGGGCTCGGTGACCTGATGGATGACTTCAGGTCGCGCAATGTTCCCCCCGGGTCCGTCGCGGCCGAGCTCGACCTGGCATGGTGGCAGTCGGCGCTGGAAGCGATGATCTCCGGCGATGACTTCCTGGCCATGAACGACGGCGAGAAGCTGCGCCGGATCGAAGCCGAGTACCGGCTCGCGGACTCCGCCCACATCTCTTCTGGCGCCTCGCGCTTGCGCTGGGCCCTGGCGAAGAAGTGGAAGGCCGCGTTGGCTGACCACCGTGCGGCATCGCGCGAACTGCGCGCCATGCTCAAGGAAGGCGAGCCCGTTGTCGCGGATCTCGTGTCCTTGGGCGATTCGTTGCTGAACTCGCTGTGCCCCGTGTGGGTGGGTTCCCCGCTGCTGATCCCGGCCACCGTACCGGCGCAGCTGGGCTTCGATGCGGTGATCCTGCTCGATGCCGACTCGTTGTCGCTGCGCTCTGTGCTTGGCTCGATTTCCCGCTCCAAGCAGGTCATCGCCTTTGGCGACACCATGATGGGGGCACCGAACCGCTTTGAGGTCTCCGTTGATCCCACGGCTCACACACGCATTGAAAATGCCCCGATCTCGGCCATGGAATCACTCCAACGCGTGCTGCCGGTGCGCCGCCTGTCCACCGCATACCGGGGGATCGACGAAGGCCTGACGGAGTCCCTGTCCCACGACTTCTATGCAGGCTCGCTCTCGCGACTGCCCGCTGCCCGGTCGCTGGGTGCCGGTTCCCCGGCGCTGAAGGCCGAATACGTGGCCGATGGCACCGGATCGTTGGCCATCGACGGCGAATCGGTGCAAACCACCGTGGCCGAGGTCCAACGCGTCGTTGACCTGGTATTCACGCACCTTGCACGGCGCGGGGAACAAACCCTCGCCGTGATCGCCGGCAACCGCCGGCATGCGGCGGCAATCGCCGAGGGCATCCGTGTCCAGCTGCCCAACCACCAGTGGGCGACAAAGTACTTCCGCACCGCGAAGGAACGGTTCCTGGTCACCAGCGTCGACCGCTTGGCAGGGCTGCAACGCGATGCGATCATTTTGTCTCTTGGATATGGACGCACCACCCACGGCAAGATCGTCCATGACTTCGGTGCGCTGTCCCAGCCCGGCGGTGACGAGTTGTTCGTCAACGCGGTGACCCGGGCACGCGAGTCGATGGTCCTGGTCTCGGCACTGCGCCCGCAGGACATGGACCTGGCGCGGCTGCGCTTCGGCGCACACCGCTTCCTGGAGCTCGTGGGAAGGGTCCTGGGCGGGGACTCGGGCATGTCGGCCACCACGACGCCGCTGAAGGACCCACTGGTCACCGATCTGATGACCCGGCTGGCCGAACGCGGCGCGATCGTCACCCAGCACTACCGCGGGGTGCTGGACCTTGCCGCCCACGCGTTGGATGTCACGGGGAACGGGACCGCAGTGCCCCTAGCGGTTGTGTACGACGGAACACAGGGCTATAAGGAACTCTCGGTGCGCGAGCGCAGCCGGTTGCGTCCGCAGCTCTTCGAGGCCCTGGGCTGGCGTTACGTGCCTTTGTGGACCATAGACGTGTTCTCGGACCCCGATCAAGTCGCCAACATGTTGGCCGGTTTCCTCGGACTTGAACCGGCCAGCGATCCCTCGAAAGAATCAGGGCCCGTTGACAACGCACGGCAACACCGTGATTCGGGCAATGAGGGAGGCGATGACCGTAATACCTCCGGCAACGGCCCCGGTCCGCGCACACCGGATCTGGCAGATGTCTAGCCATGTCGGCTGAGCCCCGGGCTGCACGGCCCAAGAAATCGCGGCGCTTCACGGCCCCACCGCAAAAGGTCAGCACCTCCAACCTCGTCGGGGTTTTCGAACTGCCGCACGGTGCCGGGCGCCCTGACTCCGACGTTACGAACCAGCAGCCCGAAGCCTTGGGGGAGCCCGGCCCAGGGGCCGGGCCGGGTCTGGCGAAGAAGACGGAGGGCCACGTGACCGTTGAACCGGTGCTGGAACAACGTGCTGCAGATGATGATCCGCGACGCTGGGGCGATGCGGAAGAGGACCTTGGCGACTGGATGAAATCACAGCGCCCACCACACTGGGACTAGCCCCGCCCGTGACGCGGGCTGACACCCCGCGCCGGCAGGCGGGTTGTGCCTACGGGTTGACCAGCACCACCGAGACCTTGCCACGCTGCGCCGCGGTGGAGAGCTGCTCGGCACTCGCCGCACCGGCTCCCACCACGATCAATCCACCTTGGCCGCTGTCCGCCGCGACACCCCACGGAGCCTGGGCGTCGGGCTCGAGCTGCGCACCGGTGAACAGAACCGGCACCCCGCGCGCCAGCACCCGGGAAGCCACTGTGCTCTCGAAGCCGTTGCCCTCGGTGAGCACCACGTCAACAAGCTGTCCTGCGCGTACCAGCGAAGCGGTTTGCTCGTCGTCCAAGCGCAACGGAACGGCGACGGAACCGGGGTCCAACCCGGCCAAGAGGCCGGGCCCGATGAGCATCGTGGGAAACACCGGGGTGCCGGCCTGCACGGGTATGGCCAGCCGTGAACCCTCGGGCGGCAACTGGCCGGAATATGTTCCCGCGGGAACCAGCGAACGTGGGACCGGATGGTTACTCAAGTCCCCGGCGTGCAGCAAGGATCCGACCGGCAGGTCACGGGCGGCCACCAGCACGTCGACGCGGTCCTCCGTGTCCGGGGAAAGCACCGACAGGCAGAGTGCGAGGGCGAGCATCAGCAGCGCGGCTGCAAGGACCCTGCGGTACTTGGCCAGCAACTCCCGGCCCGTGCGGCGGGGCGGGGCAGCGGCTGGTGACGGGCGTGCAGGGTTTCCACGGTGAAAAAAGGGCATGCCTTAAGCAACTCATGGGCCCCGCCCGGAAGGGTGGGGCCCATGACGAAACCGTGAAGACGGTGCCCAAAGTGCGGGCATTCGCGGATCCTGTGCGAGGAAGTGCTTTCGGAACCGTGGGATGCTCCGGGCCAGGGGGCTGCCGACAGCCCGTGAAGCTAAGCCGAGGCGGAGGCCGGTGCCGCGGCGGGCGCCGCAGCAGGGGCCGATGCCGGGGCGGAGGGTTTTGTGCCCTCGGCGGCAGGGGAACTGGAGCTGGTGGTCGAACGTGAATCGTTTCGGTAGAAGCCCGAGCCCTTGAAGACCACCCCGACGCTGTTGAACTTCTTGCGCAATGCGCCCTGGCACTCGGGGCAGATGGTCAGCGTCTCATCGGTGAACGACTGGACAACCTCCATGCCGTGGCCGCAGTCCTTGCAGGCGTAAACGTATGTAGGCATATCGATCCTTTCGCACGGGCGTTGCGTGCATGGCCGTCGGGCTGCCGGCTCATCGTGCGATGGCACTGTCAATACCCGGATCAACGGGGATGAGTGGCGGGGTGTGGGCACCTGCCAGGCGCCCGTTTAGCCTAATTCTAGCGTATCCGGACGCGGTGGTGCGGTGAGGTTACGCACGCCCGATGGCAGCACCACCGCCTCGACCTTCTGGTCAAAGGGCTCGACGGGAATCTGCCCGGCGGAGAGGAACTCGTGCTCGAACACCAGGGACACCAGCCTCGGTACCCGCGAAAGACCGGTGATGGATTCGATGAACCTGTCATAATAACCGCCGCCCTGCCCCAACCTGTCCCCTTTGGCATCGACAGCCTGCGCGGGCACCAGGACCACGTCGACCTCGTTCATCACCTCGGGACCGAAACGTTCCCCGACCGGCTCATCGATGGGCCCCACGGAGCTGCGGGCCATCTCGACGCCGGGGTGCCAACGCGTCCAGGAGAGTAATCGAGCAGGCTCGCAGATCGGAACGTAGATCGTGTAGCCCGCGCGGTGGAGGCGGGCCAACAGGTCTCCGGTGGGAGGTTCCGCGCCGTAGGAGAGGAAGCAGGTCACGCTTCTGCGGGGTGCGTGCTCCCCGAGCCACTGCAATAGGTGGCCCGAGAGCGCGGCCATCTGCGCGGCCCGTTGCGCGGTGCCCATGGCGCGGCGCCGGGAACGCAGCCGGTTGCGCAGTTCGTCCTTGGCGTTGATCTCTTTCACGCTAATCAGTCTAGGCCCCGGAGGCGTCGGTCCCCCAGGGGGAGGAGGGTTGCCAAGCCTCGGGCCCGGCAGACGCCGCGACGAGGCCGGGGGAGCGGCGGCAAAAGACGGACCGCCCCGCCGAGGATCGCTAGGATTGGACCCATGCCCGAGTTTAATCGTCATTGGCCCGTCAGCGTGCATGGTCCCCGGCTGGTGCTGCGTCCGATGCGCCGGCGCGATAAGGCTGAATGGATGCATCTGCGCCGCACGAACGAGCATTGGCTCGCACCATGGGATGCGACTCTCCCGGAGGCCTCCGGCTACCCCGCGGACTTCGCGGCAATGGTCGCCTCGCAAAACCGTTCGGCCCGCATGGGACAGTGCCTGCCCTGGGCAATCGCCCTGCCTTCCGTGCATTCCAGGCATGCACCGATCGTCGGGCAACTCAGTGTGTCCTCGATCAGTTGGGGCGCCGCACGCAGCGGTTCCATCGGCTACTGGGTCGATGAGGCCCATGCCGGCACCGGGATAGTTCCCGAGGCCGTGGCCATGGCGGTGGACCACTGTTTCCGGGAGACCGGATTGCACCGCATCGAAATCAACATCCGCCCGGAAAACGCCCCGAGCCTGCGGGTGGTTGAAAAACTCGGCTTCCGCGATGAAGGCGTGCGCAAGGATTTCCTGCATATCAACGGGCAATGGGCCGATCACCGCAGCTTCGCGCTGACCGCCGGCGAAGTCCCCGAGGGGATGCTCAACCGATGGCTAGGTGCGAGGCACTAACGAGATATGCGTGGCGGATCACGGCAATATTCGAACTTGGTGAAGAGTATTGCCGGACACACCGAGTCGAATGCGCGATCGCGCGTCGCTGCACGCTTAATGTGGTTGACGTGGACGTTTCACATTTGCACTGGCAACAGGCAAAAGTACGTGCGCGCGGCGGCGTTTTACGAACAAACGAATCGCCACAGCGGAGGGAACCGGCGACCGGAAACGGGGTCGGGGCATTCCGCAGACGAAGGTAGTCGCCAGCCGACGAAGGAGCAACATGGCACCGGTAGCATCCAACGCTTCAGTCGCATCACAAGCGACGAAGCAGGCACCCCTGCGGATTTTTTACGACCGCCTGGCTGTTGCGTTGCTCGGATGCCTCTCAGTGCTCACCCTTCTCATCGGCGGAGTGCTGGCCCTGGCCGGCATCTTTTCCGGTTGGGTCCCGCTGGTTGCCCTGTTCCTGGCCATGGCAAGTTTTTCCACGTTGCGCGGACTGGCCGTGAGGGACCGTCGCAAGAAGCTGCTGGCCCGCATGCACACCACGCACACCCGGGCCATGGAAGTCCCGCGCATCCCCGTCGCCGAAACGCCCAGGCGCACGGCCGAGGTCTTCGACGCCCAACCCGACTCGAACAAAAGGGCGCCGTCCCTGACCGTGCAGGAATTGCGCGCCGAAGCCCTGCGCATCGCCGAAAAGGGCGCAGCCCTGACGCGCCCCGAAGGATGGGAGCTCACCGAGGTCCCGCTGCCGCAATACGTCGTGGCCAACGCAGCCAAGCGCCAAGCACCTGAACCGCTCGAAGCCGCTGCCGAGGTGAAGGCATCGACCAACGCGTCCCTGCGTTC
>JAUNVO010000025.1:0-11797 GCA_030540695.1 Micrococcaceae bacterium | reverse complement strand
TTCAACGAACTGGGCGTGAGCACCGAGCGGATCGACGTCCCGGGCACCGCATGCACGAGCATTGTTCCTGCCATCGGCGTCGAGCCGATCGCGGTGAGCGGCTGGATCCACCCGCACGACCCGCTGTTGCCGGCACTTGCCCTGGCCGCCGACAGGGCCCACGTGAACCAAGCCTGGGGCGGCGGTGAGCGGCTCACCGGTCTGCGGATGATCGCCTACAGGCCGTTGCGCCGGGCCGTGCTGCGTGCCGAGTTCACCACGTTGGGACCGCTGCGGATCAAGCGCACGATCTTCTTGAAGGTTGGACGCCCGAAGGCCATCGAGGCCTTGCGGCGTCGCCACCAACTGTTGGCAGGCAGCCGTGTCGCGGTGCCTGCGGTGCTCAAGTCCCGGCCCAGCATAAACACCGTTGACGACCCCGCGGCGGGTGGACCCGCTGCGGGGATCCTGGGCCTGGATGCGGGAATCGGGGTCTCGCTCTCCGCGGCCATCAGGGCCCATGGCGGCGCCGTTTTGGATCCTCAGGACTTCATCGACCAGCTCGATGCGCTTCCGTCCTCCGTGATGGGCTTGCCGCCCAGGCGGGCGTGGAGCGACTCCATCGGGCGGTACCAGCAGGCGGCGACACTGGCCCTGCCGCACCGTGCCGGGGAACTGGCGGGGCTGACCGGGCGGATCGAGGAACATTTCGGAGCCTCGGAACGGGGGGAACGGGTTCCCGCACACGGGGACTACTATGATGCGAACATCTTGCTGCATGCCGGGCGGATCAGCTCGCTGCTGGACCTGGATTCGCTGGGACCTGGGTACCGCGTCGATGACTTGGCCTGCCTGCTGGCCCATCTGGCGATCCTGCCCACGCTGGGGGCGAAGAATGCTGCCGCGTCCTTGGTCCTTGAGCGTTTTGGGCGCGCCTTTCAATCCACCGTTGACCCGCGGGCGCTGTGGGCGCGTTCGGCCGCCGTGGCGCTGACCTTGATTGCCGGTGCGCGCGGCCTAGATGAAAACCGATGGCCCGCGATGGCCGAAGCCCGGCTTCAGGTCGTCAAGGACCTGCTGGGCCGGGCGGATGCACTTGACTAGTGCAGCTGCACCGCACAGGTCGGGGAATCGTTAGCGCGACGCCGGACGATCCGGGACCTGCTCGGGAAGCGGCCCGCCCAGGCCCTTGTGGTGGCCAAAGACAAGCGTCGTCTCGGTGTGGCCCACTGACTCGTCGGTCGCCAAGTAGTCCAGCACCCAGTCGCGCAGCGCCTCGGTGGAGCTGACCGCGATGTGCAGCAGGTAGTCGGTGGCCCCGGAGACATGGAACATGGAGAGCACCTCCGGAAGCCGCGGCATGTTCTGGGTGAACCTGTCGATCTCTACGCGGTCGTGGGCACGCAGCCGCACCGAAATCAGCGCCTGCACGCTGCGGCCCACACCCTGAAGACTGACTTCGGCGTGGTAACCGGTCAGCACCCCGCGCTCGATCAGTGCGCGGGTGCGCAGCAGTGCCGTTGAGGGAGCTATCCCCGTGCGCTGGGCCAGCAAGGCGTTGGAAATGCGCGCGTCATTGACCAATTCCTGAATGATCCGACGGTCAACGGCGTCAAGTTCAACCGGTTGTTGCGGAAAAGTTGAAGGTGCCATGGAAGATATTCCATCACAGTTGGAGCGGCATCGGGAGATTCGGAGCCCGCCAAAGCACCGCGCAGCGCCTAAAATGGAACAATGACTACCCCAGGACCTCCAGCCGACCCCGGTTTTGACACCCGGCTGGCCGCTTATTGCGTGGTCGTCAACGAAGGTTCGATCCTGCTGGCGCTCTGGGACATGCGCGCCCGCGACCCAAGATTTGTGCCGCGTTGGACCCTGCCCGGCGGCGGCGTGGAACTTGGTGAGCAGCCCGAGATCGCCGCGGTGCGCGAGGTCCAGGAGGAAACCGGCTACCAGGTGCACATCGACACGTTGCTCTCCGTGGACACCGGACTCATCCCTGCGCATAAACGCTTTGGGCCAACCAAACACCCCCTGCAAACCGCTGCGGTGCTCTATGCCGCCACCGTCACCGGCGGAGACTTGCGATTCGAAGCCGATGGCACCACCAGCGAGGCCGCCTGGTTCCCCCTGGATGAGGTCGGTTCGCTGAACCGCGTGGACCGCATCGATACCGCCATCAGGCTTTACCAAGAGACCGCGCACCATGAAAGCAGTCGATGAATCGCATGAAACGGCCCCTGCGCCTGCTGGGTATCGGCACCATGCTGCTTGCCCTTTCCGCCTGCACCTCGGGCACCGATGTCTCTGCCTCCCAGATGAGCACCGAGCGTGAACTGGTTCTGGTGCAGGGCCCCGATGCAACATCCCAGGCGCTGGGCCACGCCTATCGGGGCATCCTGTCCGACGCAGGAATCGAGGCACGCCTTGCCGAACCGGCGGAGGATCCGGTGGCGGCGGTCCTTGCGGGGGAAGCTGACGTGACGGTCGCCGGCTCCAGCCGACTGCTCGGCACCTTGTCCAAACTCCCGGGGGCACGGGACGGGACGGGCCTCACGGAGTCTTCCGCTCCGGAGGCAACCACGGGGGACGGCGCCAACCCGGTTGCCAGCAGGAACCTGGACACGGCTCAGACAACGCGCACATTGCACGACTTGCGGCTCAGCGGATTCGCCGTGCTTGATACCGCCGAGGCAGAGCGAACCGGCACCTTGGTGGTCACTGCCGCCACGAGTGCAGCAGACCAGTTGGTATCAATCAGCGATCTGGGACCCCTCTGCCCGAAACTGGACTTCGGCATTTCGCGCACGATGCTGGTCCAACTCAGCAAGGAACTGGACACCGGGCTCTCCTGCCAACCCCGTGGCGTCATCGAGCTTAGCGACCAGAAGAGCGCCGGAGTGCTGCCGGTGATCAGCGACGAGGTCCAGGTGCAGGCATCGAGCTTATCCAACGCAGGGATCCCGGATAATGCGCTGGTGGTGCTCCAGGGAGCCTCCACGCTCTTCACCCCCGAAGCCATGACACCGCTGATCACCACCGACGGTGTGGGCCAGGATGCGGTCAAGGCCATCAACAAACTCAGTGGCGCACTGAAACAGGAAGATCTCCTGCAGCTGAACCGATTGGTCAATGGACGTGACGCGTTGACGCCGCAGCGCGCGGCCAGCGACTGGTTGATCGACAAGGCCCTGATCAAAGCCCCATGACGCGGATATTTCCTGCGTGTTTCACCCTGTGTTCGTCGCCTTGCTCACAGTGACTGCGCACCTGCGGCAACAAATGAGAAAGTAGTTTCATGCCAGAATTCAAGCAGTCCACGAAACTCCATAACGTCCTCTATGACATTCGCGGGCCGCTGCTGGAACATGCCCAGCGGATGGAGGCTGAAGGACAGCGCATCCTCAAGCTGAATATCGGCAATCCGGCGCCCTTCGGTTTCGAAGCCCCGGACGCGATCCTGGTGGACATGATGCGCCATCTGCACCACGCCCAGGGATACTCGGACTCCCGCGGGATCTTCTCCGCCCGCACCGCGGTCTCGCAGTACTACCAGACCCGCGGAATCCAATCCATCGGCGTGGATGACATCTACCTGGGCAACGGCGTCTCCGAGCTGATCACCCTGAGCCTGAATGCACTGCTGAACAACGGGGACGAGGTGCTGATCCCGGCACCGGACTACCCGCTGTGGACGGCCTCGGTCTCACTGGCCGGAGGAACCCCGGTGCACTACCTCAATGTCGAGGAGGAAGGCTGGCTGCCGGACCTCGAGGACATGGAAAACAAGATCACCCCGCGCACCAAGGGGATCGTGGTCATCAACCCGAACAACCCCACCGGTGCGGTGTATCCCAAGGAAACACTCGAAGGGATTCTGGAGCTGGCCCGCAAGCACGGGCTGATCGTGTTTTCCGACGAGATCTACGAGAAGATCCTCTACGACGAGCAAACCCATATCAACACGGCTTCCCTGTGCGACGATGTGTTGGTGATGACCTACTCCGGGCTCTCCAAGGCCTACCGGGTCTGCGGCTTCCGTGCCGGATGGATGGCAATCTCCGGCCCCAAGCACTTGGCGGGGGACTACATCGAGGGCATCAACCTGCTCACCAACATGCGCCTGTGCGCCAACGTGCCGGCCCAGCACGCCATCCAGACCGCACTGGGCGGCTACCAGTCGATCAACGACCTCATCCTGCCCGGGGGACGGCTCAAGGAACAGCGCGACACCGCCTACGAGCTGCTCAACGCGATTCCCGGGGTCTCGGTGCAGCAGGCCAAGGGTGCGCTGTACCTGTTCCCGAAGCTGGATCGGGAAATGTATCCCATCCGCAGCGACGAGGACTTCGCCCTGGAGCTGCTCAAGCGCCAAAAGCTGCTTGTCTCCCACGGCACCGCGTTTAACTGGGTGTCCCCGGATCACTTCCGGCTGGTCACCCTCCCCTCGGTGCGCGACCTGCAGGACGCGGTGGGCCGGATCGCAGAGTTCCTCGAGGACATGCGCGAGGGAAAAATCAGCGTATAGCCGACGTGCCGGGGCGACCGACTGCCGGAGCCCGGGCCGGGGGAGCACCATGGATCACGGGTGCCCCGGCACCCAGGGGCACGCCGAGTCCTTGCCCCGAATACCAAGGCACTTGTCGTACGCTGAAAAACACCTCGCCCCGACCCGAAAGCGGTAAGCATGAGCAAGCAGCCCAAAGCCCAGGACCGAAAAGATGTCTTCAACAAGCCCGTGCGCGAGGTGCTCATCGCCTCCGGCGACCTCGAGCTGGAGGACATCGACCCGAACTCATCTCCCGGATACGACGGTGACAAGGCAAGCGGGGCCGCGGACCTGGCTGCGATCGGGGAAGAGCTCAGCGAACTGCAGGAGCGTTTTTTCGCCGCTTCGCGCGCCGGCGCACCGCACACGATCCTGCTGATCCTGCAGGGCATGGACACGGCCGGCAAGGGCGGCATCGTGCGCCACGTGATTGGTGCGGTGGATCCGCAGGGCGTCAGCCACCACGCCTTCAAGGCGCCGACGGCGCAGGAATTGGCACATGATTTCCTGTGGCGCATTGAACGGGAGCTCCCGGAACACGGCCTCATCGGGGTTTTTGACCGCTCGCACTACGAGGACGTGTTGATCCACAAGGTCCGCGGGCTCTCACCGGCACGGGAAATCGAACGCCGCTACGGTGCCATCAACGACTTCGAGTCGAAGCTGGCGGACCAGCACACCACGGTCATCAAAGTCATGTTGCACATCTCGAACGAGGAGCAGCGCTCACGGCTGGCCGAGCGTCTGGAACGGCCGGACAAGTACTGGAAGTTCAACACCGGCGACATCGACGAGCGCGAGGTCTGGAATGAATACATGCACGCCTACCAAACCGCGATCCGACGCACCCATACCCGGGACGCACCGTGGTTCATCGTGCCGGCGGACAAGAAATGGTACGCCCGGCTGGCGGTGGCAGCACTGTTGCTCGACGCGCTCAAAGCCATCGATCCGCAGTGGCCGGCCGCGGATTTCGACGTCGAGGGAGAAAAGCGCCGACTGGCCGACTCCTAGCAGCCCGGCAACCCTTGAGCAGGCCAGGGCCGCCTAGGACGCTGACTCGGCCGCGTCGCCGTTCTGTTGCCGTGCGGCGTCAAGGCGCTGCGTCGCGCCCTGGAGCCATGCTTCACACCTGGCGGCCAGGGCCTCTCCGCGCTCCCAGAGACCCAGCGATTGTTCAAGGGTTGCGGCGCCGGCCTCGAGTTGCGAGACAACGGCCACGAGCTCCTCGCGCGCCTGCTCGTAGCTCAACTGCGCAATGTCGGTGTTTGCTGGTTCGGAGTTCATGCGTTTTCTCCTTCGTCGGGGGTGTGTGAGGTGTCCACGATGGCGTCAAGGCGGCCACGGGCCAGCCGTACCTGGATCGCGCTGCCCGTTGGGGCCTCGGCGGCGTCGCGCAGGATGTCGCCGGTTTCCAGCTGCACCACCGCGTAGCCACGATCCAGCGTCTGTTGCGGGGAGAGCGAACGTACCTGGGCTCGCAGGTGCGCGATGGAATCGTGGCCGCGGGAGAGCGCCGCCCGCATGGCCAGGGTACTGCGACGGGAAAGCCGCGCAATGTCCTCGCAGCGCAAGGCGACCATTGATTCCGGGTTCGCCAGCACCGGACGGGCCCGCAGGGAGGCGATGCGCTGGGTTTCGCGTTCCAGGTTCTGCCGCACGGCGCGATCGAGGCGGCCCCGTGCCTGTTCGAGGTTTGCCAGTTCCTCGGCGATGTCCGGAACCACGCGCTTGGCCGCATCGGTGGGGGTCGAGGCACGGACATCCGCCACGTCGTCAAGGATCGGTCGGTCAGCCTCGTGGCCGATGGCGGAGATCACCGGGGTGCGGCAGGCTGCCACCGCCCGCACCAGCTCCTCGGAGCTAAAGGGCAGCAAATCTTCCAAGGCACCTCCGCCTCGGGCAATGATGATCACCTCGATCTCCTCATTGGCGTCGAGTTCGCGCAGTGCGGCGGTGACCTCGGCGACGGCGTTGACGCCTTGGACGGCGGTGTTGCGGACCTCGAAGCGCACCGCCGGCCAACGCAGTGTCGCGTTTCGGATCACGTCCTTCTCTGCATCCGAATCACGCCCGGTGATCAAACCGATGCGCGAGGGCAACAACGGCAAGCCAAGCTTGCGTGAGGGATCAAAGAGCCCCTCGTCAAAGAGTGCCCGGCGCAGGCGTTCGAGCCTGGCCAACAGGTCTCCGAGCCCCACCGGACGCAGGTCGCGGGCATTGAGCGAGAGCCGCCCGGTCTTGGCATAGAAGCTGGGGCGCACGCGGGCCACCACCCTGGACCCCACTTCCGGGGCGGTCTCCAGCGTGCGCATCACCGAGGCCCAGACGGTCACCGAAAACGAAAAGTCGACGTCCACGTCGCGCAGCACCAGATAGGCGTGGCCGTTGCGCAGGTTGGCTTCCAGCAGCTGGCCCTCCACCCAGGACTCGGGGGAGTTCTCGATGTGGGCCTTGAGTTTCTCGCTCAACACCCGCAGTGGCCAGGGATTTTCCGGGGTGGTTGCCGCAGCGGTGCGCGGCAACGAACCTTGTGCCTCTTGTGCTTGCTCCACGTGGACTGTGCCTTCCTTGGTGTGGGGTCCTTGAAAAAATACACCAATACCCATTGATACCAGTAACGTGGGACAAAACGCCGATGGAGGGCAGCCGCTGCCCTTCCGCACGGCCGGTAAGTGGAGGATCTACATGGGAATCTCGGCATCGACGCGCAACATAGTCGCCGTTTTACTGGTGTTGGTAGCCGTGCTGGCCGGATCAGCGGCGATGCTTGGTTCCACGGCCGCCCGCATCATCGACACACCTGAACCGCTGCAACGCATCCTCGCCCCACTGGCGAGCGATCCGCAACTGCGCCAGGTGCTTCCCGAAGAGCTAGGCGCGATGCTGGGCGAGCGGATCACCCAAGACACAGCCGTGCCGCAGATCCTCGCCGTGCCCCTGCAGCGTGCGGTTTCCGCAGCCAGCGGAGCCGTGCTCGATGAGCCGGGCTTCCCCGCTGCGTGGGAAGCCACCGTCGAATCGGCACGCACCGATTTCACCACCCGCCTGGCTGGGGCTGCGCAAGGCACGGTCCAGGACGGACAGGTGACCTTACGCCTGGACCTTGCCCCGTTGCTGGACTCCGGATACGACGGCTTGCATTCCTCCCTCGCCGGATCATCGCTCGGAGCCTTGCTGCCCGCCACCATCGATATTCCGTCGATGATGGTGGACACCGGATGGCCCACGGCAGAGGAACTACGCACATCCACCCTGAACACGTGGCTGTCGGTGGCCCGCGGCTGGGGATGGCTTGCGGCGGCCGCGCTGGCTTCGGCAGTGGCCGGGATCCTGCTTGCCACACGCCGCGGGAAGGGGTGGGCGGCAGCCGCCGCAGGGGTGATGGCCGTGGTGCTGGGCGTTGCCGCCAAGCTCTGGTTCGCGTCCCTGGCGGGCAGTGGCCCCCACGCAGCGGATCCAACCGTGCAGAACCTTGTCGTGGCCCGTTTGCTCGATGGGTTGGCGCGCGAACTGGGCACCAACACCACGATCCTGATCGTCGGTGGACTGCTGGTGATGCTCGTGGGCGCCTCGTGGACATGGTGGGTTGCGCGCCAACGCGGCGAGCCGGCCGCCGGATAGGCCGATGGCGGAAGGGCACCCCTCGATTTTGCGCACCACAGTAGACTTGGACCATGGCTACCAGTTCCACCGTTCAGGTCTCCCTTCCGATGCCCACGATCCCGCGTGCCCGTCGCTCGCCGGCTGAAATCGCCGCGGCAGCACCGGTCACAGGGGAACGCAACGTTCTCCTGGCCGCCCCGCGCGGGTACTGCGCCGGCGTCGACCGCGCCGTCATCGCAGTGGAAAAGGCGCTGGAGCACTACGGTGCTCCTGTCTACGTGCGCAAGCAGATCGTACACAACCTGCATGTGGTCTCCACCCTCGAGGCGCGCGGGGCCATATTCGTGGAGGAAAACGAGGAAGTGCCAGAAGGTGCGCTTGTCGTCTTCTCCGCCCACGGGGTGTCCCCGGCCGTGGTGAAGTCCGCTGAGGACCGCGGGCTGCGCACCATCGATGCGACCTGCCCACTGGTGACCAAGGTGCACCGCGAAGCGGTCCGTTTCGCCAAGGAGGACTACGAGATCCTGCTGATCGGGCACGAAGGACACGAAGAGGTCGAGGGTACCTTCGGGGAAGCCCCGGACCACACGCAAATCGTGAACAACCCGGACGAAGCCGACACGATCCAGGTCAAGAATCCGGACAAGCTTATTTGGCTCTCGCAGACCACCTTGAGCGTGGACGAGACCATGGAGACGGTACGTCGATTGCGCAGCCGGTTCCCCAAGCTGCAGGATCCACCCAGCGATGACATTTGCTACGCGACGACCAACCGCCAGGACGCCATCAAGGAGATATCACCCAAGAGCGACCTCGTGATCGTTGTGGGTTCGGCGAACTCCTCCAACTCCGTGCGCCTGGTGGAGGTTGCCTTGGAATACGGGGCTAAGGCCGCATATCGCGTTGACTACGCCTCTGAGGTCGACGAGACCTGGTTCGAAGGTGTGGCAACCGTCGGGGTGACCTCTGGCGCCTCGGTGCCAGAAGTGCTGGTGCGCGACGTGTTGGCGCTGCTGGCCGACTACGGTTACGGCAGCGTCGAGGAAGTGACCACGGCCCAGGAAGACATCCTCTTCTCGCTTCCCAAGGAGATCCGCGCCAAGCTCAAGGAAGTCGGCGACGATTCCCGCGGTCCGGGCGGCCGCATCGTGAAGTCGGACATCAGCAGCTAGCGTGTGAGGACCATTGGGCCGTAGCCGCACGTACCGAAGGTTCCAGCCAATGGCGAATGGAGCGGGGCGCCACCATCAGCGGCGCCCCGCTCCATTGTCGTTTAACGCGCGACCTCGTGATCGGCATCCTCGGAGTCTTGCTGCCCGCCGTCGGGGGAGGATGTTTCAAGGAATTCAACCGCGCTCAGGGCACGGGTGCCCTGTTCGATCACGGGTAATTCGTGCAGCGCGGCTGCTGGATCATGCTCGGCACCCAGCCCTGGGTCCATGTCACGAATGCGTCGGGCGCTGGGCAGCACCCGGGATTCCAGGGCGCCGACGAAGGCGTTGTACCTTTCCACGCTGCCGCGCAACGAGGCCCCAAGCTTGGCGACATGTCCGCCCATGGTGCCGAGCCGCTCATAGAGTTCGCGGGAACGAACAAAAAGCTCGCGTGCGTTCTCCGTCAGCAGTTCCTGCCGCCAGGCAAAGGCTAGTCCCTTGAGCATCGCCAGCAGTGTGGCCGGGGAAGCCAGCGCCACGTTCTTCGCAAATGCGTGATCCAACAGCGTAGGATCCGCGGCCAGGGCATCGGCGAGGAACGACTCTGCCGGCAAGAAGCACACGACCAGCTCGGGACTGCCATCCACGGCGCTCCAATAGGACTTCGAAGCCAACGCATCGACGTGGTGGCGCAACGCCTTTGCGTGCTCCTTCATCAGTTCCTTGGCCCGGGTGCGTGTTGCCTCATCCGGGGATCCGGCAAGTTGCTGCGCCTTCAGGTACGCGGCCAGCGGAACCTTGGCATCCAGCACGATCATTTTTTCCCCTGGCAATCGCACCACCATGTCCGGACGAAGCCCCTCGGCGGTGCGCAGCTGTTCGCTGAAATCCACGTGTGGGAGCATCCCGGCCGCTTCCACGACGCGGCGCAGCTGCGTTTCGCCCCAGGTTCCGCGGGCGGCGTTATTTCCCAAGGCAGCGGCCAGCGTGTTGGTGGTGCGCAAAAGCTCGGAATCGTTCTGCGCTGCTTGCACCAGCTGTTCGCTGAGCTGCCCGAATTGTTCGACGCGGTCGCGTTCGAGTACCGAAACCTGCGCGCTGACTTGCCGCAGTTGCTCGGCAACGGGCGCCAGGGCGTGGAGCACGCCCTGGTCTTGATGCTCACGGACGAGTTCCCCATTAAGCCGCTCGCGCAGCTCGGCGACTTGGGCCTGGGCACCGGCCAACAGGTTGGAGGTCTGTACCAATTCCTCGCGTACGGCCCCGGCCGCTGCGCGGGCCTCGGAGTGCGGGGCACGGTTGACGTACCACCATGTGCCAACACCCAACACGAATCCGACTACCAGCGCGAAAAGGGTCGCCACCCAGAGCAAAGCATCCATGGGAAAAGCATCCCAGCAAGCACCGACAGTTTTTCCCCGGTAGACTCTATTCCCGTGGCTCTTACAATCGGAATCGTCGGACTGCCCAATGTCGGCAAGTCAACAATGTTCAATGCTCTTACCCGCGCGCAGGTACTCGCGGCCAACTATCCGTTCGCAACGATCGAACCCAATGTGGGCGTGGTGCCGTTGCCGGATTCACGCCTGAAGGTGCTCGCCGGGATCTTCGGCTCCGAGCGCATCCTGCCGGCTACCGTCTCCTTCGTGGACATCGCCGGAATCGTCAAGGGTGCTTCCGAGGGCGAAGGCCTGGGTAACAAGTTCCTGGCCAACATCCGCGAGGCCGAGGCGATCTGCCAGGTGACCCGTGTCTTCTCGGACCCGGACGTGATTCACGTCGACGGCAAGGTCGATCCGGCCTCGGACATCGAGACCATTGCCACCGAGCTGATCCTCGCGGACATGCAGACCATCGAAAACCAGCTTCCGCGCCTGGAAAAGGAATTGCGGGCCAAGAAGATCGAGGCATCCTTCATCGATGTGGTGAAGGCCGCGCAGAAGGTGCTCGAATCGGGGGAGACCCTGTACTCGGCCGGCAAGGCAGCCGGAATCGACATCGATGACCTGGCCCCGCTGCAGTTGATGACCACCAAGCCATTCATCTACGTGTTCAACACCGATGAAGAAGGGCTGGAAAACACTGCGATGCAGGAAGAGCTTTCGGCTTTGGTGGCACCGGCCGAGGCCATCTTCCTTGACGCGCAGTTCGAGTCGGAATTGGCCGAACTCACCGAGGAAGAAGCCGCGGAAATGCTCGAGGACGCCGGGTACACGGAGTCCGGACTGGACAAGCTGGCACGCGTCGGCTTCGACACCCTGGGTCTGCAGACCTACCTGACCGCGGGCCCGAAGGAAACACGGGCATGGACCATCCCCAAGGGGGCCACAGCGCCCCAGGCGGCCGGTGTCATTCACACCGACTTCCAGCGTGGCTTCATCAAGGCCGAGGTCATCGGCTTCGACGATCTGGTGGAGGCCGGTTCGACATCCGCTGCCAAGGCCGCCGGCAAGGCACGCATCGAAGGCAAGGAATACATCATGAAGGACGGCGACGTCGTGGAGTTCCG
>JAUNVO010000301.1 GCA_030540695.1 Micrococcaceae bacterium | reverse complement strand
CAGGACCGTGCAGCGGCGGAAAACGCCGAGGCCGAAATCATCGAGGCCTACCTTCCTGCGCCGCTGGATGAAGCCGCCGTGTCGGGGATCATCGATGGCGCCATTGCCACGCTGCGCGAGGGGGGCACAGAATTGTCGATGCGTTCGATGGGCCAGGTCATGAAGCTGGTCAGTGCCGAGGTTGCTGGCCGGTTCGACGGCAAGAAAGTCAGCGAGATGGTCCGTTCGTCCCTGGGCTAGTCCACCGGTCCGCAGCGATCCACGTCGGGCCACGGTGGAGCGGGATCACTTTGGAGGTTTCCTACAACAGTGCCTCCGGTCCATCACTGGCAGGATGGAAACACCGGGTGTCCAACGTCTGCGTTCCGCCCAAGAAACTTAGCACCATCACAATATGCCAGCACCGGTCCGCGCCGCCGACGCGGTGCCCTGGCCACCACCACAAGGAGCAGAATTGACAGATCTTTCAGCCAAGGGCGCCATCGTCACCGGATCCTCGCGCGGCATCGGCGCCGAAGTGGCCAAGGTCCTCGCCGCACAGGGTGCCGGCGTGGTGATCAACTACCGGCAGAAGGCCCCGCGCGCCAACAAGGTCGTTGCCGGCATTGTGGAGGCCGGCGGACGTGCCGTCGCCGTGGGTGCCGACCTGACCTCTGCAGGGGGGCCGGACGCATTGGTTGACGCGGCGATCGAAAACTTCGGTTCCCTGGACGTGCTGGTGCTCAACGCCTCCGGCGGCATGGAAACCAGCATGGGCGAGGACTACGCGCTGCGCCTGAACCGCGACGCACAGGTCGCCATGCTCGAGGCCGCCACCGCGAAGATGGGCCCGGGGTCCCGCGTCGTCTTCGTCACCAGCCACCAGGCGCACTTCATCGACCAGGTTTCCACCATGGACGCCTACGAGCCGGTGGCACGCTCCAAGCGCGCCGGCGAACTGGCGCTGCGCGAGTTCATTCCGGCACTCGAAGCCAAGGGCATCGGATTCGTGGTGGTCTCCGGCGACATGATCGAGGGCACCATCACCGCCACGCTGCTGGACCGTGCCGAGCCCGGCGCCATCGAGGCCCGCCGTGCGGCCGCCGGGAAGCTCTACTCGGTCGAGCAGTTCGGCGCCGAGGTCGCCGCAATGGCCAGCGCCGAGGTGCCCACCGGACACACCGAGTACGTCGGTGGCGCCGTCGGCTTCCTGGAAAACTAGCCAGGGCGCTCACCGCCACGGCACCGCGGTGCGCGGTGGTGGACCAAAAAAGGCAGGTTCCCGGCTCCGCAAAACGGAGTCGGGAACCTGCCTTTTTGGTGGAACCGGCGGGCAGTTGACCCTAGGGCTTCTTGCCGCAGATGACCTTGTTCCACGGCTGGTAGGTCCACGACTTGGTCTCGGCCGGAAGCTTCTTGCCGGCGGCGCTGCGCGTACGGGTGACGTCGATCGAGAAGCCCTTCTTTCCACCGCTTTCCGGCTGGCAGTTGCTGGCCGGGTTATAGGTGGTGGTGGGGTTGGTGAAGTTGTACTTCGAGCTCGAGGAGGAACCCACCTTCCAGTACTTGGTGCTCCACAAGCGGGTGTTGACGGTGCCTCCGCCAACCCCTGCCTCGATCATCACCGCGTAGGGCGTGTTGTTCTTCCACGCCATGTCGACCTGGCCCTCCCAGAGGGTCGCTTCGCGCCCTGCCGGGTAGCGGTCGAACCATCGGCTGTGCGGCTTGTGGGTGATGTCGTCGTAGCCGGCCAGGAAGCCGACGTTGTAGAGCTGTGTGGAAACCTGCGACAGGCCCCCGCCCACCGCCTCGGTGGCGAAGCCGTCGACAACGACACCGGAACCGTAGTAGCCGTTGGCCGTGGTGATCGGCCCCAGCGCCTTGGCCAGGGAGAAGGTCTCACCGGGCATCACGAGCAGCCCGTTGAGGCGTTTGGTTCCGGCATAGAGGTTCTTGGTGCGCACGGTATCGGCCGCAGGGTACGGCGTGGAGAAGCTCGCAACAGGTTCCTTCACGCCCAGCTTCTTCGCCTGCTCGGTGCTAAGTTTTGGTTCGGAGACGGCGAGCTGGACGGTGGCCGTGCGGTCCTTGTCCTTCGAAGCCGCCAGCACCTCTGTGTCCAGTGCCTTCTCATCGACGGACTTGCCGGTCTGCGACGGGATGATTGCGGGCTTTCCGCCCTTGAGCACGATCTTCGCGTCCTTTGCGGTGGACTTGAAGCCGTCGGAACCGGCGCTGGCCGCCGTGGCGAGTTTCGCAGCATCAAGCGTCATGCCCACGGTGTCATCGGCGATCTTGAACGATGCCGCCTCCGCGAGCTGCTGAGGGCTCAGGTTCGCGCTGGAGGTCCCGTCGGTGAGCTTGATGGGGCCGGCCACCAAGGGTTTGGCCTGCTCTTCGAGTGCCGTCTGAAGTGTTTGGGCGGAGGTCTTGGGCTCGGTGAGGGTGGCAGGCAGTTCGATCGCGCCGTCATGGTCAAACCATGAATCCGCGAGCACGTCCACGGCCTTTTCGGCATCCAAGGCGACACCGGTGACGGGTTTGTCCAGCACCGGGGTTGCGGCGTTGAAGGCGAGGCTGCCTTCCTCGGTCTTGACGGCGAAGGTCGGTGCCAATGTGTCCAGCGCACCACGCAGCGCGTCCTGGTCCACATCCAGTGCGGGCTCGATATCCAGCTGGTCGGTGAGGCGCTCGTAGAGGGTGACGGGGTTCAGGGTGAATCCGGTCAGCCCGTCAAGGGTTTTATCGAGGTTCAGGCCAAGCCCGGCGGTTGCCGGATCCAAGGAGCCCTTCTTGCCTTCGACGCTCACCGTCAGGGTTTTCGCGGCCGTCGGCCCCAATTCGTCCTGCAGGACCTGGCGTGCCTCTTCGGGCGCGAGCGAGCCGACATTGACCCCATGGACCATGGTGTTCGCGGGGATTTGCGAGCCCAGGTAGGCGGCGGCACCGGCGTAGATGCC
>JAUNVO010000300.1 GCA_030540695.1 Micrococcaceae bacterium | reverse complement strand
GATATCTCTCCCCGGCGGTGCTGCACACGGTGATCAGCGGGATCGGCTGGGAGAATGAATGGGTCGTGGAGTTCGGAGGCAAGACCGAGGTCAATGTGCGCAGCGTCCTGCGATTCCGCGAGGCCCTGATGGACCTTGGCCTGCTCAAGGCGCAGGGCCGGAAGCTGGTTGCCACGCCGGCGGGCGTGCGGGTGGCCAAGGACCCCGCCAAGCTGTGGGCGCACCTGGTGAAACGTGCGCACCCTTCGATGAGGGACGAGTCGGTCTACGACGCGACGATGTTGGGGTTGATGGCCACCGCCGGATCCACGGCGTCCGATTTTGAAACGGTCCATCGGCACATCCGCCAGGGGATGGAGCTGATCGGCTATGGCTATGCCGACGGCAGCCCGTTGGAGTCTTTCCACTACCATCCGGTGGGTGAGCGCTGGAGCGCGATCTCCAAGGCCTTCAGGATGGCGGTGCTCGAGGACGGCAACACGGCCCGTGCGGTGGACCTCGAGCGCGCCTTTGCGCTGGATGTGCTGCGTTCCTAGCGGGTGACTCCGGCACTGCGTCCGGTCTCGAATCGATCCTGGACACCAGCTGGCTTGCCCGGTGTGGGTGGATAGCTGCCTTGCCTGAACTCGATGCTTGATTCAAGGAGTTGCGCCACCAGGTCGTGGAGACCTGGATCCTTGCTGGCTTCATCCAACTGCCAGACGCCGTGGGTCAGGGACTCCTGGTCTTACACAACCGGCCAATACCGAAGCCCACGCGTGGCGATCGTCATGCTGTTTGCTGCCTCGGTGGCCGATGGGCTGAACGGGATCCGGCCATCTGTGCAGCCCGTGAAGCTGTCCCGGCAACAACGAGGGGGCGCGCTTTCCATCAAGGTCAGGTCACCCATGGAGCGCCGCGGAAGCCTGAAAGCCTGGATGAGGGGCCAGGTGCCCGCTTCGGACAAGAGTCCTTTCAGCTTGTTGTTGCTTAAGGATGACAGGTGCGAGAGGACCCGAAAGCAGCTTCGGGATCGGCCAACGCTGTTACTTGCTTTCCGTTCTTGTCGTGAACGAAGTAGCGGTGGCAATGGTGATCACCCATCGTTTGGGCCTAGGCGAGGGCCGCGCGGGATCCTCGAGCGCGGAATCGTTACCTCGGATCGTTGACAGGTGCGTGACGTGCGCCATACTGTTGACCTGTCACCTGAATCACCTTTCAGGTTACTGGGCTGTAAGGCCACCACTCGACATCCGGGACGGTTCCAAGGGCGGGACGCTCCGCAAGGAAAGGCAATTTCGTGAAAGCAACCAAGAAGCTTCTGGCCGCTGCAGTTCTTGCAGCAGGTTTAACGATGACCGCGTGTGCTCCCACCGCGGATCCCGGAGCGGGCGCCACCGGCGATGCCGCCACCTCGGAACCGGTGAACATCGGGATCGTCTACTCAAAGACCGGACCCCTGGCGGCCTATGGCGACGCGTACTACGAGGGGCTGCAGGCCGGACTCGACTACGCGACCGAGGGCACCGGAAAGGTGGGGGACACCGAGCTGAACATCACCTACCACGATGACGGAGGGGACCCGGACAAGGCCGTCACCCTGGCCAAGGAACTGATCGGCAAGGACTACAAGATCTTGGCCGGAACCGCGTCCTCCGGCATCGCACTGAAGCTGGTGGAACAGGCGGAGCAAAACAAGGTGCTCTACATCTCCGGGCCGGCCGCGACCGATGCGGTCACCGGAGCGAACAAGTACACCTTCCGCTCCGGACGCCAGTCGTTGCAGGACGTGGCCACCGCCGGCACGTTCGTCGATGACCTCAAGGACAAGAAAGTCACCGTCTTCGCCCAGGACAACGCGTTTGGCCAGGGCAACCTCGCCGCGGTGAAGGCGGTGCTCGGAGCCGAGGGCGCCAAGGTCAACGACATCCTGGTTCCCGAGGACGTCACCGAATTCACCCCGTTCGCCCGCCAGCTCATCGACAGCAAGCCGGACCTCGTCTTCGCCGCATGGGCGGGTGCCACCTCGGGTGGAATGTGGCAGGCATTGGACCAGCAGGGCGCCTTTGAGAAGGCACCGATCGTCACCGGGCTTGGCGACATCGCCACCTACGGGGCCTTCGGGGACGCCGGGGAAAAGATCTCCTTTTTGACCCACTACTTCCCGGGTGCCGCCGACAACGAGGTTGAGGCCGCCATGGTCAAGTCGATCGAGGACGCCGGCAAGAAGGCCGACCTGTTCTCGCCCGACGGCTTCGTCTCGGGCCAGATGCTGGTCCAGGCCGTGAAGGAAGGCGGCAACGACGTCGAGGCGATGGTCGCCGCGCTGGAGGGATACAGCTTCGCCGGACCCAAGGGGGAAACCACGGTCCGTGCCTCGGACCACGCCCTGATCCAGAACATGTACCAGGCCAAGTTGAACAAGGACGGCTCGGACTGGGTGCCAGAGCTGCTGGCCACCGTACCAGGCGACGAAGTTGCCCCTCCGGAAGCCAAATAAGCGGCCAAGGGCCCACCTCGATGGACGGTGCGGGCGTGCACCGGCACCCCGGTGCACCCCCCCACCACCGAGAATCCAGACCGCCCGCGCCGAAACGAAAAAGAAGGAACCCGCATGAGCCCATCCACCCCCCCGGCCCAGGCGCGGCACGGCGTCGGCCTGCAAATCGGCGGGGCCCGCATCCTTGAAGACGTCAGCTTTGCCGTGCGACCCGGGGAAATGATCGGGGTCATCGGTCCCAACGGCGCCGGCAAGACCACGTTGTTCAACCTGGTCTCCGGGGTCCTGCGACCCACCCGCGGGACCATCTCGATGGCCGGGCGCCCGATGGACAAGCTGCCGATCCACAAGCGTGCGGCGGCGGGGCTGGGGCGCACCTTCCAGACCTCAAGCCTTTTTCCGGGGCTGAGCGTCGAGGAGAACATCAGGCTCGCCGCGCAGGCCAAGATCGGCTCCAGCCTCTCGATCCTGCGCTTCCCGCGGGCCA
>JAUNVO010000299.1:1854-2977 GCA_030540695.1 Micrococcaceae bacterium | reverse complement strand
GCCAGGCCACGGGTGCTGCTGCTCTCCACCGGGGACGAGCTGGTGGCCCCCGGCTGCGAGATTGGACCGGGGCAGATCCACGACGCCAACACCACCCTGTTGCGCACCGCGCTGCGGGCCGCCGGCTGCCAGGTGGACACCGTGGGGGTCCTGGATGATTCACCGGCCACCTTCACCGCCTCGTTGCGCGAGGCACTGAATGCCCACAAGCACCCTTATCCGTTGGTGATCAGCAGCGGGGGCATCTCCAAGGGCGCCTTCGACGTGGTCAAGGAGGTGCTGGCAGACCACGGTGTCGAATTCGGCTCGGTGGCCATGCAGCCCGGCGGGCCGCAAGGGGCCGGAACGCTTTCACTGCCCGGATGCGATCCGGTGGCCTTCGTGGCGCTGCCGGGAAACCCGGTCAGCGCCTTCGTCAGCTTCGAGATCTTCATCCGACCGGTGCTCTCAACAGCCCTGGGGCTGCCGGCACGCACCGTGGAGATAGCCATCCTCACCGAGGACATGGAATCGATGCCGGGCAAGATCCAGGTGCGCCGCGGCACCTTCGCCGAAGGGGCCTTCACCCCGCTGGGCGGGGCATCCTCCCACCTGCTTGCCGCCCTGGCCGCGAGCAACGCACTGGTCCTCATTGACGAGAACACCACCGACCTTGCCGCGGGAAGCCGCGTCAACGTCCTGATCATTGGAGATGGCTCATGAGCCAGGAAGCCACCCCCTCAAGCCTCTCGCATGTCAGGCAGGACGGCAGCGCGCACATGGTCGACGTCTCCGACAAGGCCGAAACCAGCCGGCAGGCCACCGCCGAGGCGTACGTTCACACCACCGAAGAGGTGATGGCACTGATCAACACCGACGGGATGCCCAAGGGGGATGCGCTCGCCGTGGCCCGCATCGCCGGGATCATGGGGGCCAAGAAAACCTCCGAGCTGATCCCGCTGTGCCACCCGCTGCCCATCTCCAAGGTCGTCATCGACTTTGGCCTCGAGGCAGCCAACGCTGTGCGCATCGAGGCCACCGTGAAGACCCGTGGGGTGACCGGGGTGGAGATGGAGGCGCTGACCGCGGTGTCCACCGCGGCCCTGGCCCTGTATGACATGATCAAGGCCGTCGACAAGCACGC
>JAUNVO010000299.1:0-1754 GCA_030540695.1 Micrococcaceae bacterium | reverse complement strand
GTCATCATCACCTCCGGCGGAACCGGGCTGAGCCAAGATGACACCACCCCGGAAGAAACCGGGAAGCTGCTGGACTTCACGGTGCCCGGGATCATGGAGGCATTGCGGGCCAAGGGGCGGGAGAACACCCCGATGGCCGCGCTGAGCCGTGGACATGCCGGGGTCGCCGGCGGAACGTTCATCGTGAACCTGCCGGGCTCCCCGTCCGGGGTCATGGACGGGCTGAGCGTGCTCAGCCCGCTGCTGACCCACATCTGTGAGCAGCTTGAAGGCTCCCATGCCCACCACTAACGCCAGCAACGTGCCCGGTGAGGTCATCTTCGCCGGTATCAGCGACACCGGGCTCGAGGTCGAAACCGCCTGGGATGCCGTGGAATCGGCGCACACCGGCGCGGTGGTCACCTTTGGCGGGATCGTGCGCAACCACGATTCCGGACGCACGGTGACCCAGCTGAACTACAGTGCCCACCCCAGCGCACCGGCGCGCATGATCGATCTCGTCGCCCAGGTCGCCGCACGGCACCCGGGGACCAGGCTTTGGGCCGCGCACCGGGTGGGGGAGCTGCACATCGGGGACCCCGCACTGGTTGCGGCCGCCGCCTCGGCACACCGCGCGGAGGCCTTTGCCGCGTGCTCCGACCTGGTGGAAACCGTCAAGGCCCACGTCCCGGTCTGGAAGGAACAGTTCTTCGCCGACGGCGAGGTTGAATGGGTGGGCAGCGCCTAAGGGGCTTCGTTCTCCCCTGCCGGAGCGAGGTCGGGGTGTGGTTCATGGTCGAGGTGTATCGCCTGAACAGTGACAGAGCGAGCCCAGATAGGCAATGGTTGACGCGTCAACCAATTCGTGGAATAGTTGGTGCATACCCACTTGGCCCGCTGTTCCGGGCCGTCTTGCAACGATAGGAACCCCATGAGCTTTGACCTCACCCCCGGCACCTGGAACCTGGATCCCTCACACAGTGAGGTGGGATTCGTGGTTCGCCACGCAGGCATTTCCAAGGTTCGCGGTGCCTTTACGGATGTCACCGGCGTCCTGAGCGTGGGGGATTCCATTGATTCCTCCTCCGTCCGGGCAGAGGTGAAGACGGGGTCCTTCGATTCAAAGGACAAGAACCGCGATGACCACGTCAAAGGCCCAGACTTTTTTGACGTGGAGCAATTCCCGGAAATGCTCTTCGTGTCCACCGGCATTTCCGGTGCCGGCGAGGACTTCGAGCTGCAGGGCGACCTGACAATCAAGGACACCACCAAGCCGGTCAACTTCACTGTTGAATTCGGTGGCGTGGCCGTTGATCCCTTTGGGGCCACTCGCGCGGGCTTTTCGGCCACGACGCAGATTTCCCGCAAGGAATTCGGCATCACGTGGAACGCTGCGCTCGAGGCCGGCGGGGTGTTGGTGGGTGACAAGGTCACCATCAACATCGATTCGGCTTTCGTGCTCGCTTCACAGGGCTAGGGCATGTCGTTGGCTCAGGCGAGAACTTCCACGAGCGTGGAAGCCCTCCGTCTGATGCTGATCAGGACCTCAACCAGGTGCCGACCCCAGGCACCGGGCTTGGCCAAGAGGGCCTGAGGCCAACCTTCATCCCGTGGGCCGGAGGGACTGGATTCCTAGGCCGTGGTGTGCGGGGGCCCTTGCGCACACGTATTCTTGTTCAATGACCAATGCACCAGAAATTGCCCAGTGGATCCTTGATACGATCCACGAAGAGAAGACCGTTCACCAGGAAGCCGTCGTACCGCGCATCGCCCAG
>JAUNVO010000024.1:17907-23128 GCA_030540695.1 Micrococcaceae bacterium | reverse complement strand
CCTCTCACGGCGGTAACGCGGGTTCGAATCCCGCTGGGGTCACAAGCAAGACCGGAAACCTACGGGTTTCCGGTCTTTTTGCTTTGTACCCCTTTTGCGCCGTTGGTACTTTATTAGTCTTTTATTCCGGGAAGAACCGGTAACTCTGGCCATGCGTCCAACGGTAGACCTTCCGCTATTACATGCTGCTGCGCCAACCCGGAAGTGTTTCGTTGAGAGCTTCCAGTCGCCATTGTCTGAGCCGTCCCTCAGCTCGGCCTTGGTGCTGGGTGTGGAGCCAAACGCCGAGACTATGCTCGAGTTCGCTATCGTAGCGCTTGTAGCGTGGCATGGCGCCTGTCTCCGTGACGAATGCTTGTAGATCTGCGAGTCGTTCTCGCCAATGCTCGTCACGATTCATTGCTGGTTCTCGGTATGTCCAGCCAGGTAGCATGTCCATCAGTATTACCTGAATGTCCGGCAGTTCGCCGCGGAGATGCGAAGAGCGCTGCCGGGCAACCCACCGAGCTAATGCACTCTCTTCGTCGTCATCGCGCTCAGAGGGTAGCCGGCCAGTCTCGACAAGAAAGTTTTGAGCAGCCTTATATCGGCGTTGCCAGTGGGTGGTGGGCCAACCAGGTGCGCGAGCCGCATTGGCAGTCTTATGGGCGGCCCGAATGCCACTGTCGTAGAATTCCCGAACCTGCAGGTGACGCTGAACCGTCGAGAGTGGCCGGCCAGTGAAATCGGAGATCTCACGTACGGTCATTCCAGACTTGTACATGCGATCCCACGACGGGTGCAGTGAAATATCCCAGCGCAACATGCGTCCACGCTAAACCATGGCGCCTGCTTTGTCAGTGCTTGCCCGTATCGTCCTCACCATGGAGAGCGTGGAAGTAGAAACAGCGACGGGTGTCCCAGTGTCGTTCATTCGTGACGGCCGGACATGGCACGTGGGTGCGCCACCCGTGAGATGGTTTGAGCGCGTGGCGTGGTGGGAGACAGCACAGCGTGCACCCAAAGACGAGATGCTGCGAATAGATGTAGCGGTCTGGCAAGTCCAAGCAAGGATCGGCGACAACCCACGGTCGCCGCTCGTCACCTTTGAGCTGGTGCTCGGCCAAGACCGGGAGACCTGGCGCGTGCGGGCCATGGAAGCGGTCGCCGCGTGATCTTGTCACACCCGCAAACTATCCTTAGACCATGACCATCACAGCAATGCTCGAGACCATCGAGACAGGCGCCATCGAGACCACAACGGTAGAATGCCAGGACTACACGGCAGGATTCGAACAGCTCAAGCGCACACTGCCCGAGGGTGTGCGGCTGATGAGCGTACGGCCAGAGCGGTAACTGTTAAACGACGAAAGCCCCCACCCGTGAAGGTGGGGGCTTTACTTATGCGTCGTCGCGGGTTGCGAGGTGGTAAGCGTCCGTCAGGGTGGGGTCCGCGGGTGGGGACTGTTTGTCCTCGGGTGCTAGCCAGCGGGCGTAAGTGCGGAGCCAGTCGTTGACGCCCGGGACTGCGAGGACTCGGGTCACGAGCGCGATCAGGACCGTGATAGCCACCAGGACACCGTTGAGGGCGGCGAACACCCACCCGGGGATATGCGCATCATATGGTCGCAGCGTCTCGATGACGACGGCAAGGACGCCGTTGAGGATGGGGAACAGTGCGATAGCTGCGGCGAACGCTGTACGCACCCACGCACTGCGCGGGTTGTTCTCCTGTGTGGACACTGCCACGCGCCGGCCGGTCACTTCGCGAGCCTTGCTGCGAGGGCGTCAACGACTTGCTGTGCGAGGTTGTCGGGGATGGCGGCGGCAATGTCTCGTGCAGGCAGCTTGGCGATGCTGGCTTTCACGTCGCCAAGGCCGTAGACAGTTTTGCGTGCGTTGCCAACAACCTCGTCTAGCTTCTCGTTCATGCCCTTGTCTAGGCGTTCTTCCCAGACCTGCGCTTTTACGAGGGTGCGAACATTGGCGAGCAGTTCGGTTTGTTCGGCGTCGGAGAGTGCCATGAGGAATCCTTCTTCCGTGATTGGTGCGGTGGGGATGGGTGCGATGTTGCTGGACTGTCCGGCCACTGCCGGCGGTGTGCCGATCCAGCGGAGGTATCCATAGAGGTAAGTCTTGGGCCACTCATGAATGCGCCCTGGGGAGCCGTACTGGCGGCCGTTGTCGTCTTCGAATCCGTCACCCAAGCCGTTCAGCTCGAGCACGCGGATGGAGTTGCCGAGGTCGGCGAGGATCATGAAGATGTGGCCGACCCCGTTGCCGAAGAAGTTGCGGTTCATGATGCCGATGTCACCTGCCACCGCTGTCTTCTCGGGAGTGATCGCGTCGAAGAACTCCCACATGCGGTTGGTAGGTGCGGTCCAGTTCATTTCCCAGACCGCCGCCGCGTCAGGCGTGGGTAAGTTGTCCATGAATCCGAGCCGATACCGGAACCAGATCCACAGATCCATGCACTGATACCCGTACCGCTGGTCAACGTTCAGATCGTTGCCGGACAAGTCCTTGGTGCGGCCGTTGATGTTCGCGACCGCATAGTCAGCGAAAGATTGCATTACCACTTGATTGAAAGCCATGCGCCCTCCTTAGGGTGTGGGTAGTGCCGTTGGTTCGGGGCCTTCGATCCTGCACGGACCAGAAGATTGGGCGGTCGTGCCGTCCGTGTAGGTGATCTGCCAGTACGAATCGTCACCGTCTCCGATGCACTGGACACCAGTGATGCCGCGACCAGATTCACCGGTTAGGCCAGTGGCTCCGGTGGCGCCCATGGCGCCGTCTTTACCTGCTGGGCCGGCAGGTCCGGGTAGGCCGCCGGCACCGGGAAGCCCCGACTCTCCGCTAATCCCGTCCGTGCCATCTGCGCCTGCCGGGCCGACTTGTCCTGCGGGTCCTGTGGGACCTGGCGGGCCGGTCGCGCCATCAATGCCAGGTAGCCCATCCAGTCCGTCAGCGCCCGTGTCACCTTTCGGTCCAGGAATAGCCTGTGTGGGATTTTCCTGGACCTGGGTAGCCTTCACGCACAAGTCTCGGTCGTCGACCATGAGCGTGCCATTTGTTGCGCACATGCGCTTTATGTCTGCGGCGAGTGTCTGTGAGTTCGCCTGTGCCGTGCGGGTATCGAGCTGCGCTTTGAGTTGCAAGCCGACCGTCAAAATGACGCCGACGACCACGATGCACCCCAAAATGATCACTAGCCAGCGGGGCGGGAAGGGCCGGGCATGTTGTCCTGGTGAGCTATTCATTGGGGCACTTCCTCGTCTCGGGCCCGGAGGTCGGCTTCGGCTTCCTTGAGGTCTTTCCGGAGCTGGTCGCGTTCCTCGCGAAGTGTTTTGTTATCTTCGCGAAGTGAAGCCCTGGTTTCGGCTTCGAACTTCCTATACAAAAGGTAAAAACCAAGGACGCCGCCGCCGCTAAGAACTGGCCCGACAACGGCTTTGAGCGTTTCCACGATCTGGGGATCCACATTTAGCCCTCCCGGGATGACGGTCCGGTTGGCCACATCCCGGTCATGCCGTGGCCTTCAATGGTTTTTGCATGTGCAGCCCCTTTCTGGGCATGAAAAAACCACCAGGTGTCTGGTGGTTTGGGCGGGGAACTTAACCGGTCGTTAGTAGCCCTTATGATGGGGGTAAAACTTCTTGGGGGAATTGTGCGTGTTGGTCGTCTCGTCATTGGTGCTGTCGCCGCTCTTGCGCTGGTCGGCGGTGGTGGCGCTGCTGCGCTACAGGTCCGGAAGAACATCCAGCAGGCCGATGGTGTTCAGCGTCAGGTTGCCCAGTGCGAGGCGATCAAGCGGACGATCAACTCACAGGGCTCCGTCGTCACACTGGGTGAAGGCAGCCAGACTGTAGCCATCCTGGGCGACTCATACGCAGCCGGGGACTACCTCGATAGCCCAGCTGATGGATGGGTTGGGCAATTGGCCGATGCCAAGGACTGGGCTGTGCAGGTTGACGCAATCGGCGGAACCGGTTTCATCAACGGCGGACCTTGTCTCACGCATAAGTTTGGGGCGCGTGTGGATAGCATCCTCGCCACTGATCCTGACGTTGTCCTGATTGAGGGCGGGCTAAATGACCACGGCAGGCCGAGTGAGGCGCTGGCAGCCGCCGTGTCTGCACTCCTGGACGACTTCGCCGCAGTACCCTCTATCATCGTTGTCGGCCCCACGAACGCCCCCGCCATCACGGATGATGAGGCCGTGGACACCGCCATGCGGCAGGCCGTCGAAAGCAAAGGCCGAACCTACGTCTCCGCTTATGACTGGGAGCTCGAGTTCCTGCCGGACGGGATACACATGACCAAGGACAGCCACGCCCGCTATGCATCAAAGCTTGGTGCGGCTGTCCCCACTAGTTAGGGCATCAGGGTCGGGTGGTTCGCCTTGACCGCAGGGAATAGTGTCCCTGTGATTTCCGCCGAGGTCAGCGCCCGGTTGTACACGAGGATTTCGGCCACATCGTAGTTCGTCGGCACGCCGCCGAGTCCACCCATGTTGGTATCACCGAAGCTCAGCCGGTTGGCCAGTCCTGCGCCAATGGAGCCGGAGGTGGCAACCGTGTCGAACGCAACGATGGACGACGCCCCATTGAACACGCCTACCAAGAGGTGCCACGCGCCGTCTCCGGGGTTCTTCGTGGTGTCCGAAAGACCAAGCCGGGGATCGGTGCCCGCACGAAGGTCAAGCTTCGCGGTTCCCACCTGAGGCTGGGACACCATTTGTATATTGAGCCCGCCACTGTTGGACAGGTTCACCAGGGACGTGAACGCGGTGGACTGGACCCTTGCCAGGATTGCTACGGTGACGCCGCCTGATGGTGAGAAGGACGGGAGCGCGAGCACGTCGTCCGTGCCGTCGAAGTCCACCCACGCGTCGTTGGCAGTGCGGCGGAGTAAGGGTTGCTTGGTAGAGACAGCCTGCACAAGGTCAGTACCAGCCTCCACTTCGTTATTCAGTGAAGCGATGGCGGAGTCTGCGGGTGTCGTGGAGCGGCTGGCGACGAACCGGTAGGAGTAATCGTTGACGCCTACAGAGGGTGCCGCAGGGACCGGCAGGACTCCCGTCCAGCCGCGTGCCACGATGGCGGAGTGTACGCCCGTCGCCATTGCCTTGTAGCCGTTGGCGTTGGGGTGCAGCAGGTCGGCGTCCATCAGTGCAGGTGGGATGGTGTCTGCGTTGATGGCAGTGGTGTCAGCTGGGGTTGGACTGAGGCCCACGGCTGAT
>JAUNVO010000024.1:0-17897 GCA_030540695.1 Micrococcaceae bacterium | reverse complement strand
GATAGTCCATTGGTGATGAGCCAGCGGCGCAGGTCGAAGTAGTGCGCGCCGAACTCGGTTGCCAGTTCTGCGTTCTTGATGACCACTTTGTTGTAGCCGTCAGTACCCGACGTCTCGTCAACGCGGGTGGTGATCGACAGCACGAGGTAATCGCCAGCGGTCTGGTAGTCCGCCATCTTCCGGTTGAACGGGACGACGTCCGCGTAACCGACGTTCATGTTGTTCCGGCCGGTCATGATGATCTGGTTGGCGTCACGATTGCGCGTCTCGAACTCATCTACCCAGGGGACGGCAGTGGGGACGTTGAACGCAGCCCCGGTTACGGTGCGGTAGAAGTTGAATCCGCTGGAGATGTTGCCGCGCAGCTCACCACGGACGCCGTTGATGGTGCCGAACAGTCCCTGCCCATCGCCGTTGCCGTTGTCCGCGTCCGCTCCAATGTAGATCGACGCGTTCAACGTGACTGGGATGGCCGCAAGCGTGGCAGGCAGAACGCCGCCAGTGACGGTAACCATCATCGGAGCGGAACCCTGCCGCTTAGCAATATCCTGCGTCTTCTCACCAGGGAATCCGCGGGAGATTACCGGGATACCCGGGACGAGCTTGGACAGTTCCATGGGGTAGGAGACGCCCGCACCCTTTGCGCCTGCGGTTATGGAGTCGCCGCGGCAGATGATCGTCCGGTACGCAGACTGCTTCAACAGGAGGGCAGCGTCCACCGCGGTTGCAGCGGCCTCAGCAACGGTCCCGTCGGCGGCAATAGCCTGGGCTACTAGCGGTGGAACCTGCACCTCATTCGCAGATTCTATAGCGGTATTAAGAGTCGCTTCCGCAGCGCCGCCCGGACCGATCGCAGCGAGGACCGCAGCACCCGCCGGGGCACCCACCAAACCAGCCGCAGCCTGGGCAGCAACCTTGGCTGCCTCCGCCTCGGCTACCGTAGCCGCGAGATGCTCCGCCACGGCCCCGGCCGCGTTGGCTGCCGCGTTGGATGCTGAGTTGGCGGAGTCCCGGGCGGCCGTGGCCGCTTCGTCCGCAGCGTCTTTCATGCCCTGGTAGGACTCGAAGGTGCCTTTGAAGCCGCCGCCTTCCCACGCGACCTGGGGAAGAGTGGCGTGGAGGAAGCTTGGTCCCCAACCGTTGGCGTTCACCGGGACTGGATTGGCCAGTGGCAATCCGCTTTCCGTGGTCAAGGCCAGTGGGGTTTTTGCTGCGTCACCTGGTGCGAAGATCAGCACCGATCCGCCCTTGGCTACATTGGCGGTGTTGTTGGGGTCGGCGGCGAAGATCTGAGAGAAGGGGAATGGTCCGGGCACGGTGCCTCCTGGCATGGAAAAGGCCACGATGGTGATCGTGGCCTTGGTTTGCGGGTGCTGGGGATTAGCCGGCGGCTAGTAACCCCACGCTTGGTAGGTGATGTAGAGCTCTTGTCCTGCGCTGGCGCCGGAAGCGACGATCTGTGCTCGGGTCCGGTTTGTTGATCCCGAGACGACGGTGAACGTCACGGGGCCGGCTGTCGTGTGGCGTCGCTGGAAGCTGATCGAGACCAGTGCGGTGGGGAATGCGGTGGGGAAGATGATGTCCGCGACGAGGAAGGTGTTGAGGACTACCCTGACTTCCAATGATTTGAAGATGGGGCGTGCGCTTCCCTGCCCGATGTCGACCAGTGGCAGGATCTCGGGGCGCCAGCCCCACACGCTGTTATCGCCGAGGCTGTACCGCCATGTCGTGGAGCCGATCAGCACATCAGCACCCGGCCGTGCCAGGTAGTCCAGAGCGAGCTTATCCGCAGCCACCAAGCCGCCGTTACCGGCCCAGCAGCGAAGGTCGATGATCTGGGACGGTGTATTGAGTCCGCCGGTCCATTTGACTAGGGCGAGGGGTTGATCATCTTCGACGCCGGGGCCGATGGTTCGGAGTGTCTGGATGTCGGGGATCGTCGCCCCGCCTTGAATGACTTCCAGTGTGGACGGGCCACCAAGGATCGGCTGCCAGTTACGGTGGGCCACGATGAGGTCCCAGCGTGTCCCGGTGGCGAGCGTGTCGCACTGGACCACTTGCGTAGCGGCTGCGGTGTCCGATACTCCGTAGCCGTGGGCGACACCCGCGGCGAGATTCAATGCGTAAGGAATTGAAGGATGAGCGGAGACTTTGAAGTCCTCGGCGCCAATGACGCCGTAGTCCGCGGCTCCTGCCCGGTTTGTTGCCCGGTCGGTCTCTGTTACCGGGCCATCATAGAAAACACTTGTCAGTGCCATTAGCGGGCCTTCCTGTCGTTGTTGTCGCGCTGCAGGGACCGCAGCCGTCGAGCTAGTCGTATGTCGGGGTCGTCGGAGCGTTCGCCAATGATCGGGGTGGCTTGGTCGCCGTCTTTGTCCCAGGACAGGCGCGCCTCCCGGAGCGTGTCTGTGAAGGTCTGTCCATCGATGAGAGCCGATACTCGGTCGCCTTGGCGGATGCCGTCTTGGCCGTAGCTGAAGTGTGGTGTCTCGGATAGCTCCAAGGACAGCCCAGAGAGCGGGGCACCCTCGGCCAGGGACTCGGCCGCACGTTCCGCGTAGATGTCACCTACGGATGAATCACGGGCATCCTGGAAGGTCTCAATGATGTCCGTCCAGGCAGTCTCACGCGCCGTATCGGGAAAGCCCTTGAAGGTACGCGCCACGCCTTCACCTTGTCCGCCGACGACTACGCGGGTAGCAGTGGGTGCTGCCAGTGAATAGGTGCCACCGAGGACGGTTCCAGCCTCTGGGCTCAGGATGTGCGGGTAGTCGCGGGGTGTGTAGCAGTCCAACAGCAACCCGCCATCGATCTGCCGCACCGTGACCCCGATTCCTGCCTGGTCGATGGCAGGGAATAGGCGGTCATAGGCCGGGTGAAAACGGAATGTGTAGGTCCCGGAGGCGCCGCGGCCCAGATCCGTGGCCACGGTGAGCGGGAAGCCCAGCCGTGCCGCGTTCTCGGCCATGATCGTCTTCACTACGGTCTCGGCTGGGCCAGTGATGGATCGGTACTCGACGTTCTGCCCGGTCAGTGGTGCGGCCGGTTTCGGCCACGCCAGCCAGTTGTGGAGGATGCGGAAGTCGTCTTCCACACTGAACGTCAGGACCGAGGCCAGGTTGAAGTCACCCGTCACTAGTCTGACCGGACCGGACATCTCATAGGCGCCGTGCCGGTAGATCATGACCCGCGCACCTGGTGACATCAAGTCAGCAGCTCGCAAGTGATCAGAGTCAATCGTGAAGACGGCCGTTGATTTCATGTTGTGCCGAATGATCGGTTTCACATCAATCGGCCGCCCCACCCAACCCTTGAAGCTCCACCCCACGTACACGAGAATTTCGTACGGAATATCGCTAGCCATTACCACGCCCTCCGATACTTGTTCCGTACCTCAGCCATGACCGCACCAGTCCCTGTCATCGCAATACTCAAGCCCCGGTCCTGACCGCGAGGAATCGCCACAAACTTCGATGCCGGGTCAAGCTCCGCGGTGCGGTCTACAGGATCGGTGATCTTGCTCCCATCCCATAGCCCATACCAAAGCACCTGACCGTTGATCGGGTCCGTGTCGATCTGCACCGCATACCCCTCAGGAATATCAAAGGGCACTACGATGTCCGAGCCCCCAACACCGAAGGAAACCGCCGTCATTGGCCCTACAGCGGTCCAGATCGGGTACGCCGGGACGTCTCCGTCATTCGAGACAGCGGTGCTGCCCAACGTGCCGCCAGAGGACAGGTAATGGATGACGTCATCCGCGTAGCCGTAGGCCACCCTGTCCTCCTCTGTCACAAAGTAGTCCCGTAGATCGCCCTGGGACCACGCCTTACGCACCGTCTCACCCAGCCAGTACGGCTGATCAGCCAGCAACGTGACCCCGTATTTGGCCCACCCCATCTTGATGGAGTCGTACAGCAGATCGTCATCTGAGGCCACGAGCCGCAGCCCCAATGACCTAGTCTTGCCACCTGGTAGGTGAATCGTCCACGTGCCAGGAAGGTCAGGGTCAAGGCTTCGCCAAAAGGCTCTATCTCGTTCCAAGAATGCCGCCGAGCTGTCATCCGAATACAGATAGATCGGCCAAAAGCAATCCCTATCTGATGTTGACGTTCCTCGATGACGGGACCCGGCGACACCTGCCGACTTAGTTGATTGCCGTTCAAAGGATGGCATGTGAAGACCGCGCACGCCTGGACGCAAGAACAACCCGGTGGACGGCTTGGTCAACTCCCACTCGGATCCGTCCCAGCCCCGCCATGTCAGGCGAAAACCCTGCCATGGCGAGGCTGGTGGACTAGGTAGGGCATAGGGCAATGCGTAAGCGAAATTCGCCACATGAACCTCCTAGATATCGAACGCTGCGAAAGTATCCCGGCGTTTCGTTTCGATGCGGTTGGCGATCTCGTCCGGATCCCACCCGACAGGGCCATGGAAGTTGATATCTCCACGGCCGCTCTGCGGCTGAGCTCCACGTGCCGCAAGGGCCTGCAGGGCACGGTTCTGCTCGTTCGTGTAGATTGCCTCGGGCTTACCCGTTGCATTCATGATCTGAGACAGGCCCGGGCGCAGCACGCCTCCTTGGTCGTAGAGGATCGGGTTTAGATGCGCACCCTGCTGGGCGCCTGTGACAGCCCCAAACCCGAGTTTTTCCTTTGCCCAGTCGATGACGGAACTGAACATTTTCTTGCCAACGCCTGTGACGGCGTCAATCATGAACCCTCCCAACGGGAATGCCCCCTTGATCTGGCCCACGATCTTCTCCGCCAGCCCGGTGAGTGCCCCGAGTGGATCAAAGAATCCACCGCCACCCTTGGGTGACTCAGCGCCAGCGAGGTACGACAAAGGGTTGATGGCATTGGGCCACCCCCCGTTGTACGTACCAAAGTGCAGGTGAGGGCCGCTCGAGATGCCGGTGTTGCCAGAGAGCGCAATCTGCTGCCCGGCCGCCACCATCTGCCCCAACTTCACCCCGATCTGGGAAAGGTGCGCGTACCACTGCTCCACACCGTCACTGAGCAGGTGGACCTCGTTACCACCGCTAATACCTGGTGCGGTTGCACCTGGGCCAGCGTGAGTAATCCGGCCAGCACCCGCAGCGAATACTGGGGTACCGGTGCCGACACCAATATCAATGCCGTCATGGAATGCCGAGAAGCCCTGCGTCAAGGTCATATTCTTGACCGGGTTCACGCGGCCGCCCTTGGCGTAGCCCAGCTTGGATAGCGCGCTGGCGCCGAAGTTGTTGAGCGCGTCCAGGAAGCCAGGGGCGCGTCCCTCGATTGCTCGGCGTGAGGACTTCTTCACCACGAACTCGTCAGCATGGACAATGCCGGCAGGATCGTAAGTACCACCCGGGCCCGTCCACCCACCACGAGCGAACCCTGCAGGCAGAGCCACTCGGGGCAGCTTGTCGATGCCGGGCAGGATGTCAGCTACCTTGTTGAACGCGCCAATCAACCCGTCATTGATGACCGTGTTGACCACGAATCGCACAGGGGACTTGGCAATGTCGAGCAGCTTGTCCCAGATATTCTTGATCCCATCAATACCTGTCTGGAAGGCGTTCGGCACGTCCGTTTTGATCGAATTCGACAGGAAGTCAAAGATCGGCTTGATTCCGTTGTTCCAGACGTTGCTGATCGTGTCCCGTATCCCGTTCCAGACGGGCGTGATGATGGTATCTCGAAGCCACGTGAACGCGGCACCCAGAGTGTCTCGGACGAAGCTGACCACAATGTTGAAGTTCGCCTGAACGTTACTCCACCACGCCGAAATCACGCCCGCGATGAAATTGAATACAGGCACGATGACGACATCACGAAGCCAAGTAAACGCCGCAGAGAAAACGGTCTGAATGAAACCGATGACGGCGTTGAAGGTTCCGGATACCAAGCCCCACCACCAGCCGATGTAGCCGACGATGAAATTGAACACCGGCATGATCACGAAATCTCGGAACCACGTAAACACGGTGCCAAGAACCGTCTGGATGAAGCTCACGACGTTGTTGAATATCCCAGATACCGTGGACCACCACAAACTGACCAGGAGGCCGATGGCAGCGAACACTGGCTCCACAACGCCGTGCCAGAAGTTCATGAAGGCCGGTGCCACGATGTTCACAAAGATCGACACCACGAGCTGGAAGATTCCGCGAAGTCCGAGGTAGAGCCCGTTGGCAATCACGAAAATGGAATCAAACACAGGCTTCACGATGTTCTCGTACCACCACGTGAAAACGGCAGCGACGGCCTGAATCGCAATCTGGATCGGCTTCGAAACATACACATCAAAAAACGACGCAATGTTCCCGGCCGCATCCATGATCCACTGAATAGCAACCTGAACCGCGAGCGCGGCGCCGTCCCAGACGTCTTTGAACCATTGGCCTACGGACTTGAGTACGGGGATCAGCGTGTTGTTCCACCAGTCGACTACTGCGGCTATGGCTACCTTGATTGCTTCGAAGGCGTTTTTTACGATGCCTTTGCCGAGGTCTGTTTGGGTGAAGAACCAGATCAGGCCGGCGACCAGCAAGGTTATGCCGGCGATGATGAGTCCTACTGGGCCCATCGCGAATTTGATCGCTACACCAAGTGCCCTGGTTGCTACGCTCCCGGCCCATGTTGCCACTGTCATGGCTTTTTGTGCCACGATGCCGGCCCACTTTGCTACTGTGCTGGCCATCGTTGCGACGCGGTCCCGGATCTTGGACGCGATGCTCACATTCGTTACAGCTGTCGTCTGCCCCGTGGCGACCGCGAGCGCGGTTTCGGCTCGTACGGATGCGTAGCGGAGGATGTTGTTTGCGAGTAGGACGGGTGCTGCGGCGACTTGTCCGGCTTGTAGGAAGAATTGGGCTGAGGCGAGGGCATTGGTCGCTAGCCGCCAGGCGATGAAGCCAGCGACGATTACTGGCATCCAGGCGATGATGGTGTCTACGTGGTCGGCGAGGAAGCCTAGGGTGGTTACGAGGACGTTTAGGCTTAGCCCGCCGAGTTTGACGAAGGCACCGGTGATGTTGGGGAGTTGGCGGCCGAATTCTGCGAAGGCTGGCCCGAGGGTGTGGAGTGATTCTCCGATGCTGGCGAAGGATCCGCCGATGGTGCCGCCTGCCTCGACGGCCGAGGACTTGAAGGACTCCCAGGATGAGAAGTTCAGTAGCCCCAGGCCTACACCTATGCTGATGAATCCTTCGCGGACCCGGAAGAGGAAGTCCACGATTTTGGAATCTTCCTCTGCGCCGAGGCCGCCGATGAAATCGCCCTTGAAGAGGATTGAGGCTGTTCCTTTGAAAGCTTCTGCCAGGCTGATGAATCCTTCGCGGAGCCGGAAGAGGAAGTCCACGAGTTTGGAATCTTCTTCGACGCCGAGGCCGCCAGTGAAGTCACCCTTGGCCATGATCGAGAAGATGCCCATGACGGCGGTGCCGGCCTTTTCCATGCTGGTCCCGATCGCGGCACCAACGACCTTGGCTTTTGCCTCCAGTGGTTCCATCCAGGCGATCAGTCCTTGGAAGAATTTTGTGAACAGAGGGTAGACGCCGGAGAGCAGATTGGCGCCGATACGGCTGACGGATGCCATGGTGTTCTTGAAGGCACCCTGCAAGGTTTTGCCAGATTCGAGTGCTGCACCGCCCATGCCGGCCTCCATGGCCTTCTGGAAGGTTTCGAAGTTGATCTTGCCTTCTTTTGCCAGCTTCAGGGTTTCCTCAGCAGTCGTACCAAGTTCTTTGCCGAGCAGCTGCACAATGGGGATGCCTGAATCGGAGAGTTGGGCAATCACGTCGCCCTGGATCTTGTTCGAGGAAGCGACCTTGTTGAAGATCGCACCCATATCTGACATGCCAACACCTGCGATGGTTGCTGCGTCGCCGGTCAGCTTCAGGGTCCGTTCGAGGTCCTTGCCTGGCGCAACGCCGGCCGCTACCGCGCCGGCGGCAACGGTTGCGGCCTCATCCATGCCGAATGCGGTGCCCTTCACGGACGCCGTCGCATTCTTCATGATTTCGGTGACGCTTTCAGCCGTGTGGCCAAGGCCTGTCAGCTTGGCTTTTGCTTGCTCAATGGCCTGCAACCGACCAAAGCCCTTGGTGACTGCCAGAGCGAGACCTGCGAAGGCAACACCGGCGGTAGCCTTCACCGTTGTAGCGAGAGCCCCGCCAAGCTTGGACCCCATGGTCCGGCCAGCGGTCGTACCAGCAGCCGAGGCCGAACCATCAACCATCTGGCCAATGGCGGCCTGAGTGCCCTTGAATACCGGCTTCACTTCAATTTCAGCGATACCAACTACCGGCATGTGGGCCTCCAATATTCAGTTGTCAATAATCGCCAGGACTGAACCCCAATAGGCCAGCCATTTCGGCGATGAACTCTTGCTCTTGCGCTTCTCTGAAGCGATCAATCGCAGTGCGGGGGGTTGGGAAGGGTTTCATGTGGCCGGGCTTACCGCCGGCAGCCGCAATTTGTGTCTGCTGCAGGGCCTTGAGGCTGTCCACGATCTGAATCAAGATCACGTTCGTCAGGCTGTAATCTGCGATGCGTGGACTCCACGGCTCGCTGGGTTCCGGTTGTGAAGCGATCGCTTCAGCCAAGTCCGGATCATTCGAGATGGCCTCGTTGAGTCGTGAAGCGCTGGGAAGCCCATCGATGAGCTCGAGGAGGGCCACCCAGCGCCTTTCGCGGAACCAGAGCGCTAGATCCACGCCGTACACCTCTAAAAGGTCAGCGCGGATCTGCGGTCGGAACCGTCTGATTAGCTCGCGGAGGCGCTGTCTTCCCCCGAGTTGCCCACCGTCTGCTCGTAGTAGTTCTGCACGCGCTCCACCAAGGCGCTATGGGTGCGAAGACTGAGCTTGGCTTCCTTGTACTTGGCGAAGTCGTCAACAGACAGCCACCGCTCCAGCGCCTTGAGGTCATTCCCCGCGCTCTCCATGTCTTTGATGAAAGTCATGGCCTCTTCCACAGGCAGGTCAAAGACGTCCGGGAACGTGATCCGCTTCCCGCCTCTGAGAGCCAGCACGAACGGTTCGGGCTTGCCGATCTCCGCTTCAAGCTCGGCAAGGGTCAGATTGATATTCGGCTTATCTACAGCCATGGTGTTACCTCCGGGTGGTGAGTTGGTTTACTTGGTGGACTTGAGCTTGTTGACGGCGCCAGCCGTCTTAGCTTCGACAGCAGGAACGCCTGCCGTGGGATCCGCAATGGGATCAGCTATAACCTCGGTGGCTTCAGCTGTGGGAACTTCGGGTACGTCGGCGTAGCCCTGGGCGCGAAGAGAAACGATCTCGGGCGCGTAACTGGTCGTCACTGTGTGACCTGACTTGTGCTTGAGTGTTGCCACGATGGGCCTCCTTACAGATTCCGGGTAGTGAGGATGTGAAGCGGGCCGCGCCACCACCACCCGGAAAGTGGCGCGGCCCGCAGCTTTGTTAGGGAGTTCCGAGCGTGAAGCCCAGATCCGCGTTTGCGGCCAGGGCCCCAGTGCCACCCATGTAGTGACGAGTCGGCGTGCCGATTTCCTCGTCAGTGGAGACACTGAAATTGAGCTCGGAAGAAACAGCGCCTTCGGATCCCCACGCTTCTTCGCCCGTGGTCGACAGCTTGACGACCCCGTAGCCGCGGCCAAGAATCCACTGAGCAGCGGCAGGCCCGTCAGAGCCGATCACCAACAGGCGATATTCGCCATTGATGGGCAAATCCGGCTCGTCCAGGACAACTTCACCTGTGACCGGATCCTGCGTGACCGCGCTGAAGTCAGCTCCCATGCGGATCTCGGACATGTGCTTTTGGCCGGACTGCAATGGGGTAGCCGTGATCGACCGCACCACGGCCGTCACGTCCTCGCGGATGCTGGAGGCATAGCCAAGAGCGTCAATCTGCGAGGAGGAGACTTCTCGGCCGAACTTGTACCCGTCCGGGGTCACCAGACCGACCATCTTGAAGCCCAAAGTCTTCACATCGATCAACGTGCCACCCACGGTGAACAACGATTCGGGCAATTCGACAGACATCGGTGCGATGCAGGCGATGGCCTTCTGGATTTTCCGGACAAGTTGACGCTTATCAGCGTCGACCCGAATTTCATCAAAAGTAGGCATAGCAAATAACCCCTTTCAAGGGCTCAATATGGTTTGTTCCCCGAGCGGGGTTTAGAGTGGCCGCGACGTTAGGAGGAAAGTCGCCGTGGCCTTGTTGAGAGTGTCCGACTGATACGGGATATCAGTGGGAACCTGGTCAGGTTTGATGTTGTCGATGTACCCGGACGGGGTTTCAATATCCGAGCCACTGACGCTGGCCTTGATGGATTCCAGCGTGTCCACGGCTCTCTCGCCTGGTGCGTAAACGTCGATCGCCATGCGGTCCACCCGGTCCAAGTACCCCTCCGAACCGCCGGGCAATGCATAAATGATGGCAATCGGGAAGGGCCCAACCAACGCGCCAAGCTCATCAGCGGGTTCCTGATAGAAGGCATGGACAATCTCGCCCAAATGCGCGGCACCGTCAATCAAATCGAACAGGCACGACCTCGGATTGGGGAATACAAGACCGTCACTCATGAGCCCCTCGTTTTCATCTGGCCAGCAATCCTGGCCAGTGTCCGATCTCGACGGCCACGCCACGACGGCGTAGTCTCACTCACCGCTGCACCAGAACGGCGCTCATTCTTCCAACCAGCTATCACAGTCCGAGGAGAGGCCTCGTACTTGCCAGCAGGGTCAGTCCGGTTAGCAGCGGCCGCCAACTCCCGGGCAGCAGACAAAGCGACCTGCCCAAGAGCGGGCGATTGGCCAACTGCCTTCAGCCCCGCCTCAAGCGATTTATACGACTTCGCCATCAGCCCATCACCAACCCAACTTCCCAACCGTGCGGCCATTCGCCAGGGCGACCGTCGACCATCCAGTCACCCGCCATGCGAGCGCCAGCAGGGACTCGTATGCGGTCTTTGGGGAGGAACCGGAACCCGGCTTCAGGATCCCGGTAGAGCACCGCAGTCGAGTCCACAACGTCTGATCGATCGACAGGATCAGACGTCGCTCGGGGACCAATGATGCAGTCCGTCGCGGGGATCTCTTGAACCGGAAGAGGATTGCCTTTTGCGTCCTTGCCCTCGCCACGCAGAACGATGACATCAACAAGCCAATCCCGGGGGAACATCGTCACGATTCCCATATCAGCACCCTCCTAAGGTTGGGCCGTCTTCAGGCCAATTGAAGATGCTTTCATACCGGCCGGACGGCGGAGCATGGAAAGCAGGAAGAGCCGCTGATTTGGTTTCAAACACCTCTACCATCCAGTCCTCGAACTCGAAAAGATCACGAGTCCCAGACTGCAAAGTCACCTGGTGCTGGAAAGGGCCCGCCCCTGCCGTCCACGACTTGGCATTGTGGACAGGCGGGGCGTCCAGCAGCGGAAGAACCAGGTGAATGATGACGTCCTTGACGTCCTCATCACCCAACTCGCCGTCAGCTATGCGTTGATCCACGGTTTTCCAACGACGGCGGATCTGACGGGAGGCTGCCCCAAGGTAGTACACGGCCCGCGGCTTTTCTGCCGTGGAGAGAGGACGCCACGCGCCTTCTAGATCCTCGACTTCTGCGAGATTAGCCATGGCGTCCCCTCCTTCCTACTACTTGCCAGCAGGTTTCTTGTCTGCAGCGGCCTTGGCCGCCGCCTCAGCATCGGCAGCAGCCTTGGCGGCCGCGTCTGCCTCGGCTCCGGCCGGAGCGGCCGCATGCTTGACTCGCTCGATCAGGCCGCGCTTGACCAGGGCGTCGAGGGATGTCTGCTCGACTCCCTCGGGGATTGCCCCACCGGCTCGGATGATGCGGGCTACGCGGTTACCGTCGGCTGGGCCGATGGAGACCTTGACGACGTTCGCCTTCGCGACGTATGTATCAGCCATGGTTATGCTCCTGTTCCGGTGAGGAAGATGCCAGCGAGCGGGTTGGTGACCACCGGCACGTGCGGGTTGCGGGCCTGGATGCGGGTCTTGTCCGCCTTCTCTCGGAACGACGCGATTTCCACGCCGGTGTCTCCACCCACGGGGCGGTATTCCGGAGACGGGATGGCCTCGCGGGCGATGCCACCGAGACGGCGGCTGTCAACGAACAGCGGGTCGCTGATTTCGTCGTCGTCGCTGGCGATCCACGTCAGGCCGTTGATGGTCGGCCAATTGCCAGTGATGGCCGAGGTGTCCGTGCTGGGCAGAAGATCGATCAGCTCGGGAAGTACTTCGGCGTACTGAATGCTGTTGAGTACTACCGTGTCGACGGAGTAGCCCAGCTTCAGGCGGCGAACGGTTGCCTGAGCGCGGAGAGCGTCCTTGAGGATCTGCTTGGCATTCGTCCAGGCACCGCCAGCAAGTGTCTGCGTGACCGAGGACGTGATGACGCCCAAGGACAGTTCATTGGCGTTGAAGACAAGCTCAGTCTGCAGGAGCAGCATTGCTTCGTCGACGGGCTGGCGAAGACTGCGGCCAACTTCCTCGTCAGTGACCTCGGTGGCGAGGCCTTCCTTGGATCCGGTGTAGATCTCGTACTGCTCAGCGCTCAAGGGGGTGAGCTTGTACTCGGCGCCGGGAGCCACTGATTCGGCCTTGCGGTCGGTGCGGATCTTCTCGTTCGAGGGAACCGCGATCGCGCCGCCCTGCAGAGTAAAGCGGCCCTGCAGGAGGGCATTGCCGATGAACTGCTGAGCCGAAAGGATCTCTCCCATGCGACGTGCCAGCAAGGTCGGTGACTTGAGGAACGCCAGCAGGTCAGTCGCGCTGGCGTTGGCCAGCTGGCTGGGGGTGTAGGGGTAAGTCTTCATAATGGTTCCCTTCTCAGAACTGGAGGACCTGGACGGGTACACCGTCGGCGGCCGAGGTGAGTGCAAGGCCAATGGCCGTGCCGGTCGTGGCGGTGCGGATCTTGCCGGCGCCAGCGGCTTCGACCTTCGCGCCCAGAGCCACGGAGCCGAGGGCCACCAGCAGATGCACGGGCTTGCCGATCTCCACGGTGACCTTGTCGCCCACGGCGGCGTCATGGCCAGCAACCCCCACATAGGTGACGGATGCTGCGGCGGCCGGAGCGACCGAGCGGTCGATCGTGCCAACCTGGACGGGGTGGCCGCCGGTTACTGCGGTGGTGACCTCGAACGTGACGGTGTCACCGGGACGGAAAACAGGCAGGTACTGGCCCATGATCAGGACTCCTTCGGGTTGGTGAAGATCTTGCTGTACGTTGTGTCCTCGTCCGAGGACTCATCGACGCCACCGGTGTAACCGGCTGCGACGAGAGGAACAAGGCCCTTAGCCATCCCGGCAAGGGTTGCTTCCATGCCCGGATCAGCCTCGAGCGTGTTTACCCAGTGCTCGCGGCGAGACGGAGGAATGCGGCCGTCGTTCACGGCTGCCTCGACCAAGTTGGTGCGAGCCGCTGCGAGCTGCTCCTGACGGGCCGCGCTGCCCTCGGCCGCTTGTGCTCGCAGGTCGTTGTACGCTGCCTCGTCCAGGACGACGGTGCCAGCAGCAGGCGCTGCCACAACCGGGGCTACGGGCTCTACCTGCTCTGCGAGCGCCTCGTCGAGAGCGGCGAGAATGCCGTCGTCGGTGAGGGTTGCTGCGGCGGGGATGCCGAGCCGCTCGCGGAGCCCCTTGATTACTGTTTCTGACATGTCGTCAGTTCCTTTCCCTGCGGTGGTGTTTGATGCCGGCTGCGGTGCAGTCGGTGTGTGGGGCTCGTCGGCGAGTGCTGCGACGAGCTTTTCCGTGCCGGGAGGGAACCCTGCACGAGACTTGGTGGTGTTGAGCCAGCCGGCGGCTTCTTGTACGACGGCGCTGACTGGCATGCGTGTGGCGCTGGCGGCCGTTTGCTGGCCCGGTGGCATCCACGGTGCTGGGGCGTTTCCTCGGCCGGTGTGGAGGAACCTGGAGACTTCCGTGAAGGCGTCCACCGTGTCCTTCTCGGTCTTGGTGGTATCTCCGGTGACGCTGTCCGCCAACCCTGCAGCAACGGCCTCTTTGGCCGAGTACCAGGACTCGGCTTTCATGGCGTCGCGCCACTCTTCGGTGGTGCCGCCGGCACGGCTGGCGTAGAGACTGGCAATGGAGTTGGAAATCCGGTCCAGGTGGGCGGCTTCGTCGGTCAGTTCATCGGCATTACCCATGGTGTAGGCCCATGCGTCATGGATCATGACCTCGGCGCCGGGCCCGATTTGGATTTCGTCAGCGGCCATGATGATGAAGGATGCCGCGCTGGCGGCAATCCCATCGATCGAGGCAACGACGTTGGCCTTGTGGCGCTTGAGCGCGTTCATGATGGCCACGCCGTCGTACACGGAACCGCCCGGGCTATTTACCCGCAGCTGGATCTCTTGGACGTCGAGGGTGGAGAGGTCTGTGACGAACTGGTTCGCGTCGACGCCGAACCATCCACCAATCGCGCCGTAGATGAAAACCTCGGCGGAATTTTTGGTGGTATCGGCTTCCATTCGGTACCACTGAACCGGCTCAGCAGCTACAGGCCGGACATTTTGGGATTTTGTCATGTTGTTTGTCCTTTCGTGGGTGCTGGTTCGGTTGCCGGGGCCGTCCGTGTCGGTTCGGCGCTGCGGATCGTGGCCCGGTCGGAATCGTCGATAGACGGCAGTCCGTAGATGGTGCGGAGGTGCGTTTCAAGCGCCGGGTCTGGCGTCAGCGCCCCGCAATCTATCAAGGCCTTGATGGACTCGGCTGTGGCCGAGTGCCTGGAACCGATCTCATCAAAGACCAGCTTTGGCGCCGGCTCATCCTGGCCCCAGTTCAGATCAACTAGGTCCTCGATGACGTGCTGCGTGACCGTGTCCGCGATCTGCATCGCCACCGTCTGCAGAGACATGGTGAAGAAGTCCGCGAACGTGGACCCCAGCGCCCATGAGCCCGTCTCAGTTCCAAGGTTCAGGAAGTGAGCAAGGACAGAGCGCGCGATCTGCTCGTCGTAATAGCGGATCGGCACGTCCGCGTCCGGAAGGTCACCCTCGACGCCCTTCATGGTGAGTTTGGCTGAGTTGGGAATCGCAGCACCAGCATTGTCACCGGAACGGAGCCCACGAGCCAGCTTCAGTCCCGCATCGATCTCATCCTTTTCACGAGTAGCCCGCTCTTCGCCAGTGACCGTGTCAGGTACCGAGGAGCCTTCATAGACAGGGATGCCGAGGCCGTTGCGGTCCACCGTCTGCGCCTGGACACGCAGCAAACGGTCCTTGAGCAGCCAGTATTTATACGAGGTTCGTAGAAGAGACTGGCCAAGCCAGTTCCCACCCTCACGTTCGTTGACGTAGACCACTAGCTGTTCCACACCCATACGCGGCGCTCCCTTGCCCAGGGAACCGTGCTGATGTATCGCCATCAGCCCGCCGTCACCAGCAACGTCTATGCGGGCGATGGTCTTGGGTGGGCGCCAGGCGAGCTTCCGCAGCCGGGCCCGGCCAGAATCATCAATCCGGTACACCTGCTCAAACACCGAATGCCCAAACGGGAGCATCAACAATGAGAGGCGCAGGTGCTCGTCCCATGAGAACCTGTCCCGTGTCCGGATTACCTTGCGGGTCGGATCATCGCCCACCAGCGCCAGCCCAAGATCGTCAGCTACCTGCTGAGCAACCTCGGGCCGGGCCCCGTTCGGATCAATCCGCCACACCGTTCGCCGGATCGGCAGCGTAACAGCACGTAGAACAGAAATAACCTGGGACTCTTGACGACGCATCTTGTCGTAGACCCCAATGCTCTTCGGCCACTGCAGCTCCGGTGTCTCTTCTTCGTCCAGTGATGTCCACCAGCCCCCGGACGTATTCGCATAACCTTTTTCCGACGTCGGAACAGTCATTCATTGCTCCTTTCATCAGAAGCCCATAAAGGCCACATTGTCTGTCTCGGAAACGCGCTCTTCAGAAGCACGGATCGCCTCCGGTTTCGGCGGCGGGGGAGGAACTACCACTTCTCGACGCCCCAGCAGCCATTTGGCAGCCGTGAACGCCATTAGCGGGGCAATATCAGCAGGAGACTTGGCATGGTCTGGAATGGACGCACCGCCGCCGAACGTCTTGATCACGGCAGTAGCCGCGGCAACGTCCAGTACCTGCTGCGGGTTGTGCCGCACCGTCTCATCACGTACTGAGTCAAAGACGTCGGCCCAACCAGCCGTCAAGTCACTGCCGGACCACTCGACCACCGGAACGGTGAACTCAGGATCCGCAGCCAGCGACTCCATCAGCGGCGAAATCGGGGCACCCTTGGACTGCCCCGCAACCGAAACAATCCGATCACGGCGTTTATCGTCCATCAGGTAGCCCTTGACCCAATCCGAGCCATAACGGCCGGCCCAGATTTCAACCTGGGCTACGCCATCGGCCCGGTAACCGCCAATGGCCACGTAGGTCATGGAACGGTCAGGGGACTGGTCAACACCAGCAAAGACTGGGCCTACAAGACGGTCTGCCTCGGCAACCCTCGGCTTGCCGTCCGGGCCCTCTTCAGGAACGTTCTTGCCCTTGTCCCAAGAACCAGGAGGGAACGGGCCCGTGAGCGTACCCGCAGACCACTGACAAAGAACCTCGGTGCGGAACACCCATTCAGGGTCGGTCTTACACGCGGCAGCAATGGTGCGCTGAGTGAACCCGGGATTCCAGCCCACCGAAGGGTTGGCCTGCGCCCACCCGGCCCGGTCCCACTTGCTGCAGCCCGGCGGAGCGGACCACTCAAACAAGCCCAGGGTGTCTTCGTCCTGTTCAAAGTCGGCCAGATCGTCATCGTCGAACTCCTCGTCTTCTTCTTCAAGAGCTTCAATGTCGATCAAGGAAGGCCCCGAGGTGGACAGCTCGTCGCAGATGCCGTCAGGATCGCCCAGCGCTTCGTGGGCCATCTTCCGCAAGTAGCTGAGAACCACTGACGTCAGGTCACCGGCATTTGAAAGGGCCAAAACCAGTGCCTCGAGCTGGGCCATGGTTGTTTTGGTGATCGCGCCCCAGGCTTCCCAGTTCTGGTGCTCGCGAAGCTCATCGAGCATGATCAGGTTGCCTGTGAATCCACGGCCAGCGCGACGGTTAGCCGCCTTGACCTTGTAACGGGCGCCAGAGTGCAGCTCCAAGGCCTTCTTGCCGTTGACCTTGACCACACGCTTGAGCAGGGCCGACAGCTCGTCGTCTTCCTCAACGAGGTCAACGGCTCCCTGCCAGACTTCCTCCGCGGTCTCCAAGTCCTGCGCCGTGCCCATGACCAGGGGCCAGCCCCAGACCATCATGAACCACAGCGCCAGCACCTGCGACAGTGTTGATTTGCCGTTCTGACGGGCAATCAACACCACCACAGTGCGGAACCGCAGCCCACCCTCGGGCAATAGCTCGAGCATGTGAATCAGTAGCCACTTCTGCCAGGGGAACAGCTTCAGGTGAAGTGCGTTCTCTGCGAAGTCAATGACGTCATAACCAAGCGTCCGCGCTTCCGTCTCCGGCGAGCGCGGTTCTAGCGGCTGGAGTGGGGGAGTGAAGATTCGGGGCTTTTCGTCCCCGAAGAGTTCCGGACGCTTGGCCCGCTTAGCCTGCACGACGTTTCTCTGCAGCCTCGCGCATGTGGGTCACCGTGGATCCCTTTGGTTCCTTTGGAGTTTCGGCGCCCACGAGGGTGGGGATTGATGCGGGGGTGATTTGCAGTTCAGTGCAGGCTTTGAGGTAGTTGGGGACGGTGGTTGTCATGGCTTTTTGTAGAGCTTCCATGCTTTCGCGCTGGGCTTCGTCGATCATCCAGGCGAGAGTTTTTAGGGCCGCGATGGGGCCGGCGTATTTTGCGGCGGAGAGGTGTGTGGCGTTGGCAATGGATGTTGCCGTGGCATCGGCCATGTAGCCGCGTTTGCGGACTGGCTTGACCAGTGGGGCGAA